>NZ_JAOS01000054.1:0-76989 GCF_000523975.1 Mycobacterium sp. MAC_080597_8934 | reverse complement strand
ACCAGGCGGTCGCGGTCGTTCTCCATCCTGGCCAGCAGGGTGTCGATGGCGACCAGCCCGAAGTCGTTCTTGCGCCGGTGGCGACCAGCGCGTAGGCCTCGTCGAGGAACAGCACCCCGTCCAGCGCGCTGTCGATGATGGCGTTGGTCTTGGCCTCGGTCTCGCCGATGTGCTGGCCGATCAGGTCGGCGCGGTGCACCTCGCGGATGTTCTCCCGCTTCAAAAGCCCCAGGCCGCAATAGATCTTGGCCACCACGCGGGCGATGGTGGTCTTACCGGTTCCGGGCGGCCCGGCGAACACCAGGTGGTGGGCCCGCTGCGCGACCGCGAGCCCGCGCTGCTTGCGGACCAGTTCCATGGCGACCGAGCTCTTCAGCCGGGACACCTGGTTCTTGACCTCGTCGAGTCCGATGAATTCGGCGAGCTGGCGTTCGGCCTCGGCCAGCAGCACCGCCTTGCGCTCGTGCGCGGCCGGGTCGACGAAGTCCTCGGCGCTGGGCTCGGTGGCGGGGTCCCACGGGTCGGTGCGGGCCTCGATGCGGGCCGCGGTGGTGGTCACGATGCCGAAACTGGTGTCCGATAACGCCTGTTCGACCTGTTCGTTCTCCGGGTGCGCGGCGTAGAGGTCCTGCAGCACCTCGCTGGCCGATTCCTCGTCCACGTGCGCGCGCAGCACCAGCGCCTTGGCCAGGGCGCCGTCGACGGCCGCCACGGCGACCGGACCGTCGGGCTCCTCCAGGTAGGACAGCGCCGGGGCGAACATGCCGAGGCGGGCCAGCGCGGTGCCCAGGGCGATCTTGGCGGCGTGCGCGTAGGCGTCGTCGAGGTCGGTGTCGTTGACGATCGGGGTGAGCAGCTTGACGACGTCCGACCAGCGCTCGGCCCGGTAGTTGATCACGACCGACACCCAGCGGGCTTCCCGCCAGCCGGGTCGGGCGGCGGTCAGCGCGGCGACGATCCGGTCGGCGTCGGCGAAGCGCCCGGCGGTTGCCAGCGCCGCCGCGTAGGCGAGCTGGAAGTCGTCGGTCGTGGTGGCGCGGAACTGCAGATACAGCCCGGTGTCGTAGCGGAAGCCCAGCGCGCCGGGCGCCAGGTCCACCTGGCGCTGCAGCACGCCCGCGGTGGCAGCAGTGCGGGCCACCGCCTCCAGCACGCGCAGCGACACGTCGCCGGCGGCCGCCAGCCCGGTCCACGCGTCGCACTGGTCGTGGGCGATGCGGGTCAGCGCGGCGAAGCCGGAGCGGGCGGCGGCCAGGTCGGCCGGGCGCTGCCGTTGGTAGACGACGATGCCCAGCGCGCGGCAGCAGGTGGCGAACCGGCTGACCACGTCGCCGTCGACGCGTGCGTCGACCCGGGAATTGACCGGCTGAGCTGTGAGCATGCCGGTGTCACCGCGTTCCACGGCCGCGCCTTCTCATGTATGTAGCCTCCCCTAACCTAACCGCCTGAAGTTAGCATTGCATAAGCTAACTGTCGAGGCGTTCGAGCCTGGTCGGCTCACCACTCCGCTGCCCTTCTTCTACCGCTGATGAGGACGTTTCGCCTAGGGATTTGCCGCATTTTCGGCATACTCACAGCCGCACCCTCGGCAGCCTCACAGCAAGACCTCACCTTACTGAAAATCATTTTCATTATCAATTCCGGCGTGCCTCCCGCGGACGGGTAGCGGATGGGTAGCCGGGCACGGTCACGCAGCCAGTAGTCGGGCGCCGCGGCGGTAAAGTTCCGCCGCTACTCGCCGGTCCAGTTGCCCGGCACCATGGGCATCGACGGTCCGGTGCCGAACTCGTCGCCGGCCAGCGTGGCCAGCCCGGTCGCCTGCGCGGGGGCCGACGGCGCGGTGCCGGCAAAGCCCAGCGGGCCGGCGCCCCGATCCGATGCCGTCACCGAGTCGGTTTCGGGCTCGGGTCCGGCGTCGGGCTCCACGTCCATGAACTCGTAGCCGCGATAGCGGTCCTTCATGGCGGCCCGGCGTCGCCGTCGCGCCCGCGCCCGCTCGGACGCCGATGCGCCGGCCGGCGCGGCGGCCGCGGCGGGGTCGGGCTCGGACGCCTTGCGCTGTGCGCCGCTGCCCATGCCGGTGCCGCTCCCGATGGTCGGGCCGCCGATCAGGTACGGGTAGGCGGTGCCGCCGATGCCGGAGGGCGGCGGCGGTGCGGCCCGGACGCGGTCACCGTCGCCGACGCGGGGCCGGTGCGCCGGCCGATGCGGGCGCCGGGCGGCGACGGCCGCGGCGCCATCGCGGACCGGCCACCACGGCCGGCATGCTCGACGGCTGCGGCGGCGGCGCGGCCGGCAGCGCGGGCAGGGGTGCGGCCTTCTGAATCGCGGCGAGCCCGCTCAGGCCGGCGAGTCCCGCCGCGGCCCCGGCCGGCAGGGCGAGGCTGAACGCCGCGATCTGGGGCGCGAAGGCCTGGAAGGCCTCGATGGCGTGGCCGATCTCGTCGACGATCAGCAGCCAGATGTCCCGCAGCAGCTGGGTCAGCGCGGCAGACGGGTTTTCGGGGAACTCCTCGAGATCCCGCCCGATGGTTTGGAAGATCTCCAGGAACCGGTTGACCCACCAGCTCAGCTGGTAGGGGTTGCCGCCGTCGTTGTCGACGATGCCGCCGTCGTCGCCGCTGTCGTCGCTGTCCGAACCGTCCGAGCTGGTGGAGTTGACGATCGGCGGCGCCGGGTCGGTCTGTGGCGCGGCGGCCACCGCCGTGCCGGCGACCGCTTGATAGGTGGACATGGTGGTGGCGGCCTGGACCCACATCCGTGCGTAGTCGGCCTCGTTGACCGCGATCGGGATGGTGTTGACGCCGAAGAAGTTGGTCGCCACCAGCGCGGCGTGCGTGGCGTGGTTGCCGGCCAGCTCCGGCAGGGTCGGCATCGCGGCCAGCGCGGCGGTGTAGGCGGCGGCCGCGGTCTCCTGCTGGGCGGCCACGGCCGCGCTGTTCGCGCTGGCCCGCTCCAGCCACGCCAGATAGGGCGCGTGCGCGGCAACGTACCGCTCGGCGCTGGGCCCCTGCCACGCATCGGATTGCGCCGCCGCCAGCGTCGCGCTGAGTTCCGCGGCGGCCGACGCATAGGTTTCGCTCAACGACGTCCAGGACGCGGCCGCGCTCAGCAGGCCGGCCGGTCCCGGCCCGCTGCTGAGCAGCGTGGAATGGACCTCCGGGGCGAACGCCATCCACACCGGCGCGGTCATGGCCGAAGACTCCTCGTCGGGCTGGGTCAGGAACCGCCGGGGCTGTTCGGCGGCGCACGGGTCAGCCCGGTAGTAGTCGCACCGGGGCCGCGAGAAGTTCCGGCGCGGCGCCGATTCATGGATGACTCATGAAAAACCGGCCGCGATCGGGGTTCGCGGCCGGTTTGTCGCTCGGCGGGTCAGGCCCGCACGGCGCTCACCAGGGTGTTGCGCGCGATCATCGGCCCGGCCTCGGTGTCCGGGCCGGGCACCGGACGGCCGACCTGGCGCAGGTAGTCGGCCAGCGGGGTGGGCACCGCGGTCCAGCCGCGGCTGCCGAACCACTCGGCGGCCGGCGCGCACTGTTCGTTGTAGACGAGCTGAAAGAACATTCGCTGCTCGCCCTGCTCGTTGGCGGCGCGTTCGGCGGCCACCGCGGCCTCGAAGTCCTCGGGCGTCATCGGGGCGCCCTCCTCGACCGCGACGTGGCTGCCGTGGCCGGCCAGCGCGTCGATGCCGGTGAACAGCTGCTCCTGGGCGCTGGCCGGCAGATAGATCAGCAGGCCCTCGGCGATCCACGCCGACGGCTTGTCCGGGTCGAATCCGCTGTCCCGCAAGGCCTGCGGCCAGTCCTCGCGCAGATCCACGGCGATCTCACGGCGCTCGGCGCGCGGGTGGGCGTCGACGCCGGCCAGCACCTCGCGCTTGAAGTCGAGCACCTGCGGCTGGTCCAGTTCGAAGATGGTGGTCGCGGCCGGCCAGTCCAGGCGGTAGGCCCGCGAGTCCAGGCCCGCGGCCAGGATGACGACCTGCCGCACCCCCGCGTCGGCCGCCCGGCGGAAATATTCGTCGAAGTACTTGGTGCGTGCCCCCTGGAAGTTCACGAAGTGCACGCCGAAGTCGTCGGTCTTGAGCTGATGGTCGGGATCCTTGCCGTCCAGCACGTCGGCGGCCGAACCGCCGACGGCGCGGCAGAAGATCTCCGCGTACGGATCCACCGCGAGCGGGTCGGGCTTTTGCGCCTCCAACGCCCGCGCCGTGGCCACGAACAACGCGGTCGAGCCCACGCTGGTGGTGATGTCCCAGGTATCGCCTTCGCTTCGCACGCGATCCACCCTACGCCGCCCGGCCGACACCGCATTTCCGGTGGCGCACAACGGTACTAGGGTTTCGCAGTTATCGGCGACCGTCGCGTCGGCGGAACTGCTCCATCCCACCTGCGCCGGCGGGGCTCATGACGGGTCCGGGTCCTGCCGCGCCCCCTGCGCCGCGTTGTCGGCGGCTTCAAGGCCCACACACGGCTCCTCATGCCAATCGCCGAACGGGTCGTCGTACCCCTGCCACTCGCCGGGGCGCTCCAGCTCCTCGTCGGTGAGCAGCGCCGCCTGCAGCGCGTCGAGAATCTCGGCGGGATCCGCGCCGCACACCAGGATTGCCATCGCGGTGTGCCGATCGCCGTGCCGGTCGTCCCAGCCCAGCGCGGCCAGCACACGGCGCTGGGCATCGATGCCGTCGCGCTCGGGGCCGGTCATGGCGGCCAGCCACTTGCCCGCCGAGCTGACCCGCAGGCCGGCACCGGCCGATTCCAGCCACATCGCGCGGTCGGCCCGACTGGCCAGCCAGAGCCGCCCGCGGGTTCTGATGACGCCGTCGAGCAGCAGATCCAGGCAGGCATGCAGCCGCCCGGGATGGAAGGGCCTTCGAGAGTTGAACTCCACCAAGCGAATCGGCCCGCGCGCATCCAGCGGCGGCTGCCCCGCCAGCAGCGGGCCGTGCGGGTCGTCGACGCGGCCGCGGCGCGCGTCGCGGTACAGGTTGTTCAGTGCGTCATCGATGCCGTCAGCGCCAACTCGGACGCGGGCGCGCGGGGCCAGCCGGCGCAGCACGGCGGCCAGGAACGGATTGGGATGGTCGAGCACCACCACGTCGGCGAATTCGGCCTGACCGATCACCACCTGGGCGTGGGTGCGGCCGTCGTCCAGTTCGTCCTCGCCCAGTGCCTGGCTCAGCCACGTCGAGGAGTCGACACAGGTCACCACGGCGGCGATCGAAACATCAAGGGCCGCAGGGCCGTCGACGCCACCCGGCGCCACCCGGACCCGGACGTGGTTGATGGCCAGGCAGATCGGTTCCGGTTCCAGCCAGGGGGCCAGGTGCACCACGATCCGGTCGACGTCGTCGCGACGGTGCAGTTGACGCAGCAGGACCAGTAGATCGTTGCGGATAGTGCACGACACGCAGCCGTGCGCGAGTTCCAGCCCGCACTCGGTGCTGGTCAAGACGCCATCGGTGAGCACCGCCGTGGTTCGGCGCACCACGTGGCCGTCGAACCGATGCTCGACGACCAGCGTTCCCGAGGTGCGCAGCAGCGCACCCACGACCGGATCCGTGCCGCGTTGGCCGGCAACCAGGAAGACGGGCGTCCGCATCGGCCTCCTTATTGGTAATCGTTTTCATCTAAGCCACCCATACGGTACCGTTCGTGGCGGGCCTTGTCGAAAATGATTTTCAATAAGCGGGGGAGGGGTTTCGTGTCTGCCGACTGCCAGGTGACGGGCCGGCGGCCGAGCTTCGGTAATGCGGTGTCGCATTCGCATCGCCGGACGCCTCGGCGCTGGTCGCCCAACATTCAACTGAAGACCTATTACCTGCCCTCGGAGGGGCGCCGGATTCGGCTGCGGGTCAGCGCCAAGGGCATCAAGGTCATCGACCGCGACGGCATCGAGGCGGTGGTGGCGCGGCTGCGCCGGCACGGACAGCAAATCTGATGCCCCGCAACGAGATTCGACCCTTGGTCAAACTGCGTTCGACGGCCGGGACCGGATACACCTACATCACCCGCAAGAACCGGCGCAATGACCCCGACCGGCTGGTGCTGCGCAAATACGATCCGGTCGTCCGCCGCCACGTCGACTTCCGCGAAGAGCGCTGAGCGAAGGCGGGTCAGCGCGGGTAGGCGTAGGGGTTGCGCGGCGCATCGATCCGGGTGACCGCGGTGGTCTGCAGCGTCGGAATCACCGCCGATTTCGGTTGCCGCGGCGCCGGAATGACCTGACCTTCGACCCGGATCCAGGTGTTGTCCGGCAGGCCGGCGGCGGCCGCGGCGGCCGGGCCGCGCAGATGGATACGGGCCAGCTGCGCGTCGGCCGCACAGCAGACGATCACGACGCGTCCCAGGTCGACGCCGTGAGCCTCGTTGAGGACGAAGCCGGTCACGGTGATCGTCCGGTTCGTCAGCGATCCGGTGGTGTCCTGCGCCTCGCGCATCAACACCTCCGGCAGCGACACTTCCGGGGACGATCCCGTCGGCAACGGCGGAAACTTTTGTCTCAGAACATCATTGGACACCGCCATCACCGACGGGGCCGCCGCGGAAGGACGCAGCGCCGGCGGCGCCACGAACATCAGCACCAGCACGGGAAGCACCAGCAGCCAGACGAGGCCGCTGCGGTGGGAGTGCTCGTGGCCCGCCCCGCCGGGCGCGTCGACGGTGCGCGGGCCACCGCGGCGGATGTCGCCCACGATGGCCGCCAGCGCCAACCCGATCAACACCACGGCCGAGGTCACCAGCCACGGCCACAGTCCGGGTTTGACATACCGGGTGAACACGCCGGAGGCGGTGATGATGACCATGCTGATGCCCACCAACAGCAACACGGTGTTTTCGGTCTCGCGGCTCATCAGCGCGCGCCCAGCACGAAAAAGCCGATGCCGCAAGCACTCACGGTTGCTACGAGAAGAGTGCACGGCGCAAAACGGGCCGCGAATGCCCGGCCGAACATGCCCGCCTGCATGGCGAACAGCTTGACGTCGACGGCGGGCCCGACGACGAGGAACACCAGCCGGGGCAACAGCGGCACCATCGTCAGACTGGCCGCCACGAACGCATCCGCTTCCGAGCACAGCGCCAGCACCACCGCCAGGGCGGCCATCAGCGCGACGCCGAGCGCCAGGTCACCGGCCAGATGCGTGAACACCCACGGCGGCACGGCCACGTGCAGCAGTGCGGCGGCGGCGGCACCGAGGACCAAATACGATGCGGCTTGCAGGAAGTCGTGACGGGCCGCCTCGGTGAAGACCTCCAATCGCGATTCGGCCGGCGCCCGGGATGCCGGCAGTGCGCGCGTGATCCATTCCGGACGGCCCCAGCGTGACCACACCCAACCCATGACGACGGCGGTCAGCAGCGACGCGCCCAGCCGCGCGAACACCATGCCGGGCAAGCCCGGAAACGCCACCGCGGTGGACGCCAGGACGACCGGGTTGATCGCCGGCGCCGCCAGCATGAACGTCAACGCGGCCGCCCCCGTCGCCCCGCCCTCGCCGAACAGCCGCCGCGCCAGCGGCACCGACCCGCACTCGCAACCGGGCAACGCCATCCCGCCCGCACCGGCCGCCAGGACCGCCGTCGCCGGCCGACGCGGCAGCCAGCGCGCCAATCGCTCGGGCGAGACGAACACCGCGATCAGCCCGCTCACCACCACCCCGAGCACCAAAAACGGGATCGCCTGGACGAAAACCCCGCAGAACACGGTGCCGACCGTGGACAACGCCGCGCTGTTGCCGACCACGGTCCGCAGGGTGGTCGCGGCCAGGGCGCAGGCCAGCAGGATGCCGACCAGCACCTCCATCGACCCGATTCGCCAGCCGCGGACGGCCTTCAGCGTCGCCACCGGGCCATTATCGCTGCGCGCCCGTCGCAACGAACCGACTAGCTGTCGTGTTCGGCTCCCGCGTCGTCTCCCGGTTCCCAGCTGCCCGGCATCATCGGCATCGTCGGACCGCCGAGCTCGGCCCCCGGCAGGGTGGTCAACCCGGCGGCCGCGCCGGCCGCGTCCTTGCGCGCGGTGCCGGCGAAGCCCAGCGCGCCCGCGCCCCGATCGGACGCCGAGGACTCGGGGCCGGCCGGCCCGCCCCAGTCCGGGTCGACGTCGACGTTCATGTCCATGAACTCCTCGCCGTGCCCGCGCCGGGTGGCGCGGCGGCGCCGGCGCGACCGGCGGCCGCACGCGCCGCCGCGGCCGCCGCGGCGGCGGCGCTGTCGGGTTCCGGCGCTTTGCGTTTGGCGCTGGAGCTGGCGCTGGCGCTCATCCCGAGCCGGTTCCCATGCCCGGCGGGCCGATGACGTAGGGCGGGAAGAATCCCGCCGCGGGCGCGACGGGTGCCGGTGCCGCGGGCGGCGCGCCGGCCACCGTGGTCGCCGTGGCGGCGGGCGCGGGCGCCGGGGCCGTCGCCACCGGGGCAGCCGCTGCGACGGGGTGGGTGCGATGGCGATGGCGGCGGCAGGCCGGGCGGGCGGCGGGCCGCGACGGCCGCGGGACGGCCACCGGCTGCGGGAGGGCCGCCAGCCCGGCCAGCCCGGCGAATCCGCCGACGGCGGCGAACGGCGCGGCCGCCAGCAACAGCGCGGGGGCCAGCAACTCCGGCTGGCTCATGAAGATCTCCAGGATGTGCGTCGGCCAGTCGAACAGCATGAGTTGCACCAGGTACTGGAACGCCAAGGCGGGATTGTGCACCAGGTAATAGCCGAACTGCTCGAAATCCTCCAGCAGTTCCAGGGCGCGCACCACCCAGAAGATGGGTTCCCCGGCATTCGTGTAGGCGTCGTAGTCCAGCCCGTTGACGGTTCCCTTGGCCGGGTCCCAGTCGATCCCCAGGTTCCTCAGGATGTTCGCGATGAAGTCGTTGAACGGATTGTCGATCTTGGGGTCGTGATCTTCGTTGCCCGAATCGTCTTGCGAGGCATCAGATTTCACGATCTGCGGTGCCGGTTCGGCTTGCGGTGTGGACGCGACTGCGGCGGTGGACACCGCGTGATAGGTGGACATGGTGGTCGCCGCCTGCGTCCACATTCGCGCATAGTCGGCCTCGTTGACCGCGATCGGCACCGTGTTGACACCGAAGAAGTTGGTGGCCACCAGGGTCGCGTGCACGGCGTGGTTGGCGGCCAGCTCCGGCAGCGTCGGCATCGTGGCCAGCGCGGTGGTGTAGGCGGTCGCGGCCACCTCGTGCTGGGCGGCCACCGCCGCGCTGTCGGCGCTGGCCTTGGTCAGCCATGCCAGGTAGGGGGCGTGCGCGCCGACGTACGATTCGCCGCTGACGCCCTGCCAGGCGCCCGCGGCGACGCCGGTCAGCAGCGTGCTCAATTGCTCTGCCGCAGAAGCATATTCGGCACTCAACTGCGACCATGCGCCGGCGGCGGCCAGCAACGACGCGGGTCCAGGGCCGCTGCTGAGCAGCGCGGAATGCAGTTCGGGCGGCGAGGCCATGAAGATCGGCGCCGTCATGGGTCTCCTCAGGCTGGAAGGCGGACCAGACTGAGCAGACTTTAATGAAAATGATTATCGTTATCAACCCGGCCGTGGCGGCCGGCCGCCCGCGCTACACGAGCGGACGCCCCTTGCGGATCCGGCGGTCCAGGTCGTAGAGCAGGACGTTGAACGGGAATTGCCGGATGAACCGCGGTAGGTAGCGGTTCACCGTCGCCAACACCGCGATCAGCCGGTCGAAGCGCCGCTGCTTGGTCGAGTCCCAGGGCAGCCGCATCTCGTCGCGGAACCGCTGCGGCAGGAAGCCGGTCGTGATGAACAACGCGAAGCCCTCGGTGAGACGCCGCACCGGGCCGGGCAGCCACACTCCCCGAATGCGGTTGGCCGCAATGGGATACAGATACTCGCGCACGGCGTCGTCGATGTGCACCTTGGCCAGCGACTCCTCCCAGTAGCGGTCGAACGCCGCGCGGTCCGGCGGCCACATCGCCGGCGGCACCTGCAGCGTGGTGGCCAGCGTCATGCCCTCGCGGTAGTGGCGGTCGGCGTCGTCGCCGTCGAGTTCGCCGATGAACATCCGGTAGATGTCCAGCCCGCCCTTGTACAGGCAGGCGCCCACCCACAGCTGCAGGTTGGGGTCGAAGGCGTTGTAGGACACCGGGCTTTCCGGCGTCGAGTACACCTGCGCGTGCGCCCGGTTCACCGCCCGGCGGAAGGCATCCTTCTGCGCCTCGCTGCCGGAGGTCGCCACGGCCAGGTAGGTGAAGGTGGTGCGGGCCCGCTTGATCGGATGCAGGTCGACCCGGCCGCTTTCCACGCGGCTTTCCATCACGCCGTAGCCGACACCGGGATTGGCCAGCTGCATGATCACGTTCGCCGGGCCGGCCAGCAGCGCCACGCCCATCAGCCCCTCGTCGATGCCCAGCGTCCGCAGCGGCTTGCGCCGCCGGGGCCGGGGCGGGTCGGTGACGCGGCGCTCGACGTGGCTCGTCGGCTCGACATGGCCCGTCGGCTCGACATGGGCCGTCGGCTGGTGCACCGGCTCGTGAATCGCCATCGTCAGGTCCTCCCGCAGCACTGGTCCGCTAATCTGCGAACGCTTGTTTCCTGATATTGTCGTGGCCCGGCGTTGGTGTCAAGATGGTGTGCATGAGCCAGACGTCCGGCGCGCGGCCGTACCGCGGGGTCGAGGCGGCCGAACGGCTGGCCACCCGGCGCAACCGGCTGCTGGGCGCGGGGCTGGACCTGCTGGGGGCCGAGCAGCAGAACATTGCGGCGGTCACCGTCCGCGGCGTGTGCCGCCGCGCCGGCCTGGCGGCGCGCTACTTCTACGAAAGCTTCACCGACAAGGACCAATTCGTGGCGTGCGTGTTCGACTGGGTGGTCGCCGAGCTGGCCGCGACCACGCAGGCCGCGGTGACGGCGGTGCCGGCCCACGAGCAGACCCGCGCGGGCATGGCCAACATCGTGCGGACCATCACCGAGGACGCCCGGGTGGGCCGGCTGCTGTTCAGCACCCAGCTGGCCGATCCGGTGGTGGTGCGCAAGCGCGCCGAGTCCAGCGCGCTGTTCGCGATGCTGTCCGGCCAGCACGTGGGCGACGCGCTACGGATGCCGGCCAACGACCGGATCAAGGCGGCCGCCCACTTCGTGGTCGGCGGCGTGGCACAGACCATCAGCGCCTGGCTGGCCGGCGAGGTGCGTCTCGAGCCCGATCAGCTCGTCGACCAGCTCGCCGCGCTGCTCGACGAGCTGGCCGAGCCGGCCCTGTACCGGCGCACCGAAACGCCCGCGCAGTCCTAGCGGGTTGCCACCGCGCGGACCGGATTCCAGCCCGTCGCGCCGGTCAGCGAAAAATCGTTCAGCGCCCCCGAAAGGGCTTGCCGCAACGCCTCGTTCGAATTCTGCCGGCCCAGCTCGTAGCCCAGGACCGAGACGAAGACCCGGTCGTGCACTCGTCCCGACAGCAGCGCCAGCGCTCCGTTGGTGCGCTGCATGGTCGCGTCGGTCACGCCCGGGTACACCGACCTCATCGCGAAATAGTCGGCGTCCGTGCCGTCCGGCCGGTTGGCGGCCGGGTCGAGCGCACCGAGGTTGGACGACACCACCGTGGTGGCGCCGCCGGTGACCACGCCGAGCAGCCGCCGGAACACCCGCTTGGGGATCAGCGGAACCAGCGGCAACAACGCCCACCGCTCGTCGGGCAGGTCGTGGTGGCGGACCAGGGCGTGCTTGACCGCGGCCCGGATCGCGCGCAGGTCGGTGCCGATCGCCGCGGGTCCCAGCAGCACGTCGACGTTGGTAACGGCGTTGGCGCGGGTGTCGCCGGCAACGCGTTCGTTGACCGGCATGCCGACGGTGACCGAACCGTCGCGGGCGACCCGTCCCACCCGCTGGGCGAGGCGGGCGGCCAGTCCGGCGAGCAGCGCGTTGCTGGTGCCGCCCAGGGCCCGGGCGCGGGCGTCCCACTCGTCGGCGTCGACGAAGATCGTCTGCGCGGGGACGGTGACGCGGTCTTGGGTGCCGCGCCGCCGGGTCGCGCGCCCACGCGCCAGCGCCGCGCCGCCGCGGCCCTGGCGCAGCATCCGTGCCGCCGCACGCACCGCACGGCCGACATCGCCTGTGTCGCGGGCGGTTTGGCGTGCGTCCTCGGCCAGCGCGGACCAGCGTGGCCGGGCCGCCGCCGCGGGCCAGCGGACCGTGTCCGCGCGCCCGCGCGCCGCGTCGGCCAGCGCCTCGCACAACCCGACGCCGTCGGTCAGGCAGTGCGTGGTGACCAGGCTCACCACCGCGCCGCCGTCGGTCAGCGGCAACACCGCCAGGTGCCACCCGGGCCCGTGCTCGGCGTCCGGCCGTCTGCCGGCCTGCTCGGTTAGCCAGGCGTCGACGGCATCCCGCGGCCGCGGCACCGCGACCACCTCGAGGGCGCCCTGCGCGCCGGTCGACACCCAGCGATGACGGCCGAACGGCAACGGGGAGCACTCGATCCGCCGCGCCAGCCGTCCGGCACCCAGGTGCCGGTGGAACCGCCTCAGCCCGGCCAGGTCGATCGCGCGGTCGTACACCCACACGCATTGCAGCAGGCTGGTGGCTCCCGTCGCCCGCTCACCGAGAAACAGGGTCTGGTCGGCCAAATCCAGCACGTTGCTCATGATTACGCCGCTTCGGTGTCGTCCGCGGTGGGCGCCGAGGTGCCCGGTTCGTGCGAATCGGGTTGGGGCACAACTATGACGGGCTCGTCCGCGGCGGGCCTGGCGACGCGGGTGAATACCCGGATCAGCGTGGCGATGTAGCGCAGCACCGAGTCGCGGGCGATCGCGTTGTCCGGGAACGACATTGTCACCGTGGTGTTCGCGGCCTGGCGGTTGATCCACATGTTCACCCCGCCGTGCGAAAGGCTGTCGCCGTAGGTGCCGAACTTGGTCTCGGCCCACAGGCCGTTGAGGGGAATCTTGCGGAAGTCGAGGAACGACAACATCATCGGCAGCTGGGTGGGCAGTTTGATACCCAGTTCGTCCGGCGTGGCCAGCTCCAGCACCCGCTCCACCGGCACGTCGGCCAGGCGTTGGGCGTCGTCGAACGACTTCTGCGCCGTCCTGGCCGCCTGGGCGAACGTTTCGCCCGCGGTCGGCACCGTGACCGGGATCAGGCTGGCGAACCAGCCCAGGGTCATGGTGTCGACGCCGGGTGTGCGGGTGTCCCGGGCGGTGAATCCGTGATACGTCGTCTTGCCGGTCAATTCGTGTTCGGCCAGCGCCGTGCAGGCCAGCACTCCCCCGATGAACCGGGCGCCGGCCGCCAGGCAGGCGGCGTCGAACGACGCCGTGTCCGCGGCGTCCATCAGCTCGACGGTCAGCAGGTCGCCCTTGCTGCTGGCCCACGTGTCGCCCAGGGGCAGCGGAAAACTCGGCCAGTCGCCATCGGTGTCGCGCGCGAACTCGATCCAGTCCTTGATCTCCGGCGACGACAAGGTCAGCGCGGCGGCCTTCTCGCGCTGGCGCACCGCGTAGTCGCGGTAGCTGCGGATCTCCGGCAGCGCCGCGGGCAGCCGGCCGGTATGGGCCAGCTCCTGATAGGTCAGGTGGATGTCGAGGAAGATGAGGGCGGCCGAAAGACCGTCGATGTGCAGGTGGTCGACGCTGGCGTAGAAGGTGAAATACTCTGCGTGCTGGATGATTCCGTAGGTGAAGCAACCCCATTCCAGGGTCTGCGGAGTGCTTGTCAGCACGTGCGTGCGCACCTGGTCGGCGTTCATCTGCCCGAGCGGCACCGCAACGTAGTCGATGTCCTCGGGACGGTCGATGACCCGGCGCACGAAGACGCCGTTGTCGTGCTCGAACCAACTGTGGTAGGTGTCCTGCCGGTGCAGGTGCGCGTTGATGGTCGCCGTCATCGCGCCAATGTCGCAGGCGCCGGGGATGTCCCACGCCACGACCATCAGCCGCGGTAGCTGGCGGTCCAGCACCTTGCCGTGGTAGGCGGCCCAGAGGTGTTGGTTCTGTTGGTAACTCGGCGGCAGGTCACTTCGCCGCGCGGCGCGCGCGGCTTCGAGCGCGGCCGGCGCGGCCATCCACATCGTGACCGGGCCGTGCGGCGGTTGCCATTCGTTGATGTTGCCGAGTGCGACCATTTCCTCGAATCCTGGTTCTGTGTGAGCCGACGCTTCCGGTGCGGCCGGGGGTTGCGAAAGTGCATTGAGCGCTTGGCTTTTCGCACATCATCGGTTTGATTTCGCGCTGGAAATCGGCAACGGTCTCGACCCCTGAGGCGGACTGAACCACCCCGTCGCTTGCGCCCCCTGTGTCGCTGCTGTGACGCTAGCTGACGGAGGCGAAGATTTCGGCGGTTTTGTGAAGACTCGCATTCCCCAGCGAAATCACCGGCGGTGCAGTAACCTCTCCTGCCCGAAAGGTCCCCCATCCTGATGCCAGGCGCCCGCGTGCGCGGTGTCCTCGCCAAGTCCGCTGTGCGGGTCGGTAACTCGGGATACGATTGACCGTTGGGCGGCCGGAACGTCAGGGGAACAGCGGCAGGTCCCACAGTCGCATGCCGGGGCGCAGCAGCCACAGCCGCATCATGGTGAGCCGGGTGATGCGCAGCGCGCTCAGGATCATGAAGACGGCCAACGGCACCTCGATCAGCAGCGCGGTGATCACCGACAGCCAGACGTCCTTGGGCCCGGCGGTCATCAGGTCGAACCACGCGTCACAGATCAGCAGGACGCCGGTGGTGAACGCGGCGAGCCCGAGCAGCTGGCGGCGCAGGTAGCCGAGCACCGCGGTGGCCAGCATGAAACCGACCAGCAGCACGTCGAAGCCGATCCAGGTGATCGGCCAGTTGTGGGCGACGTAGTTCTCCGGCAGCGTCACCGACAGGTAGCCGAGCCACGGGATCATCGCCATGGAGCCGCCGATCATCAGGCTCAGCCGGATGCGCCGCATCCGGGCCAGATATTCCGGGTCGATCACTTCGCCCAGGGGCCGCTTCAGCCGGGAGACGAGTTCGCGCCGTTGCTCGGGCGTGAGCGCCGCGATCTGTTCGTCGGTCAATATGCCGTCGGTCATGACACCATCCTCCGGCTCGGCGGCGTCAGCGCCCGGCGCCCACCCGGGGCCGGCGGTCCGCCGCGGTCTTGGGCACCGCTCGAGCGTCGCCGCTGTCGAATTCCTTCACCCAGCAAGCGAACTCGAGGGTGATGCCGTCGGGGTCCTGGAAGTAGAAGGAGCGCACGTAGACGCCGGGGTGCACGGTCGCGGAGACCTGCATCGGGCTTTCGTCGTGGTTGAGCACCGGGCCGACCCGCACGCCCTTGTCCTTGAGCCGTTGGCGGTAGGCGTCGAACTTCTCGGCGGGCACGTGGAAGGCCAGGTGGTTCATGGTGCTCACCGCGCTGGTGATATCGCCGATGCCGGGGATGGCGCCCGGCGACGAGATGCCGGGGACGCGGTCGGGCGCGTCGGCGAACCAGAAGAAGGCCACGCAGTCGCCGTTGCCGGCGTCGAAGAAGAAGTGCTGGCCAGCGCCGCCGGGCAGATCGAGCGATTTGACCAGCGGCATGCCCAGCACGTTGCTGTAGAAGTCCACGGTTTTCGCCATGTCCGAACACACCAGGGCGACGTGGTTGATCCCGCCGAGTTCGAATTCGGTGTTGGTGTTGTGCGGCTTGATCATCGGGTTTCTCCCTCGGTCCCCGGGTGACGATCCTGGCCAAGACCCGAATCTGAATCTAACATCAGATTCAGTTTTGGCCCAGGGAGGTGCGCAGGTGTCGACCGCGGCATCCCCGGCTGACCGGCCCGGCCGGCCCGCGGCGCTGCCCACGCATCGGGGCAGGCGCACCCGGGCCGCCATCGACATGGCCGCCCGCACCGTCATCGCCCGCAAGGGTGTGCTGGCCACCACCATCGCCGACATCGCCGCGGAGGCGGGCCGCTCGGCGGCGTCCTTCTACAACTACTACGACTCCAAGGAGGCGATGGTGCGCCAGTGGGCGCTGCGCTTCCGCGACGAGGCTAATCAGCGGGCGCGGTCGGCGACCCGGCACGGCCTGTCCGATCGGGACCGCGCCTACACCGCGGCCGCCGCCCACTGGCACACCTACCGCAACCGGCTGGCCGAGGTGATCAGCGTGTCACAACTGGCCATGGTCAACGACGACTTCGCTCGGTACTGGGCCGAAATCTGCGCGATACCAATCTCTTTCATCGCCGAATCGGTGCGGCGCGCACAAGCCCGGGGCTACTGCCGCGACGACGACCCGCAGCTGATCGCCGAGGCGATCGTGGCGATGTTCAACCAGTTCTGCTACATCCAGCTCGGTTCCGCGCGCTCCGGGGAACCCGACGACCAGGCCTGCATCCGAACCCTGGCCAACATCTATTACCGGGCCATCTACGGGCGTGAGGAGGAGCCGCAGAGTTGAGTCGCGAATCGAGTCGCCGTACCGGCGCCGGGGTGATCCGGGAATTCGTCGGGCTGCCCTCGCGCACCGCCGGCCGCGCGGGCGCCGGCGGGCATCCCTGCCAGGGGCTCTACCACCGGGGCGTGGGACGCAAACCGAAGGTGGCGATGATCGCCACGCACTACCAGATCGACTTCTCCGAGCACTATCTGGCGGACTACATGGCCACCCGCGGCATCGGTTTTCTCGGCTGGAACACCCGGTTCCGCGGCTTCGAGAGCAGCTTCCTGCTCGACCACGCGCTGGTCGACATCGGCGTCGGTGTGCGCTGGCTGCGCGACGTCCAGGGAGTGGATACCGTTGTGCTGCTGGGCAATTCGGGAGGCGGATCGCTGATGGCCGCCTACCAGTCGCAGGCCGTCGACCCGAACGTGACCCCGCTGGACGGGATGCGTCCGGCGGCGGGGCTGACCGAATTGCCGCCGGCCGACGGCTATGTGGCCACCGCCGCGCACCCGGGGCGCCCGGAGGTGCTCACCGCCTGGATGGACGCCGCCGTCGTCGACGAGAACGACCCCGTCGCCACCGACGCCGACCTCGACCTGTTCAACGAGCGCAACGGCCCGCCGTATGCGCCGGAGTTCCTCGCCCGCTACCGGGCCGCGCAGACCGCGCGCAACCACGCCATCACCGACTGGGCCGAAAAGGAGCTGAAACGCATTCGCGCCGCGGGGTTTTCGGACCGCCCGTTTTCGGTGATGCGCACCTGGGCCGACCCCCGCATGGTGGATCCGGCCATCGAGCCCACCAAGCGCCAGCCCAACACGTGCTACGCGGGTGTCCCGGCCAAGGCGAACCGTTCCGCGCACGGCATCGCCGCGGCGTGCACGCTGCGGAACTGGTTGAGCATGTGGAGCCTGCGGGTGGCGCAAACCCGGGCCGAACCGCACCTGGCCCGCATCGGCTGCCCCGCGCTGGTGATCAACGCCGAGGCCGACACGGGGGTGTTTCCCTCTGACGCGCAACGCATCTTCGACGCGCTGGCCAGCACCGACAAGACGCGGGCCTCGATCGACACCGATCACTACTTCACCACGCCCGGGGCGCGCAGCGAGCAGGCCGATCTCATCGCGCGGTGGATCTTCAAGCGGTGGCGCTAGCCGCTGGCCCATGTCGTCGACCAACCCACTGGTTGTTAGCTTGGAAGGTACTTGGCCGAAACGGCGTCCTGCAGCAACGGAAGGCGACCAATGCCGATCGCAATAAATCCCGAGCATCAAGAACTGGCCGATTCAGTGCGATCGCTGGTGGCGCGCATCGCGCCGTCCGAGACGCTGCACCGGG
Organism: Mycobacterium sp. MAC_080597_8934; assembly: GCF_000523975.1. Taxonomy (NCBI): domain Bacteria; kingdom Bacillati; phylum Actinomycetota; class Actinomycetes; order Mycobacteriales; family Mycobacteriaceae; genus Mycobacterium; species Mycobacterium sp. MAC_080597_8934. The sequence continues at coordinate 59,303 of NZ_JAOS01000054.1, read as the reverse complement.
CGATGGAGACGCCGCTGGAGAACCCGCCGCCGTACTGGCAGGCGGCGGCCGAGCAGGGCCTGCACGGCGTCCATTTGTCGGAGTCGGTGGGCGGGCAGGGCTTCGGCATCCTCGAGTTGGCCATTGTGCTGGCCGAATTCGGCTACGGCGCGGTACCGGGCCCGTTCGTGCCGTCGGCCATCGCCAGTGCGCTGATCTCCGCGCACGACCCGGACGCCAAGGTGCTCTCCGAGCTGGCATCCGGCGCCCAGATCGCGGCCTACGGCCTGAATTGCTGTGCGCTGACCGCGACCCGTCAGGGTGATGTGTTGGTGATCCGCGGCGAGCTGCGCGCGGTGCCGGCCGCGGCGCAGGCCTCGCTGCTGGTGTTGCCGGTGGCGATCGACAGCGGCGAGGCGTGGGTGATGCTGCGCGCCGAGCAGCTCGAGATCGAACCGGTGAAAAGCATCGACCCGCTGCGGCCCATCGCCGACGTGCGGGCCAACGCCGTCGAGGTCGGCGACGACGTGGTGTTGGCGAAGCTGAGCATGGCGACCGCGCACGCCCTGATGACCACGCTGCTGTCCGCCGAGGCCATCGGCGTCGCGCGCTGGGCGACCGACACGGCGTCGCAATACGCCAAGATCCGCGAGCAGTTCGGCCGGCCGATCGGCCAGTTCCAGGCCATCAAGCACAAGTGCGCCGAAATGATCGCCGACACCGAGCGGGCCACCGCGGCGGTGTGGGACGCGGCCCGGGCGCTCGATGAGGCCCGCGAAAAGGATTGGGACACAGCGGGTTCGCACGTCGAGTTCGCCGCCGCGGTGGCGGCCACGCTGGCCCCGGCCGCCGCCCAACGATGCGCGCAGGATTGCATCCAGGTGCACGGCGGGATCGGCTTCACCTGGGAGCACGACACCAACGTCTATTACCGGCGGGCGCTGATGCTGGCCGCCTCGTTCGGCCGCAGCTCGGACTATCCGCAGCAGGTGGTGGACACCGCGACCAGCACCGGGATGCGCGCGGTCGACATCGACCTTGACCCCGACACCGAGAAGCTGCGGGCCGAGATCCGGGCCGAGGTGGCGGCGTTCAAGGCGATGGACCGCGAGCAGCGCAAGGTCGCCCTCGCCGAGGGCGGCTGGGTGCTGCCGTACCTGCCCAAGCCGTGGGGCCGGGGTGCGGGCCCGGTGGAGCAGATCATCATCGCCCAGGAGTTCGCCGCCGGGCGGGTCAAACGGCCGCAGACCGGGATCGCCACCTGGATCATCCCGTCGATCGTGGCGTACGGGACCGACGAACAGAAGCAACGCTTCCTGCCGCCGACGTTGCGCGGCGAAATGATCTGGTGCCAGCTGTTTTCCGAGCCGGGTGCGGGATCGGACCTGGCCGGCCTGTCCACCAAGGCCACCCGGACCAACGGCGGCTGGCGGATCACCGGCCAGAAGATCTGGACCACCGCCGCGCAGTTCGCGCAGTGGGGCGCGCTGCTGGCCAGAACCGACCCCAACGCCCCGAAACACAATGGCATCACCTACTTCCTGTTGGACATGAGCAGCGACGGCGTCGACGTCAAGCCGCTGCGCGAGCTGACCGGTAACGCGATGTTCAACACCGTCTACATCGACGACGTGTTCATGCCCGACGAGTGCGTGCTGGGTGAGGTGAACCGCGGCTGGGAGGTCAGCCGCAACACGCTGACCGCCGAGCGGGTCTCGATCGGCAGCAGCGAGGCGAATTTTCTGGCCACGCTGGCGCAGTTCGTCGAGTTCGTCCGCGACGGGCAGTTCGATCAGGTTGCGCGGCACCGTGCGGGTCAGCTGATCGCCGAGGGCCATGCGGCCAAGGTGCTGAACCTGCGCTCCACGCTGCTGACGCTGGCCGGTGGCGACGCGATGCCCTCGGCGGCGATCTCCAAACTGCTGTCGATGCGCACCGGCCAGGGCTATGCCGAATTCGCGGTGTCCTCGTTCGGCACCGACGCGGCGATCGGCGACACCGATCAGCTACCCGGCAAGTGGGGCGAGTACCTGCTGGCCAGCCGCGCGACCACCATCTACGGCGGTACGTCGGAGGTGCAGCTGAACATCATCGCCGAACGGCTGCTGGGGTTGCCCCGCGACCCGTAAACCGTTGCGCCGCAAACGGTCTGGACAATAGGTCTGGAAATAGGGCCATGCCGACCTGGCTGATGCCAGGCCGGCATGGTTCCCCCCACTACGCGGTCCGGTCATCCCGAGGGTTGGCGTGTCGGCGATGACCGGTTCACCGCGCGGAGATGGTGGTCACCACCACCAGTTCCACCAGTGTCCGGGCGCCCAGAAGCCCCGGTTCCAACCACCGTGGCCCCAGCCACCGTGGCCCCACGGGCCATGTCCCCGACCATCATGGCCTCCCCATCCGCGGCCACCGGGACCGTCGGGAATGGGGCCCGGTCCGCTGTGCGGCCCGGCACTGGCGAAACTTGTGGAAGGCGCCGGCGCGGGGGCGGCCTGAGCCGCCGGGGCGCCGCCGAACAGCAGCGCGCCGACCACGGCCCCAGCCGCCGCGACACCCGCGACGACACCGTGTGACGATGCTGAGCAGATCATCGAGGGCGTCCTTCCAACGATTTGGATTTATCGGAGGTTGATGCCCAGAACGCTACTCGCGCATTTCTCGGCAAACAAGATGGATTGGCTTGTCTTTGCTGTGAATTGGATAACAAGAGTGTCGAATTACCACCTTTTTTGCGGCGTTTCTATACGCATTTGCGCCGATCCGCTTATCCGCGATTACTGACCCCGCGTGGTTCAGGTGGCACACATACACACAGGTAGATAGACGTCTACTGAAGTACTGGCCCTGACACCGAGTATCTACTGATATACGTTTAATGCCATTGCCGTATGTGCGGAAGAAATGCTGTCGAAGTTGTCGTCCCGAGGTCGTCCACCGCCACCCAAAACGGCGTTTACTCCCACACGCAGCTATCATCAGCAATTTGCTTGACGAGCGGGTTCGGCGGATCCGCCGCAGCCGGCCGTCGGCGCGGCACCGGCCCGCCACATGCCCGGCCCGGCAACGCGACTTAGGCTGGCGTCGGTGACAGAATCAGTATTGACACACAGGCAACGAGCGCTGATTTACTGATTGGCACTCACGGAGGAAGACACCGCAGTGAACTTCAACCCCAGCCACAGCGGACCCAGCGGCGGCGCGTTTCGCGCTCCCACCCCAGCCGCCGGCCCCTCCGGAGACGCCGCGCCCACCGAGCGCCTCACCAGCATCCGCCAGCCCGGCGGCCCGCGGGCGCCCAGCCCCCCGCCGGCCAACCAGGCGGGCCGCACCCAGCGCACCCGCCGGACCGTGGACCTGCCGGCGGCCACCCACCGGGCCCTCGACATCTGGCAGCGCGAAGCCGCCGACCGGCTGGGGGTCGCCCGGGTGACCGGGCAGGAGGTGCTCACCGCGCTGATCGACCAGCTGCTGGTCGACCCCAAGCTGACCGCCCAGATCACCCGGGCCATCAAAGAGCGCCGCTAGACCTCCATCTCGCGCAGCTCGCGTTTGAGGATCTTGCCGGTCGGGTTGCGCGGCAACTCGTCGAGGAAGATGACCTCGCGGGGCACCTTGTAGCGGGCCAGGTGGTCGCGGACGTAGTGCTTGATGGTGTCCTCGTCCAGGTCAGCGCCCTCCTTCTTCACCACGAAGGCGCGCAACCGGTGGCCCCACTCCTTGTCCTCGACGCCGATCGCGGTGGCCTCCACCACGTCGGGATGCCCGCTGATCAGGTCCTCGACCTCGGCGGGGAACACGTTCTCGCCGCCGGAGACGATCATCTCGTCGTCGCGGCCGCTCACGTAGAGCAGGCCGTGCTCGTCGAAGTAGCCGACGTCACCGGAGGACAACAGGCCGTCGATGATCTGCTTGTTGCCGCCCCCGGTGTAGCCCGCGAACGGGAAGGTGTTTCCGACGAAGATCCGGCCCACCTCGCCCTGGGGCAGTTCCTTGCCGTTGTCGTCGAAGATCTTGACCTTCACGCCCTTGACGACCGGACCGACCGTCGCCGCGTTGCGTTCCAGGTCCTTGGGCCCGGCGATGGTGGCGAACGCGATCTCGGTCGAACCGTACATGTTGTAGATGACCGGTCCGATGTCCTTGAGCGCCCGGGCGGCCAGCTCGGCCCCCAGCTGCGAGCCCGAGACGAACACGATCCGCAGGCTGGACAGGTCCGGCTTCTTGTCCATCTTCTCCAGGGTGTCCAGGATCCGCGACAGCATCACCGGCACCACCACCATGGCGGTCGGCCGGTACTTTTCGATGTCCTGCAGCACCAGCGGCGGCTTGAACTTGCGCCGCAGCACCAGCGTCGAACCCAAAAACATCGCGATGGTCGCGTGCAGGTACCCCAGGGCGTGGAACATCGGCGACGGCAGCGACGTCACCTCGCCGGCCTTGAACGGCACGTGCGACAGGATGCCGCCGACCGGCGCCAGCGTCGGCGGCGTGCTGCGGTTGGCGCCCTTGGGCGTGCCGGTGGTGCCGCTGGTCAAGATGATGATCGAGGCGTGCCTGTCCGCCTTGGGGGCGGGCTCGGAGCTGCTGCGCTCGATCAGTTCGGCCAGCGTCTCGTCGGTGCTGCCGGACGGCTCGTCCGCGTCGGGATTGGTGCCCAGCGCGCGCAGCTTGCCCAGCGGCGGTTCGGCTTTGCTGACCGCCTTGGTGTACTCGTCGTCGTAGATGATGACCTTGGCGCCCTCGCGCTCCGAGACCTCTTTGATCTGCGGGCCGGAGAACTCGCTGTTGAGCAGGATGATGCGGGCACCCACCCGGGCCGCACCGTAATTGGCGATCAGGAACCAGCGGTGGTTGCGGGCCAGGATGGCCACGCCGTCGCCGGCCTTGACGCCCTTGGCGATCAGACCGTTGGCGACCGCGTGCGCGGCCCGGTCCAGCTCGGCGTAGCTGAGTTCGCCCTCCTCGTCGATCACCGCCGCCCGGTCGGGGGTCCGGCGGGCGTTGAGCGACGGCAGCATGCCGAACTCGCCCCACTTGTAGATGTCGGCGGCCATCGCGGCGTAGTTCTGCGGCGGCTCCAGCCGGAATGCGCCCGACTCGATGATCCGGCGCAGGTAGTGCAGTTCAGCGGAGCCACGTTCGACATACTGCTGAACTTTGGCTACCGCTTTGGTGGCCTGACCGGGCAGGCCAAGGAGGTTAGGCATGGAATCCACCATATGTGACGTCCGTCTCAGTACGGCCAGAAATTCTGGCGAATTAGCATGAACCACATGACCCGTCCGGTTTCGCTGGAGGTGGCCGGGCGGCGGGTCACCATCACCCATCCGGACAAGGTGGTGTTCCCCCGCGCCGGCGGCGGCGAAACCACCGGTTCTGCTGCCGGCCCGTACACCAAACTCGACCTGGTCCGCTATTACCTGTCCGTGGCCGACGGCGCACTGCGCGGTGTGGCCGGGCGCCCGATGATCCTGAAGCGCTTCGTCAAGGGCATCACGCAAGAGGCGGTGTTCCAGAAACGCGCCCCGGCGAACCGGCCGGACTGGGTCGACGTCGCCGAATTACGTTATGCGCGAGGCACTTCCGCCGCCGAAGCGGTCATCCACGACGCCGCCGGGCTGGCCTGGGTGATCAACCTTGGCTGTGTCGACCTGAACCCGCACCCGGTGCTGGCCGACGACCTCGACCACCCCGACGAGCTGCGCGTCGACCTGGATCCGATGCCCGGGGTGTCCTGGCGGCGGATCGTGGACGTCGCGCTGGTCGCCCGCGAGGTGCTCGAGGACTACGGCCTGACCCCGTGGCCGAAGACGTCCGGGTCGCGCGGCTTCCACATCTATGCCCGCATCGCCCGGCGCTGGGAGTTCCGCCAGGTGCGGCTGGCCGCGCAGACCGTGGCCCGCGAGGTGGAGCGGCGCGCGCCCGAGGCGGCGACCAGCCGCTGGTGGAAGGAGGAGCGCGAGGGGGTGTTCGTCGACTTCAACCAGAACGCCAAGGACCGCACCGTCGCGTCGGCCTACTCGGTGCGGGCGACCCCGGACGCCCGGGTGTCGACGCCGTTGCGCTGGGACGAGGTGGCCGGCTGCCGGCCCGAGGCGTTCACCATCGACACCGTGCCTGCCCGGTTGGCCGAGATCGGCGACCCGTGGGCGGGCATGGACGACGCCGTCGGCGACCTCGACCGGCTGCTGGTGTTGGCCGAGGAGCTGGGTCCGCCGGAGCGGGCGCCGAAGGGCGCCGGGACACGATCCGGCGGCCGGCGCCGGTCCTCGATGCCGCTGATCGAGGTCGCCCGCACCAAGACGAGGGACGAGGCGATGGCGGCGCTGGATGTCTGGCGCGACCGCCATCCGGAGGCCGCCGCCCGGCTGCAGCCGGCCGACGTCCTGGTCGACGGGATGCGCGGGCCCAGCTCGATCTGGTACCGGATCCGGATCAACCTGCAGCACATCCCCGAGGACCAGCGCCCACCGCAGGAGGAGCTGATCGCCGACTACTCCCCCTGGCAGGGATACGGCGGCCGGCAGAAACCGTCCTGGGGCTAGATGCCGACCCGGGTGATCGCGTTGTGCTTGCGCAGGTAGCTGTACCAGGTGACGGCCAGCAAGCCCAGGAAGAACACCACATAGAAGCGCAGCGCGGGTTCGATGCTGCCGAACTGCGACTTCGACCAGGCGTAGGCCAGCGGCACGATGAACCCGCCGAAGGCGCCCACCGCCGAGATGACGCCCAGCGCGCCGGCGGCCTGGCGGCGCATCGTCACCATGGTGTCGGGATCGCCCCCGGCCAGCTCGCCCTTGATCTTGAAGATCCGCGAGATCATCCGGTAGGTCGAACCGTTGCCGATGCCGGTCGCGACGAACAGGAACATGAAGCTGGCGAAGAAGGCCGGCAGGTTCACCGCCTTCACCGACCACAGCGCAGCCGCCGCGCCGACGGCCAGCATCACGAAGCTGGCCGCGGTGATCCGCGCCCCGCCGACCCGGTCGGCCAGCTTGCCGCCCAGCGGCCGGATCACCGACCCGATGGCGGCGCCCAGAAACGCCCACGCCAGCGCGATGTCGCCGCGCCCGAACACCGTTTTGAGCAGGGTCGGGAAGGCGGCCGAGTAGCCGATGAAGGATCCGAAGGTGCCGATGTAGAGCAGCGACATGATCCAGGTGTCGGCGTGGCGCAGCGACTGCCACACCGGCTTCACGTCGGCCTTGATCTCGGTCAGGTTGTTCATGAACAGGAACGCGCACACCGCAGCCACGACCGCCAGCGGCACGTAGAACAGCCCGGCCCGGGACAGCGCCACGCCGCCGCCCGCGATCACGACGGGCGGGATGACCTTCTGCACCACCGCCACGCCGATGTTGCCGCCGGCCGCGTTGAGCCCCAGCGCCCAGCCCTTGTCCTTCTCCGGGTAGAAGAAGGAGATGTTGGCCATCGACGAGGCGAAGTTGCCGCCGCCGAACCCGGCGGTCGCGGCGATCGCCACCAGCACCCCGAACGGGATGCCGGGATGGCTGACCGCCCACGCCAGCAGCAGGCACGGGATCAGCAGCAAGGCCGCCGAGATGGTCGTCCAGTTGCGGCCGCCGAACACCGGGACGGCGAACGTGTAGGGCAGCCGCAGAAAGGCGCCGACCCCGCTGGGCACGGCCACCAGGCACAGCGCCTGGCTGGCGGTCAGCGCCCACCCGGACGCCGACGGGTGCCCGTGCGGTCCGGCCGTCATGTGCACCACCACGATGCTCCACAGCATCCACACGCTGAACCCGACGTGCTCGGCGAAGATCGAGAAGATCAGGTTGCGGCGGGCGATCGCCTTGCCCGTCGTCTCCCAGAATTCGGGGTCTTCGGGCCGCCAGTCGTCGATCCAGTGCCGCCCCTTGTGCCGCTCGGGCGCCGCCGCGGGCTGCGGTACCGGGGTGATGGTCGTGGTCATCCGGTGGGTCTCCCCTGTCTCATAGGGCGCCCGTTTCACCGGGCGCGGGTCTCATCAGGGCGCCCGTTTCACCGGGCGCGGGTCTCATCAGGGCGCCCGTCTCGCCGGGCGCGGGCAGTGACCACTCGACGCTAAAGAGGCGGTGTTACCGGTCGTGGTGTGCACAGTTACGCCGGCGCTACGCAGAAATCGCAACGGCCCGCAAGGCTTTGTCAGAACTTCGCAACGCGTGGCCGTGCTGCGGGCGCGGGCCGGCGCCGATGCGGGAGAATCGGCCCATGCCGGCCAGTGAGGCTCCCCCGGGCCTGCGGGAGCGCAAGAAGATCAAGACCCGCCAGGCCATCAGGCGCGAGGCGTTTCGCCTCATCGAGCAGAACGGCTACGCCGCGACCACCGTCGAACAGATCGCCGAGGCCGCCGACGTGTCGCCGAGCACCTTCTTCCGCTACTTCGGGTCCAAGGAGTCGCTGCTGCTGGCCGACGACCTGGACCCGCTGATCCTGGACGCCCTCAAGGCGCAGCCGCGCGAGCTGTCGCTGCCGCAGGCGTTCCGCCGGGCCTATGCGACGGTGCTGTCCCAGCTGCCCGACGACCAGCTGGAGTTCGAGAGCACCCGGCAGCGGCTGATGTTCTCCATCCCCGAGCTCAAGGCAGCCATGTACGACGAGTACTACCGCACCGTGACCGTCGCCGCCGAGGCGATCGCGCATCGGATCGGCCGGGCCGCAGACGATTTCGAGGTCCGGGTGTTCGCCGGGGCGTTGACCGGCGCCATGATGGCGGCCTTTGACAGCGCCCCCACCACGCCCGAGACCATCTACCGGGCACTGGATTTCATGGACGCCGGGATGCCGCTGGACTGAGCGGCCTCACCAGCGCGGCGATGGGTGTGTGGGGGCGGAACGCGATACTCTCACGCGATGCGACAGGGATGGAATCGACGGGGATTCTTGCAGCTCGCAGGGGCAGCCGGCGTGGCCGCGACGGCCGGTGCGGCCGGGCTGTCGGCGGGGTGCTCGGCACACCAGCCGCCCCCGGGGGGCGCCGGGCCGGGATCGGTGACCGTCACCCACCTGTTCGGCCAGACCGTCGTCAAGGAACCGCCCAAGCGCGTCGTCAGCGCCGGCTACACCGAGCAGGACGACCTGCTCGCCGTGGGCGTGGTGCCGATCGCGGTGACCAACTGGTTCGGTGACCAGCCGTTCGCGGTGTGGCCTTGGGCCGCAGACAAACTCGGCGGGGCCCAGCCCACCGTGCTGAACCTGGACAACGGCATCCCGGTCGACCAGATCGCCGGTCTCAAACCGGATCTGATCGTGGCCATCAACGCGGGGCTGGACGCCGACACCTACCAGAAGCTGTCCGCGATCGCCCCGACCGTGGCGCAATCGGACGGGGACGCCTTCTTCGAACCGTGGAAGGAGCAGGCCGCCGCCGTCGGCCAGGCGGTGTTCGCGGCCGAGAAGATGAAGTCGTTGGTCGCCGGCGTCGACCAGAAGTTCACCGATATCGGCAAGAAGAACCCGCAATGGACCGGCAAGAAGGCGCTGCTGATGCACGGGGCGCTGTGGCAGGGCACCGTGGTGGCCACCATGGCCGGCTGGCGCACCGACTTCCTCAACCAGATGGGGCTGGTCATCGCCGACAGCATCAAACCGTTCGGCACCGATCAGCGCGCCGTCATCCCGCGTGACCACATCAAATCGGTGCTGGAATCCGCCGACGTGGTGATCTGGACGACCCAGAACCCCGACGACCAAAAGGCGCTGCTGGCCGACCCCGAGGTGGCCGGGTCGCTGACCACCGCACAGAACCGGCACATCTTCACCACCAAGGACCAGGCGGGTGCGATCGCCTTCGCGTCCCCGCTGAGCTACCCGGTGATCGCCGACCAGCTGCCCCCGCAGCTGACCAAGATCCTGGGCTAGTCGCGGCTGTTTGAGCGTTTGCTAAGGCAGCTCTGGCAGTGCTCGAAAATCCGTCGGCCACCCCTCGCACGGGCCGCGATCCCGGGGTTACCGTCGAGTAATGAGCGTGACGGATCTTAGCGGCGACCTGGCCCACCACCTGCCGACAGCCCTGGTCGGCAACGCCGTGCTGGACTACGGCGATCGAGCGCTGATGGTGCAATGCGGCAGTACCGCAGAGGTATTGGCGTGGGCGCAGGCGCTGCGCGCCGCGGCGCTGCCCGGCGTGGTCGACATCGTGCCTGCGGCCCGCACGGTGCTGGTCAAGCTCGACGACCCCGGCCGGCAAGGCCTCCTCCGGCAGCGGCTGCGCAAGATGAACGTCACCGCCGCGTCCACCCCGCCCGCCGAGCGCCACGCCGACGTGGTCATCGACGTCGTCTACGACGGCCCGGATTTGGCCGAGGTCGCCGAACACACCGGACTGACCATCCCGCAGCTGATCGACGCCCACACCGGCACCCCGTGGCAGGTCGGATTCAGTGGATTCGCACCGGGTTTCGCGTACCTGGTGGACGGCGACCCGCGGCTGCGGGTGCCGCGGCGCGCCGAGCCGCGCACCGCCGTGCCTGCCGGCTCGGTGGCGCTGGCCGGTGAATTCAGCGCGATCTATCCCCGCCGGTCGCCCGGTGGCTGGCAGCTGATCGGGCACACCGACGCGGTGCTGTGGGATCTGCAGCGACCCAACCCGGCCCTGCTGACGCAGGGCATGTGGGTTCAGTTCCGGGCCGTCTAGCCTCGCTAAGGAGACAGCTGTGCCATTCCTGGAGATACTGCGCACCGGGCCGCTGGCCGTCGTCGAAGACCTGGGCCGGCCGGGCCTGGCCCACCTCGGCGTCAGCCGGTCCGGAGCCGCCGACCGGCGCGCGCACAAGCTGGCCAACCGGCTGGTGGCCAACCCCGACGACCGCGCCACCGTGGAGGTGACCTTCGGCGGTTTCGCGGCCCGGGTCCGCGGCGGCGACGTCGACATCGCGGTGACCGGGGCCGACGCGGATCCCACGGTCGACGGAATCGAGTTCGGCAGCAACAGCATTCAGCATGTGCGCGACGGCCAGGTGATCGCGTTGGGCACGCCCCGCGCCGGGCTGCGCAGCTACCTCGCGGTCCGTGGCGGCATCTGCGTGGACCCGGTGCTGGGTTCGCGCAGCTACGACGTGATGTCGGCCATCGGCCCGGCGCCGCTGCGGGCCGGAGACCGGCTGCCGATCGGGGAACACACGCAGGACTATCCCGAACTGGACCAGGCGCCGGTGGCGGCCATCACCGGGCATCTGATGGAACTGCAGGTGGTGCCGGGGCCGCGCGACGACTGGTTGGTCAATCCCGACGCACTGGTGCACACGATCTGGATGGCCTCCGACCGCAGCGACCGCGTCGGCATGCGGCTGGAGGGTCGCCCCCTGCAACACCGCTACCCGGACCGGCAGCTGCCCAGCGAGGGCACCACCCGCGGCGCAATCCAGGTGCCGCCCAACGGTTTACCGGTGATCCTGGGGCCCGACCATCCGGTCACCGGCGGCTACCCGGTGGTCGGCGTGGTCACCGACGAGGACGTCGACAAGATCGCCCAGGTGCGGCCCGGCCAATACGTGCGGCTGCACTGGGCGCGGCCGCGGGCGCTGGCCGGCGCCCACGCCGGCGCCGCAAGTTGGCCGTTCGCCTGACGCCGCTCGCGCACAAACTATTGCCCAGCTCACACCGGCCGCCGTCTCTGGACGAAATCACTTGGCGCCGCTGTGCATTCGCCGCTGACCCGCGCCGACCGACCCTTCAGGGATTTACCAGACAACTGGTAATCAACTGACAGCGGATATCGGCCCGTTCCGGTTGACCCGCTCGCGTCCAAAGTGTGAGCATCGGAAAACACGGCGGGGCACGCCTCTTCATTCGGGGTGCCCACACAGGCGTCGAAAGCCAGGCTCGGCAACAGCTTTCCCGATACCCCGGGTGAGCGCGGTGCCACCTGGCTCGACGACGCCGTCCGATGGGCGCCATACCCGAACGCGCCCAACGGGTTTCGACGGCGAGCGGACGACAACGGCGCGTCTTCTTCGAGGAAAGGTGACGATCGGATGGGCCGCGACCACCGCATCACGGACTGGAATCCGGAAGACGCAGCGGCCTGGGAGGCCGGCAACAAAAGGATCGCCCGTCGCAACCTGCTGTGCACCATCGCCGGTGACCACGTGGCGTTTTCGATCTGGACCCTGTGGCCGGTGATGGCGCTGTTCATGCCCGCGGCCGTGTACGGCTTCTCCGCCGGCGACAAGCTGCTGCTGGGCGCGGTGGCCACCCTGGTCGGTGGCTGCGCCCGGATCCCCTACACCCTGGGCATCGCGGCCTTCGGCGGCCGCAAATGGACGACTTTCTCGGCGGTCGTATTGCTGATCCCCACCGTCGGCACCATCGTCTTGCTGGCCAATCCCGGTCTGCCGCTGTGGCTTTTCGTGCTGTGCGCCGCCCTGACCGGGCTGGGCGGCGGCAACTATGCGGCGTCTCTGGCCAACGTCAACGCGTTCTATCCGCAGCGGCTCAAGGGCGCGGCCATGGCCGTCAACGCCGGCGTCGCCAACCTGGGGGTGGCGGTGATCCAGCTGGTCGGCCTGCTGGTGCTGGCCACCGCCGGACACCAGGCCCCGTACTGGGTGTGCGCGGTGTATCTGGTGTTCCTGGCCGCGGTGGCCATCGCCGCCGCGATGTTCATGGACGACATCAACCACGGCACCCAGCTGAGCACCATGCGCTCGATCCTGTTCGAACGCGACACCCATGTGATCTCGCTGCTCTACATCGCCACCTTCGGCTCCTGGATCGGCTTCTCGTTCGCCTTCGGGCAGGTGATGCAGGTCAACTTCCTGGAGAACGGGGAAAGCGCCAAGCATGCCGCGCTGCACGCCGCCCAGCTGGCCTTCATCGGCCCGCTGCTGGGCTCGGTGGCGCGGATCTACGGCGGCCGGCTGGCCGACCGTGTCGGCGGCAGCCGCGTCACGCTGGGCGTGCTGGCCGCGATGACCCTGGCGGCCGGCCTGCTGGTGATCGTCAGCACCGTCGACGACCAGCACGCGGGCGCGCATTCGGTCAGCATGATCGGCTACGTCGTCGGCTTCATGGTGCTGTTCATCCTGTCCGGCATGGGCAACGGCTCGGTGTTCAAGCTGATCCCGTCGGTCTACGAGGCCCGCAGCCGCGGCCGGGACACCAGCGAGGACGAGCGCCGCCAATGGGCGCGCGCCATGGCGGGGTCGCTGATCGGCATCTGCTCGGCGGTCGGGGCGTTCGGCGGGGTGGCGATCAACCTGGCGCTGCGCCAGTCCTACCTGAGCACCGGAACCGAGACGTCGGCGTACTGGACGTTCATGGCGTCCTACGTCGTCGCCGCCATCATGACCTGGATGGTGTACGTGCGGCGGCCGGTCACTGCGCCCGGGATCTCGCTGCCCGAAACCCAGGCCGCGCGGCTGTGAGCGGACTCGCAACAGGGGCAATGCCACAGCAATTGCTCGGTAACGCAACGGAAACGTCCTAGGCATACACACTTCATATGGCCCCGCAACTGGCCCCGCCGGACTCCGCGCCGCTCACCGGCTACCGGATCGCCGTCACCTCGGCGAACCGGGCCGAGGAGCTGTGCGCGTTGCTGCGCCGCAACGGCGCGGAAGTCACCAGCGCCGCCGCCATCAACATCATCGCGCTGCCCGAGGACCAGGAGCTGCACCGCCACACCGAGGCGGTGATCGCCCAACCGCCCGATATCTTGGTGGCGCACACCGGGATCGGCTTCCGCGGCTGGGTCGCCGCGGCCGACGGCTGGGGCCTGGCCCCCCAACTGCTGTCGGCGCTGTCGCAGGCCCGGATCGTGGCCCGCGGGCCCAAGGCGACGGGCGCGTTGCGCGCCGCCGGGCTGCACGAGGAGTGGTCGCCGAAATCCGAATCGTCGCGCGAGGTGTTGCGCTACCTGCTCGACTCCGGTGTGGCCGGCAAGCGGATCGCGGTGCAGCTGCACGGCGCGGCCGACGGCTGGGATCCCTTCCCGGAGTTCATCAATGGGCTTCGCTCGGCCGGCGCGCAGGTGATGCCCATCCACGTCTACCGCTGGAAGCCGACACCGGCCGGCGGAGAATTCGACCAACTCGTCGCCTCCGTGGCGCGGCGGCAGTTCGACGCGGTCACCTTCACCTCGGCGCCCGCCGGCGCGGCGCTGCTGGAGCGCAGCCGCGAGCTGGGCATCGAAGACCAACTGCTGCAAGCACTTCGCAGCGACGTACACGCCATGTGCGTGGGGCCGGTGACCGCGCAGCCGTTGATCCGCGCGGGTGTGCCGACGTCGTCGCCGGAGCGGATGCGGTTGGGGGCGTTGGCCCGTCACATCGCCCAGGAGTTGCCGCCGCTGCGCTCGTGCACGTTGCGGGCGGCCGGGCACCAGATCGAGATCCGCGGCACCTGTGTGCTGGTCGACGGCGCGGTCAAGTCGCTGTCCGGGTCGGCCATGGCGACGCTGCGCGCGCTGGCGGCGCGCCCCGGTGACGTGGTCGCGCGCAACGACTTGCTGCGGGTGCTTCCCGGCAACAGCAACGACCCGCACGCCGTCGACACGGCCGTGCTGCGGCTGCGAACGGCGCTGGGCGACAAGAACATCATCGCGACGGTGGTCAAGCGCGGCTACCGGCTGGCGATCGACACCCCGGACGGATCGGCATGGCACTGATCCTGGTGGCGCACGGCACCCGCCGGCCGGGCGGTGTGGCGATGATCGAAGGCCTTGCGGCGCAAGTGAGTACGCTCGTCGGCGGCCGCGTCGAGGTGGCGTTCGTGGACGTGGTGGGGCCGACCCCCAGCGAGGTCCTGGCCGCGGCCCGGGCGGCCGGCCGGCCCGCCATCGTGGTGCCGGCCTTCCTGTCGCGCGGTTATCACGTCCGCGCCGATCTGCCAGCCCACGTCGCGCCCAGCGGACACCCGAACGTCACAGTCACCCCGGCGCTGGGGCCCAGCGGCCAGATCGCCCGGATCGTCGGCGATCAACTGCTCGAATGTGGTTGGCGCCCAAACGATTCGGTGGTGCTGGCGGCGGCGGGCACCTCCGACGACAAGGCGCGGGCCGACCTGCACACCGCGGCGACGTGGTTGTCGGCGCTGACCGGATCACGCGTCACCCTCGGGTTCGCGGCCACCGGGACCCGCCGCTGGCGAGGCGGTCGCCGGCCCGGCCGCATGCCGCCGCAACGGCGGCGCGTGGTCGTCGCCTCCTACCTGCTGGCCGACGGGCTGTTCCAACAGCGGCTGCACGGCTGCGGCGCCGATCTGGTCAGTGCGCCGCTGAGCACACATCCAGGGCTGGCGCGGCTGATCGCGAACAGATTCCGCCGCGCCCTGCCGCCGGTGCTCGCCGCCACCGCCCGGCACGCGTCCCGCCGAACGGGTCCGCACCAGCGCGCCCACGCGCCCGCCACGCGGCCGGTTCCTTGATCTTTGCCCCACGACCGGCGATCCTGACACCATGCCCCGCCGCGAAGAGCCGTCGCACGGGCTTCTCGACCCCGTGGCCAAGATGCTGCGGTTGCCCTTCGGCACACCGGAATTCATCGACCGGATCGTCACCGGGGGCGTCAACCAGGTAGGCCGGCGCACGTTGCGGATGCTGATCACCACGTGGGACGCCGCCGGCGGCGGGCCGTTCGCGGCCAGCGCCATCGCGTCCACCGGGATGGCAAAGACCGCCGAAATCGTGCAGGGCATGTTCATCGGCCCGGTCTTCGGCCCGCTGCTGAGAATCCTGGGCGCCGACAAGGTGGCCGTCCGGGCCTCGTTGTGCGCCTCCCAGCTGGTGGGCCTGGGCATCATGCGCTACGGCATCCGCTCGGAGCCGCTGCATTCGATGTCGGTGGACGCCATCGTCGACGCGATCGGGCCGACTATGCAGCGCTACCTGGTCGGCGACATCACCCGGTGACCGCTCAGGCCGCCCGCGGCTGGTAGTCGCGGCCCACCTGAACGTAGCCGTCGGCGGTGATGCGCACCGGGTACACCGGCACCGAAACGCTCGGATCGTCCAGGCAGGTACCGTCTTCGAGGGAGAACGCCTGCTTGAGGATGGGCGACTGCACCGTCGGGCAGCCGTTGCGGTCGCCCACGATGCCGCGGGACAGCACGGCCGCCCCGGAGAACGGGTCGACGTTGCCCACCGCGCGCACCGTGCCGTCGTCGAGCCGGAACAGCGCCGCCTGGGAACCGTCGTCGAGCAGCACCCCGACACCGCGGCCCGGGATGAGGTGGTCGTAGGAGCATGCGCTCGTCCACACCTGAATGTCGTTGAGAAGTGTCATGTTATCTCCCAGTTCCTCCGGAACTACCCCTGACGGATCTTCGGCATGCCAATGGACACAGGGATTTTGCGGCCGGCATGCTCGGTGAACGCCACCGTCGAATCGACGGCGTCGGGGGCGTTGACGAACGACACGAACCGCGACAGCTTGTCCGGATCGTCCAGCACGCCCTTCCATTCGCACTTGTAGTTGCGCACATGCCGCTCCATTGCGGCCTCGAATTCCTCGGCCAGCCCCAGCGAGTCCTCGCACACCACCTCGCGGACGTGGTCCAGACCGCCGTCCAGCGACTCGACCCACGGCGCGGTGCGCTGCAGCCGGTCGGCCGTGCGGATGTAGTACATGACGAACCGGTCGATGTAGCGGACCAGCGTCTCGGTGTCCAGGTCGCTGGCGAGCAGCTGCGCGTGCTTGGGCGTCATACCGCCGTTGCCGCCGACGTAGAGGTTCCAGCCCTTCTCGGTGGCGATGACGCCGACGTCCTTGGACCGCGCCTCCGCGCACTCGCGCGCGCAGCCCGAGACCCCCATCTTGATCTTGTGCGGCGCCCGCAACCCGCGGTAGCGCAGCTCCAGGTCGATGGCCAGCTGCACCGAGTCCTGCTGCCCGTACCGGCACCAGTCGGTGCCCACGCAGCTCTTCACGGTGCGCAGCGCCTTGCCGTAGGCGTGGCCGGACTCCATGCCACCGTCGACCAGCCGCTTCCAGATCGCCGGCAGCTGGTCCACCCGGGCGCCGAACATGTCGATCCGCTGGCCGCCGGTGATCTTGGTGTAAAGGCCGAAGTCCTGGGCGATCTGGCCGATCAGGATCAGGTGTTCGGGCTTGATGTCGCCGCCGGGCACCCGGGGCACCACCGAGTAGCTGCCGTTCTTTTGGATGTTGGCCAGGAAGTGGTCGTTGGAATCCTGCAGCGAGGCCTGCTCACCCTCCAGGATGTGCTCCGACCCGGTGGACGCCAGGATCGAGGCGACCACGGGTTTGCAGATGTCGCAACCCTTTCCGCGGCCGAAGCGCTCCAGCAGGCCGGAGAAGGTGCGGATCTCGGTGGCCGAGATGATCTCGAACAGCTCGGCCCGCGACTGGCTGAAGTGCTCGCACAGCGCCTTGGACTGCTCCACCCCCTCGGCTTCCAGCAGCTGCTTGAGCAGCGGCACGCACGACCCGCACGAGGTGCCGGCCGAGGTGCACGACTTGAGCGCGGCGACGTCGGCGCAGCCGTCGGCGATCGCGCATTTCAGGTCGCCCTTGGTGACGTTGTTGCAGGAGCAGATCTGCGCCGAATCGGGAAGCGCCCCAACGCCCAACGCCGTTCCGCCGCCGGAGGAGGCCGGCGCGATCAGCGCCAGCGGGTCGCCCGGCAGCTCGCTGCCGACCATGGGCCGCAGCACCCCGTAGGACGAGGCGTCGCCGACCAGCACACCGCCGAGCAGGGTCTTGGCGTCATCGGAGAGCACCAGTTTGGCGTAGGTGCGGTTGACCGCGTCGTTGATCGCGACCTCGAGGCAGTTCTCGGTCGTCCCCATCGCGTCGCCGAAGCTGGCCACGTCGACGCCCAGCAGTTTGAGCTTGGTGGACAGGTCCGCCTCGCCGAACTCCGCGCTGCCGTCCAGCAGCCGGTCGGCCACCACTTCGGCGGAGGTGTAGCCCGGCCCCACCAGGCCGTAGCACCGGCCGTCGATCGCGGCCACCTCGCCGATCGCGTAGATGTCGGGATCGCTTGTCCGGCAGGACAAGTCGGTGAGCACCCCGCCCCGCTCGGCGCGGGCGAGGCCGGCGGCGACCGCCAGCTCGTCGCGCGGCCGGATGCCGGCCGCGAAGATGACCAGGCCGGCGTCGATCACCTGGCCGTCGCTCAGGCGCACCCGCACCGTCGTGGACCCGTCGGGGCCCTCGACCGGTTCGATCGCCTCGGTGCCGGTGCCGACGTGCACCGAGATGCCCAGGTCGCCGATCATCCGGGCCAGCAGCGCGCCGCCGGCCTCGTCGATCTGCTGGGCCATCAACCGCGGCATCATCTCGACCACATGGGTCGCTAAGCCGAACTGGCGCAGCGCATTAGCGGCCTCCAGCCCGAGCAGGCCGCCGCCGATGACCACGCCGGCGCGAGCATGGGCGGTCTGCGCCGCACGCTGGGCGTCGGCGCGGATGGCGTCGAGGTCGTCGAGGGTGCGGTAGACGTGGCAGGCAGGCAGCTCGTGGCCGGGCACGGGCGGCACGAAGGCGTAGGAACCGGTGGCCAGGACCAGGGTGTCGTAGTGGTGCCGCTGACCGTCGGCGGTCACCACTGACTTTGTCGCGCGGTCTATTTCGGTGACCCGCTGGTTGAGCACCAGCCGGACCTGCGGGTCACCCTGGTAGTCGTTGCCGGGCAACGCCAGCAGCGCGCGGTCCCAGCTCTCGGTGTACGAAGTCAGCCCCACCCGGTCGTAGGCGGCGTCAGCCTCCTCGGCGAAAACCGTGATGCGCCAACGGCCCTCGGTGTCGCGGGCGCGCAGCGCCTCCACGAACCGGTGTCCGACCATGCCATGTCCGACTACGATGATGTGACGCGGCGCACAGCCGTCGCGCGAAATCCCGTCTGCAGACATGGCTTTGAGGGTAACGGCGAGAAATTACGTCTTTTTCGCCCAATGTGACGGTCCTATGACGAGGATCTCACAACTCACAGGAACGGCTGTGATTGATCGTTCGCTGCCGGCGAACGGCCAGCTGGAACTTAAGTGTGGTCGACTCATGTTTGTAGGAGTAGCCGGCCGACGAGGCGCCGGTCACAGGAATCTCACAACGAAGCTCAAGGAAGTGGAAGGGAAGCACCATGAGCAACCTCGCATTGTGGACACGACCGGCCTGGGACACCGACCGGTGGCTGCGCGACTTCTTCGGCCCCGCCGCCGCGGCGGACTGGAACAAGCCCGCGACCAGCGCTTTCAAGCCCGCCGCCGAGATCGTCAAGGACGGCGACGACGCGATCGTACGTGTCGAGCTGCCCGGCGTTGACGTCGACCAGGACGTCCAGGTCGAGCTAGACCGTGGCCGCCTGGTGATCCGCGGCGAGCACCGCGACGAGCACGCGGAGGAGAAGGACGGCCGCACGCTGCGGGAGATCCGCTACGGCTCGTTCCACCGGTCGTTCCAGCTGCCCGGCCACGTCACCGACGACGACATCACGGCGTCCTACGACGCCGGGGTGCTGACGGTCCGGGTCACCGGTGCGTACGCCGGAAACCAGGCCAAGCGCATCGCGATCACCAAGTAATCCGCGCCGTACTCCGCGCGAGCAGACGCAAAAGCCCCCGAAAGCAAGGCCTTTCGGGGGCTTTTGCGTCTGCTCGCGCGTCTGTTGGTGCCCCCGGCAGGCAGCATCCCGCGGCCCGCCGACGCGGCGTGCCGGTCGCGGGGCCGATGAACGCCTGACGTCTGGCGCGTGTCGTGGCTACTATCGGGGACGTACTGTGATCCGAAACACTCCTCGAGGAGATCCGTTGACTAGCACGCCGGGCACCACGGGCACGACCGAATTCGCCGAGCTGCACGACCTCATCGGCGGCCTGCGGCGGTGTGTGAGCTCCCTGCGGGCGCGCTACGGCGACAGCCCGGCGATGCGCCGCATCGTCATCGACGCCGACCGCATCCTGTCCGACGTCGACCTGCTCGACACCGACGTATCCGAATTGGACCTGGCCCGCGCCACCGTGCAGCAGTCCGGGGAGAAGGTCGTCATCCCCGACACCCAGTACGACAGCGAATTCTGGCGCGACGTCGACGACGAGGGCGTCGGCGGCCACCACAGGTCCTGAACAACCCGAGCGCCCCCAGCCAGCCCCCCGCAGAAGGGGGGCTCGCATCTGTGTACCCTTCGACAGACAGCCCGTTCGAAGAGGAACAACCAGATGAGCGCACCCACGGCGAACCGTCCTGCGTCCGGTGTCTTTTCACCCACACGCGCCCGCATCGAGCAACGCACCCTGCGCACCGACCGGTGGTGGATGTCGCCGCTGCGGATCGACCTGGGCTTCGCCGCGTTCCTCATCTATGCGACCGCGCGGGCCTTCCAGCAGAACTACTTCTTCGTCGGCAAGTACCACTACCTGACGCCGTTCTACTCGCCGTGCGTCAGCAAGGGCTGCGGTGAGGCCGGCGACATCTGGCCGCAGTTCCTGCCGGACGTGTGGTGGTTGCCGTACGCGGCGGTGTCGCTGCCGTTCCTGCTGCTGTTCCGGCTGACCTGTTACTACTACCGCGGCGCCTACTACCGCACGGTGTGGCAGTCGCCGACGGCCTGCGCGGTGGCCGAGCCCCGCGTCCACTACACCGGCGAGACCAGGTTCCCGCTGATCATCCAGAACACTCACCGGTACTTCTTCTACATCGCCTTCCTCATCTCGGTGATCAACAGCTACGACGCGATCGTGGCGTTCCACTCCGACACCGGTCCGGGCGGATTCGGCTTCGGGCTGGGCAATCTGATCCTGCTCGGCAACGTCATCATGCTGTGGGCCTACACGCTGTCCTGCCACTCCTGCCGGCACGTGACCGGTGGCCGGCTCAAGCATTTCTCCAAGCACCCTGTGCGGTACTGGATCTGGACCCAGGTCAGCCACATCAACACCCGGCACAAGCTGTACGCCTGGATCACGCTGGGCACCCTGATGCTCACCGATTTCTACATCGCCCTGGTGGCCAGCGGCACCATCCCCGACCTGAGATTTGTTGGCTGACAAGCCATTTGACGAAGAATCAGAATTAGCTAGCGAGGTTTCATGGTTGAGGTCGAACGGCATGCCTACGACGTAGTCGTCATCGGCGCCGGCGGCGCGGGATTGCGCGCGGTCATCGAGGCGCGGGAACGCGGCCTGCGGGTCGCGGTGGTGTGCAAGTCGTTGTTCGGCAAGGCGCACACCGTGATGGCCGAGGGCGGCTGCGCGGCCTCGATGGGCAACACCAACCCGAAGGACAACTGGAAGACCCACTTCGGCGACACCATGCGCGGGGGCAAGTTCCTCAACAACTGGCGCATGGCCGAGCTGCACGCCAAGGAGGCCCCGGACCGCGTCTGGGAGCTGGAAACCTATGGCGCGCTGTTCGATCGGCTCAAGGACGGCAAGATCAGCCAGCGCAACTTCGGTGGGCACACCTACCCGCGGCTGGCGCACGTCGGTGACCGCACCGGCCTGGAGCTGATCCGCACCATGCAGCAGAAGATCGTCTCGCTGCAGCAGGAGGATTACGCCGAACTCGGCGACTACGAGGCGCGCATCAAGGTGTTCGCCGAGTGCACGATCACCGAGCTGCTCAAGGACGGCGACGCGATCGCCGGCGCGTTCGGCTATTGGCGCGAGAGCGGCCAGTTCGTGCTGTTCGAGGCGCCCGCGGTGGTGCTGGCCACCGGCGGCATCGGCAAGTCGTTCAAGGTCACCTCGAACTCCTGGGAGTACACCGGCGACGGGCACGCCCTGGCGCTGCGGGCGGGCGCCTCGCTGATCAACATGGAGTTCGTCCAGTTCCATCCGACGGGCATGGTGTGGCCGCCGAGTGTGAAAGGGATCCTGGTCACCGAGGGTGTCCGCGGTGACGGCGGGGTGCTGAAGAACTCCGAGGGCAAGCGGTTCATGTTCGACTACATCCCCCCGGTGTTCAAGGGCCAGTACGCCGAGACCGAGCAAGAAGCCGACCAGTGGCTCAAGGACAACGACTCGGCCCGCCGCACTCCCGACCTGCTGCCCCGCGACGAGGTCGCGCGCGCCATCAACTCCGAGGTCAAGGCCGGCCGCGGCAGCCCGCACGGCGGCGTCTTCCTCGACATCGCGTCGCGGCTGACACCGGCGGAGATCAACCGCCGGCTGCCGTCGATGTACCACCAGTTCAAGGAGCTGGCCGGGGTCGACATCACCAAGGAGCCGATGGAGGTCGGACCGACCTGCCACTACGTGATGGGCGGCGTCGAGGTGGACGCCGACACCGGGGCGGCCACCGTCCCCGGCCTGTTCGCGGCCGGTGAGTGCTCCGGCGGCATGCACGGCTCCAACCGGCTGGGCGGCAACTCGCTGTCGGACCTGCTGGTGTTCGGCCGCCGGGCCGGGCTGGGCGCCGCCGACTATGTGCGCGCGCTGAGCAGCCGCCCGGCCATCAGCCCCGACGCCGTCGAGGCGGCCGCCAAGCGGGCGCTGGCCCCGTTCGAGGCGCCGGCCGGCGGCACCGCCGAGAACCCCTACACCCTGCAGCTGGAACTGCAGCAGTCGATGAACGACCTGGTCGGCATCATCCGCAACGCCGACGAGATCTCCGAGGCCCTGGCGCGGCTGGGCAAACTGCGGGAGCGGTTCAAGAACCTGCACGTGGACGGGCAACGCCGGTACAACCCGGGCTGGAACCTGGCCCTCGACCTGCGCAACATGCTGCTGGTCAGCGAATGTGTCGCCAAGGCCGCGCTGGAGCGCACCGAGAGCCGCGGCGGGCACACCCGCGACGACCACCCGTCGATGGACTCGGCCTGGCGCAAGGTGCTGCTGGTGTGCGAGGCGGCCGGGGGCGACGAGGTGATTCCCGACATCAGCATCCGCAAGAAAGACCAGACGCCGATGCGGCCCGACTTGCTGGAACTGTTCGACATCGCCGAGCTGGAGAAGTACTACACCGACGAGGAACTCGCCGGGCACCCAGGACGGGGCCCCAGGACGGACCCCGGGACGGAGAGCAAATGACCTACAACGCGAAGATGCGGGTGTGGCGCGGTGACGACGCCAACGGTGCGTTGCAGGACTTCACGGTCGAGGTCAACGAGGGCGAGGTCGTCCTCGACATCATCCATCGCCTGCAGCAGACCCAGACGCCCGACCTGGCGGTCCGGTGGAACTGCAAGGCCGGCAAGTGCGGCTCCTGCTCGGCGGAGATCAACGGCTATCCGCGGTTGCTGTGCATGACCCGGATGTCCACCTTCGCCGAGGACGAGGTGGTCACCGTCACGCCGCTGCGCACCTTCCCGGTGATCCGCGACCTGGTCACCGACGTCTCGTTCAACTACGAAAAGGCCCGCGAGATCCCGTCTTTCGCGCCGCCCAAGGACCTGCAGCCCGGCGAGTACCGGATGGCCCAGGAGGACGTGCAGCGCTCGCAGGAGTTCCGCAAGTGCATCGAGTGCTTCCTGTGTCAGAACGTCTGCCACGTGATTCGCGACCACGACGAGAACAAGAAGGCGTTCGCCGGCCCGCGCTTCCTGATGCGCATCGCCGAGCTGGAGATGCACCCGCTGGACACCCGAGACCGGCGCAACGACGCCCAGGACGAGCACGGCCTGGGCTACTGCAACATCACCAAGTGCTGCACCGAGGTCTGCCCGGAGAACATCAAGATCACCGACAACGCGCTGATCCCGATGAAAGAGCGGGTCGCCGACCGCAAATACGACCCGGTGGTGTGGCTCGGTAACAAGCTGTTCCGTCGCTGAGCGTGCCGGCCCCGCGGCCGGGTTAGGCCGTCGCGGTCCCCGGGTAACCCCCTGGCATCCTGTCGGGCCGCCCGCGCGCGGCCGTGTACCCACGACCGGAAAGGCATCTCATGGAGCCGATGCGACAGACCGCCAGCATCAACAACATTCGCACCGCGATTCGGCAGTTGTCGGTGCGCGCCCAGCTGGCGCGCAAGGAGGGGCGGCACGGCGACGCCGCCGAACTCGAGAACCGCATCCAGGGTTTTCGCGAAGAACTCAGCCACCGCCCCTGACCAACCTGACCAAGGGGCGGGCCGGAAAATCAGAAAAGATCAGGCGCCGAGGCGGCGGAACCCGCTGCGATGAAACACGATGGGCGCCACGTTGGCGTCCACGGTCACCTCGTTGACCCGCAACACCACGATGGTGTGATCCCCGGCCGGGATCAGCTGTTCAACCGCGCTTTCCAGCCACAGGGCGGTGCCCTTGATGAACACCGCGCCGGTGGGCCGCGAGACGGTCTCCAGCCCGGCGAACCGGTCGCCGGTCTTGGCGGCCAGCGTGCGGGCGGCCTCGTCGTGCTCCTCGCCGAGCACGCTGATCCCCAGCATGGGCCGGTCCTTGAGCTTGGGCCAGGTGGTCGAGGTGTTCTGCACGCAGAATGACACCAGCGGCGGGTCCAGCGAGACCGGGACGAAGGTGCTGGCCGCCAGGCCCTCCAGGGTTCCGTTCACCTCGGCGGCGATCGCCACCACACCGGACGGGAAATGACCGAAGGCCTCACGAAGTGACGACGCTGTCAGCTTGTTGTTCGAATTCACCGGACTTCATTCGCCCCTAGGCCGGACACGGGATTTTCGGATGTGACCCTACCCGGCGCGGATGGCGCCGTCGCGGCCACCCTGGCGCTACGCGGGATCAGTCCGCTGCGCCGTGGTGCGCCGAAAAGCCGTGCGCCGAGGCGACATCGGGGTGCGAGCGCAGCCGGCTCTTCCAGGCGTTGCGGCCGTAGACGGAGAAGATGGGGTCGGCCGGATCCTCCGACGGAGTCCAGCGCTCGCCGGCGTGCGCCCGGAGTTCAGGCGGCAGCGGCAGCACGGGTATCCGGGCGTCGAGGCGCGGATTGAAGAAGTAGGGCACCGAGATCCGCTCTGCCGTCGACCCCGCCAGATTCACCCGGTGCTCGGTGGCGCGCAGGTAGCCCCGCGTCGCCGCCTCCAGCAGCTCGCCGATGTTGACGATGAACGCACCCTGCCGCGGCGGCACGTCGATCCAGCCGTCGCCGCCCGGCCCGCCGCGGCGCACCTGCAGGCCCCGGCTGCCCGGCTCGGCCAGCAGCAGGGTGAGCACACCGGCGTCGCGATGCGCGCCCACTCCCTGCGGGCCGGCCGCGCGTCCCGGGTAGCGGATGATCTTGATCAGGGTGGCCGGCGCATCGGCGAACGCCGCGTCGAACACATCGTCCGGGCTGCCCAGCGCGGCCGCCCAAT
Source organism: Mycobacterium sp. MAC_080597_8934 (assembly GCF_000523975.1). Taxonomy (NCBI): domain Bacteria; kingdom Bacillati; phylum Actinomycetota; class Actinomycetes; order Mycobacteriales; family Mycobacteriaceae; genus Mycobacterium; species Mycobacterium sp. MAC_080597_8934. Next base: position 34,182 of record NZ_JAOS01000054.1, on the reverse strand, counting down.
GCCGCAGCAGGGTGCGGGCCACCCCGGACAGCGCGGCGTCCCACTCCTCGATGAGCCCGGGCAGCTCCGGCAGCGCCGCGGGCCACTGGTTGGGGCCCTGCAGCCACCGGTAGTCCGACTTGTCCAGCCCGCCGATCGGCGGGCGTTCCGGGCCGATGTCGATCTGTTCGCGCCAGTCGACCGCACCGCGGGTCCGCTCCCCGCCTAGCCGGGTGTAGCCGCGGAAATGGGGGCTGCGCACCATCGCGACGGCGTCCTTGTCTGCCTGGGGCAGCCGGAAGAACCGGCGCGCGGCGTCGAGCACCCGGTCCACCAGGTCCGCCGGTACCCCGTGGCCGGTCAGATAGAAGAAGCCGACCCGGTGCGCGGCCTCGCGCAGGCCGTCCCGCAACACATCGGGATCGGCCCGCAGGTCCACCTCGGGCACCGCGGTGACGCCCGGCAAAGGGCACATCTCGTTGCTCACCTCCCCACCGTCACCGCAGGTAGATGGGTTGCACGCGGCGTGGGCACCCGTCTGCCCAACCGGTTGGTTAATTAGGCAATGAAATCTAGCTCACATTGGCTTGCATCCCGCTGACGCGAACGATATTTTGAAGTTGTTACTGGTGGGTAACTTAGACCTAGTACCCAACCACAAGTGGCATTCTCAACGAGGAGGACCGTAGTGAGCCACTACAAGAGCAACGTCCGCGACCAGGAATTCAACCTGTTCGAAGTGCTGGGCGTTGACAAGGCTTTAGGGCAAGGCGAGTTCAGCGATCTGGACGCCGACACGGCCCGCGAGATGTTGAACGAAATCAGCCGGCTGGCCGAGGGGCCCATCGCCGACTCCTTCGTCGAGGGCGACCGCAACCCGCCGGTGTTCGACCCGAAGACGCACTCGGTGACGCTGCCGGAATCGTTCAAGAAGTCCGTCCACGCCGTCATCGAGGCCGGGTGGGACAAGGTAGGCATCGACGAGGCCCTCGGCGGCGTCGCCATGCCCAAGGCGCTGCTGTGGGCGCTGCACGAGCACATCCTGGGCGCCAACCCGGCGGTCTGGATGTACGCCGGCGGCGCGGGCTTCGCCAACATCCTCTACCACCTGGGCACCGACGAGCAGAAGAAGTGGGCCGTGATGGCCGCCGAGCGCGGCTGGGGTTCGACCATGGTGCTCACCGAGCCGGACGCGGGTTCCGATGTCGGCGCCGGGCGCACCAAGGCGGTCAAGCAGGACGACGGCTCCTGGCACATCGACGGTGTGAAGCGATTCATCACCTCGGCCGACTCCGACGACCTGTTCGAGAACATCTTCCACCTGGTGCTGGCCCGCCCCGAGGGCGCCGGCCCCGGCACCAAGGGCCTGTCGCTGTTCTTCGTGCCGAAGTTCCTGTTCGACTTCGAGACCGGTGAGCTCGGCGAGCGCAACGGCGTCTTCGTCACCAATGTCGAGCACAAGATGGGCCTGAAGGTGTCGGCGACCTGCGAGCTGAGCTTCGGCCAGCACGACGTCCCGGCCAAGGGCTGGCTGGTCGGCGAGGTGCACAACGGTATCGCGCAGATGTTCGAGGTCATCGAGCAGGCCCGCATGATGGTGGGCACCAAGGCCATCGCGACCCTGTCGACCGGTTACCTGAACGCGTTGGAGTACGCCAAGTCTCGCGTCCAGGGCGCCGACATGACCCAGATGACCGACAAGACCGCACCGCGGGTGACCATCACGCACCACCCGGACGTGCGGCGGTCGCTGATGACCCAGAAGGCCTACGCCGAGGGTCTGCGCGCGCTGTACCTGTTCACCTCGACCTACCAGGACGCGGCGGTCGCCGAGGCGCTCTACGGGGTAGACGCCGAACTGGCGGTCAAGGTCAACGACCTGATGCTGCCGGTGGTCAAGGGCGTCGGCTCCGAGCAGGCCTACGCCAAGCTCACCGAGAGCCTGCAGACCTTCGGTGGCTCCGGCTTCCTGCAGGACTACCCGATCGAGCAGTACATCCGCGACTCCAAGATCGACTCGCTCTACGAGGGCACCACGGCCATCCAGGCGCAGGACTTCTTCTTCCGCAAGATCGTCCGCGACAAGGGTGTGGCGCTGGCCCACGTGTCCGAGCAGATCCAGAAGTTCGTCGACAGCGAGTCCGGCAACGGCCGGCTCAAGTCCGAGCGCGAACTGCTGGCCAAGGCGCTGGCCGACGTGCAGGGCATGGCGACCGCGCTGACCGGCTACCTGATGGCCGCCCAGGAGGACGTGACCAGCCTGTACAAGGTGGGCCTGGGTTCGGTGCGCTTCCTGATGAGCGTGGGCGACCTGATCATCGGCTGGTTGTTGCAGCGTCAGGCGGCGGTGGCCGTGGCGGCGCTGGACGCCGGTGCCAGCGGTGAGGAGCGGTCCTTCTACGAGGGCAAGATCGCGGTGGCGTCGTTCTTCGCGAAGAACTTCCTGCCGATGCTGACCAGCACCCGCGAGGTCATCGAGACGCTGGACAACGACATCATGGAGCTCGACGAGGCGGCCTTCTAAAGCCCTTCCGAGGCCGCTGACAAGCGCAATCAAAAACCCCGCTTCCGGATGGGAGCGGGGTTTTTGATTGCGCGGCGCCGGATGGGCGCACGATCGGGCGCAGAAAAAGGCCGCCGCTGGATCCCCTCACTCCAGCGGCGGCCCTTCTCGGACGCCCGTCGCGCAAACTGACAGGCGGTCGTGTCAGGGATGCCCCGTATTGCCGTCGGGGTCGGGGGGTCAGACCACAACACGGGGCTATCCGGGGTCACGGATACCCGCGGCCTCCGGTTACTAACCCTTGCTAACGCGATGTGACCCAACTCATGGGCCCGGCCCGTCAGGCCTCGAGGATCGCGGCCACGCCCTGGCCGCCGGCCGCGCAGATCGAGATCAGGGCGCGCACCGGTTTGTCGGCGCCCTTGAGCTCGGCCTTACGCTGCGCGACCTGCTTGGCGGCCTGCGCCAGGATCCGCCCGCCGGTGGCAGCGAACGGGTGACCGGCGGCCAGCGAGGACCCGTTGACGTTGAGCTTGGAGCGGTCGATGGAGCCCAGCGCGGCGTCCAGGCCCAGCCGTTCCTTGCAGTAGTCCTCGGATTCCCAGGCCTGCAGATGGGCCAGCACCACCGAGGCGAACGCCTCGTGGATCTCGTAGAAGTCGAAGTCCTGCAGGCTCAGGCCGTTGCGGGCGAGCAGCCGCGGCACCGCGTAGGTGGGGGCCATCAGCAGGCCGTCGCGCCCGTTGACGTAGTCGACCGCGGCCGTCTCGGCATCCACCAGGTAGGCCAGCGGGGTCAGCGAGTGCGCGGCCGCCCACTCCTCGGTGCCCAGCAGCGCCACCGAGGCGCCGTCGGTCAGCGGGGTCGAATTACCCGCCGTCATCGTCGCGTCGCCGGCCTTCACCCCGAACACCGGCCGCAGCTTGGCCAGCTTCTCCGGCGACGAGTCGGGCCGCAGGTTGTCGTCGCGGTACAGGCCCAGGAACGGGGTGACCAGGTCGTCGAAGAAGCCGCGGTCGTAGGCGGCGGCCATGTTGCGGTGGCTGGCGGCGGCCAGCTCGTCCTGGGCGACCCGGGTGATGCCCATCTGCTTGGCGGTGATCGCCTGGTGCTCGCCCATGGACAGGCCGGTGCGCGGCTCGCTGTTGACCGGGATCTCGACGCCCAGGGTCGCCGGCAACGTGCCCACCAGCTTGAGTCGCTGCACGTTCGACTTGGCCCGGCGCAACTTCAGCAGCGTGCGGCGCAGGTTGTCGCCCAGGCCGATCGGCGCGTCCGAGGTGGTGTCCACCCCGCCGGCGGCGGCCACGTCGTAGCGGCCGGCGGCGATGCCCTCGGCGGCCGCGATCGCGGCCTGCAACCCGGTGCCGCAGGCCTGCTGCAGGTCGAACGCCGGCGTGTAGGACGACAGCTGTGAACCCAGCACGCATTCGCGGGTCAGATTGAAGTCCCGGCTGTGCTTGAGCACCGCGCCGCCGACCACCACGCCCAGCCGCTCACCGGCCAGCCCGAAGCGGTCCACCAACCCCTCCAGCGCGGCGGTGAGCATGTCCTGGTTGGACGCCTCGGCATAGGCGCCGTCGGAGCGGGCGAACGGAATCCGGTTGCCACCCAGGACGGCCACTGGCCGCCGCTGCGCACTGCGCTGAGCAGCCGGTTTGCTTGCCTCGGAACTTGCAGGGGCCACTTGTGTTCTCCGTGTGTCTGCGGTTGGTCGGTTTGCGGGTCGCCCGTCTCGGGCCATACTACCCACTGTTCTTACTCTGAAGTAAGTTCGTCCTCGATACGGTTGTCCTATAGGCATACCCCGACGCAGAAACAACACGGAAGGTAGCTCCGGTGGCTCCGAAGGTCTCGTCCGATCTGTTCTCGCAGATTGTCAATTCCGGTCCTGGATCGTTTCTCGCCAAGCAGCTCGGCGTCCCGCAACCCGAGACGCTGCGCCGCTACCGGCCCGGTGACCCGCCGCTGGCCGGGTCGCTGCTGATCGGCGGCGAGGGCCGCGTGGTCGAGCCGTTGCGGGCGGCGCTGGCCAAGGACTACGACCTGGTCGGCAACAACCTGGGCGGGCGCTGGGCCGACCGGTTCGGCGGGCTGGTCTTCGACGCCACCGGGATCACCACCCCGGAGGGCCTGAAGGGGCTGTACGAGTTCTTCACCCCACTGCTGCGCAACCTGGATCACTGCGCCCGCGTGGTGGTGGTCGGCACCACGCCCGACGCCGCCGCCGGCACGCACGAGCGGATCGCCCAGCGCGCCCTGGAGGGCTTCACCCGGTCGTTGGGCAAGGAGCTGCGCAACGGCTCGACGGTGGCGCTGGTGTACCTGTCGCCGGCCGCCAAACCCGCCGCGACGGGCCTGGAGTCGACCATGCGGTTCATCCTGTCGGCCAAGTCCGCCTACGTCGACGGCCAGGTCTTCTACGTCGGCGAGGCCGACTCCACGCCCCCGGCGGACTGGGAACGGCCGCTGGACGGCAAGGTCGCCATCGTGACCGGTGCGGCCCGCGGAATCGGCGCCACGATCGCCGAGGTGTTCGCCCGCGACGGCGCCCGCGTGGTCGCGATCGACGTGGAATCGGCCGCCGAGACGCTGGCCGAGACAGCCAGCCGGGTCGGGGGCACCGCGCTGTGGCTCGACGTCACCGCCCCCGACGCCGTCGACAAGATCACCGAGCACCTGCGCGAGCACCACGGCGGTCACGCCGACATCCTGGTCAACAACGCCGGGATCACCCGCGACAAGCTGCTGGCCAACATGGACGACGCGCGCTGGGACGCCGTGTTGGCCGTGAATCTGCTTGCCCCACTTCGCCTTACCGAAGGGCTGGTGGGCAACGGCAGCATCGGCGAAGGCGGCCGCATCGTCGGCCTGTCGTCGATGGCCGGCATCGCGGGCAACCGCGGCCAGACCAACTACGCCACCACCAAGGCCGGCATGATCGGCCTCACCCAGGCGCTGGCGCCGGAGCTCTACGACAAGGGCATCACCATCAACGCCGTCGCGCCGGGATTCATCGAGACCCAGATGACGGCCGCCATCCCGCTGGCCACCCGCGAGGTGGGGCGCCGGATGAACTCGCTGCTGCAGGGCGGGCAGCCGGTGGACGTCGCCGAAACCATCGCCTACTTCGCCAGCCCGGCGTCGAACGCGGTGACCGGCAACGTCATTCGGGTCTGCGGCCAGGCGATGCTGGGGGCATGATGAACCAGCCGAGCGGCTTGAAGAACATGCTGCGCGCGGCCGCCGGGGCGCTGCCGGTGGTGTCCCGCGGCAGCGCGCTGCCCACCCGCACGGTCACCGTCGAGGACCTTCCCATCGACCGCACCAACGTGGCCGAGTACGCGGCGGTCACCGGGCTGCGCTACCGCAACCACGTGCCGTTGACCTACCCGTTCGCGCTGACCTTTCCGGCGCTGATGTCGCTGGTGACCGGGTTCGACTTCCCTTTCGCGGCAATGGGTTCGGTGCACACCGAGAACCACATCACGCAGTACCGTCCGATCGCGGTCACCGACACCGTCGGGGTGCGGGTGCACGCGGAGAACCTGCGCGAGCACCGCAAGGGTCTGCTGGTCGATCTGGTGACCGACGTCAGCGTGGGGAACGACACCGCGTGGCATCAGGTGACCACCTTCCTGCACCAGCAGCGCACCAGCCTGTCCGACCAACCCAAACCGCCGCCGCAGAAGCAGCCCAAGCTGCCGCCGCCGCCGACCGTGCTGCGCATCACCCCGGGGCTGATCCGCCGCTACGCCGTCGTCGGGGGTGACCACAATCCCATCCACACCAACCCGATCGCGGCCAAGCTATTCGGCTTCCCCACCGTGATCGCGCATGGAATGTTCAGCGCCGCAGCGGTATTGGCCAACATCGAAGCCGCGATTCCCGATGCGGTGCGCTACTCGGTGCGGTTCGGCAAGCCGGTGGTGCTGCCCGCGACCACCGGTCTCTACATCGACGAACACGACGGCGGCTGGGACATCGCGCTACGCAACATCGCCAAGGGCTACCCGCACCTGACCGGAACCGTCCGGGCGCTGTAGGTCAGCCGGCGTGCGTCGTAGTACGGCCCTGGGCAAGCACTTTCAGCCCGTGCGCGGCGGTCGCGGTCAGCAGGAAAAGCAGGAACAGCCACAGCGGTGGCCGGGCCAGCTCCCAGACGAAGATCGCCGCCCAGATCGGTGAGCCCTGGGTGACGGCCAGCACCCCGGCGGCGCCGGCCAGCGACACCGCGGGCACGTGCAGCTGGCTGCCGGTCGCCCAATTGATCGTCAGCACCAGCGCCGCCCCGGCGGCCGCCCCGGTGGCCAGCGACGGCGTCAACAGGCCACCGGCCCCGCCGGCACGCAAAAACAACGCCGTCAGAACGGGTTTGAGCAGCAGGATCGCCAGGGCCGACGCCAAGGTCATGCCGCTGGCCAGACTGACCGTCAGGATGCTGCGGCCGTTGCCGGGCAATTCGGGCCACCAATGCGAGCAGACGCCCGTCACCAGGCCGGCGCCGGCCAGCGCCGGGATCAGCGTCCAGGTCCGCATCGGGCGGGCCGGCCGGGCGACGGCCATCAACCGGTTGAAGGCCAATCCCACCGCGAGCGCCACCGGCGCCAGCAACAGCCCGTGCGCGGTCAACAGGTAGGTGGACTCTTCGACCGGCCATCGCAGGTTGGGCTGGTCGCCGGTGACGGCCGAGCCGACGGCCACCGCCACCCCGGAGGACAGGAACGCCGCGCCCACCGCCCGCAGCCGCCAGGTGCGCAGCAGGATCCGGACCGCGAACAGCGCACCGGCCAGCGGCACCGCATACACCGCGCCCAGACCGGCCCCCGCCGCGCAGGCCAGCAGGATCTCCCGGTCGCGCGACGACAGGCGTCTGAGCCATCCGATACCGAAATCGCCGAGCGCTGAAGCGAATTGGCGCGGAGCGCCCTCCCGCCCCAGCGATGCCCCGGATCCGACCAGCAGCACCTGCAGCACGGCGTCGATGCTCCAGGCGAGCCGCGGGACGCGCTCGGAGCGCGCGATCGTTTCGGCCAGCGGCGGCACGTCGGTGCGCCGCCGCAGCAGCCACCACCCCAGCCCGGCCAGCGCCGCGCCGACCATCGGGCCCAGCACGCGCCGGATCGGGCTGCTGGCGGCCACCCCGGCCAGCAGCGCGCCGAAACTGTAGTGGTAGGTGGCGTGCTGGACCACGCGCAGCACCAATGTGGTTGCCACGCCGGCGATTCCGGCGAGCACACCGACGATGATGACCGCGCAGAAGAAGTCGAGGGCGTTGCGGTCCGAGCGGGGTGCGGGCATTCGGGCCACCTCGACGACGGTAGCCCTAGCCGCCGGCGCCGGAGCGGTCCGCCTCGGGCTGGGCCGCGGCGGCTTCCCGCTCCTCGGGTGAACCCTTGAGCCCGTACCAGAACAGGTCGATCATCAGCGCGGCCGCCTCGTCGACGTCGATGTCGCCGGTGGACAACCGATTGGCCACCGCCTCACCGGCGCCCACCAGGGCCACCGCCATCATCTCGTGCTCGCGGTCGGTCCGCGGGGTGCGGCTGCCCGCCCGCATCAGCCCGGCGACCAGTTCGATGATCTGCTCGCGACCCTCCCGGACCATGTGGGCGAACGCCTGCGAGCTGGTGGCCTGGGTGTACATCACGATCCAGGACGCCCGGTTGGCGTCGATGTAGCGCATGAACGACGCGATGGTGTTGCGCAGCATGTCGTTGGGGCTCTGCTGGAAATCGATGTCGGCGCGCACCGCGTCGATGAACCGGCCCAGCTCCCGGTTCAGGCAGGCGCCGAACAGGTCCTCCTTGGAGCCGTAGTACAGGTACAGCATCGGTTTGGAGATCTGCGCCTGGGCGGCGATGGCGTCCATCGAGGTCTCGTGATAGCCGTTGACCGAGAACATCTGGACCGCGGCGTCGAGCATCTGCTGCTCGCGGACGGCACGCGGTAACCGCTTGGTGCCACCCGCCATCGCTTACCTCTCCAGCCGGTCCGTTCTGAGTCAAGGGTAGGCAATGTGGTTCGGCCGCACAGCCGCTAGTGCCCGCAGGCCGGGCCGCGGCCCTTCATGGTCGCCACCCGCACCAGCGACTCGTCCACCCGCTGTGCCGGCAATTCGCCCGAGGCAACCGCCTTCTGCAGCCGGTCCAGCACCGCCGGCACCTCGTCGGTGGTGACCCACAAGGCGACGTCGACGCCGGCCAGCAGGCTGCGCAGCACCGCCTCGGAGACCCCGTACCGGTCGGAGATGGCCGCCATGCTGGACAGATCGTCGCTGAAGACCGGGCCGGTGAACGGCGGCCCCTTGTAGCCGACGCCGTTGCGCAGCAACTGCACCGCCTCGGGGCTCAGGCTGGCCGGCACGTCGCCGGTGAGCCCGGGAACCTGCAGGTGGCCCACCATCACCCCGACCGGCGGCGTGGTCACCAGGGTCCGGTAGGGCACCAGGTCGTCGTTCTGCAGGTCGTCCAGCGGCGGCGTGACCACGCCACCGGTGTGGGAGTCGCCCGAGCCGTGCCCGTGGCCGGGGAAGTGCTTGAGCACCGGCAGCAGCCCGGCGTCCCGCAGCCCCTGCGCATACGCACCGGCGTACTCGGTGACCTTGGCCGGGTCCGCGCCGAACGAACGGTTGCCGATCACGGCGTCGTCGGGCTCGTCGCTGACGTCGACGACGGGCGCGAAATCGACGGTGATGCCCAGGTCGCGCATCTTCTTGCCGCGGTCGGCGGCCAGGTCGTGCACCTGCTGCACGGTCTGCGTCTGCGCCAGCTCACGCGGCGACGGCGACGTCCCGATCAGGGATTTCAGCCGCGAGACCCGGCCGCCCTCCTCGTCGACGCTGACCGCCAGCGGCAACGGCCCCGCCTTGGCCGCGATGTCGGCCAGCGGGCCCCGGAAGATCGTCAGGTCCGTCCAGCTGCCGATGAAGATGCCGCCGACGTGATAGCCGTTGACGACGTTGCGCGCGTCGTCGGCGTTCTTGACACCCACCATCAGCAGTTGGGCCAGCTTGTCGCGAAGGTTCAGGGTGGCCGGCGCTGCCGGCGGGTCGACGCACACCCGCGGCGCCGGGCAGCGGCCGGCGTGTTCGCCGTCGACGAGTGCGCGGGCGGGGGTGCGGCGCGGTGGGCGCAGCCGATCATCAGCGCCGACACGGCGGCCAGCACGGCCGCGTGCGCGGCGAGGGGGCGCGACAATGCCATCGGGCCATGCTTTCACGACGGGCGTTTCGCATCCGTCCGCAGGGGGCATCGGCGGTAGGTTGCTGAGCGGGGGCTGACCAGCGCCTGGTCAGCACGCGGGTGCGGGGAGGAGCCAGCGATGACCGGTTTCACGTTGGCCGTGGCCAGCGCCGCGGTGGGGCTGTCCATCGGGGTGGCGAGCACCGTCGGCATCACCTTGGCCGCCACCAGCCACGCCGGCCACCCCGCGCCGCCGGCCAACGCCCCGGTGCACCCGCTCGGGCCCTATCAGGTGGAATACGGCGACCGCTGCTTCCACGGGCACTGCCTGCACTTGTGACCGGCGCCGGCGATTCGGCCGACCGCCGTTCTGCTAGGTTGGCGCTAGGTTGAAGTCACGACCGCCCTCCCGCAAAACCTCAGGAGTCCTCGATGAACCGGATCGTTGCGCCTGCCGCAGCGAGCGTTGTGGTTGGCCTCTTGCTCGGCGCGGCCGCGATCTTCGGCGTCACGTTGATGGTCCAGCAAGACACGAAGCCGCCACTTCCCGGGGGCGATCCGCAGTCATCAGTGCTCAACCGGGTGGAGTACGGAAACCGTAGCTAGCGGCGAGGTCGGGGCGGCGCGGGCGGCGCCCACGGAAACGAACCCCACCTCGTCGACGGTGTCGCGCCGGTGGTTGTGGCTGGTCGGCGCGATCGCGCTGGCGTTGACGTTCGCCCAGTCGCCCGGGCGGATCTCCCCGGACACCAAGCTCGACCTGACCGCGAACCCGCTGCGCTTCCTGGCCCGCGCGACCAACCTGTGGAACAGCGAGCTGCCGTTCGGGCAGGCGCAGAACCAGGCTTACGGATACCTGTTTCCGCACGGCACCTTCTTCCTGATCGGCCATGCGCTCGGCGTGCCCGGCTGGATCACCCAGCGGCTGTGGTGGGCGCTGCTGTTGACGGTCGGCTTCTGGGGCCTGTTGCGGGTCGCCGAGGCGCTGGGGATCGGCAGCCCGGGCTCCCGCGTGATCGCCGCCGCCGCGTTCGCGTTGTCGCCACGGGTGCTGACCACGCTGGGGTCGATCTCGTCGGAAACCCTGCCGATGATGCTGGCGCCGTGGGTGCTGCTGCCCACCATCCTGGCGCTGCGGGCCACCGGCCCGAGGTCGGTGCGCGCGCTGGCCGCGCAGGCGGGGGTGGCCGTCGCCCTCATGGGTGCGGTCAACGCGATCGCCACCGTGGCCGGCTGCCTGCCCGCGGTGATCTGGTGGGCGTGCCACCGCCCGAATCGGTTGTGGTGGCGCTACACCGGGTGGTGGCTGGTGGCGCTGGTGCTGGCCACGCTGTGGTGGGTGGTGGGCCTGGTGATGCTGCGCGCCATCAGCCCGCCGTTCCTGGACTTCATCGAATCCTCGGGTGTGACGACGCAATGGTCGTCGCTGGTGGAGATGTTGCGCGGCACCGACAGCTGGACCCCGTACGTGGCGCCGACCGCCACCGCGGGGGCTCCGCTGGTGACCGGGTCGGCGGCGGTGCTGGGCACCTGCCTGGTCGCGGCGGCGGGGCTGGCCGGCCTGGCCGGCCCCACCATGCCGGCGCGCGGGCGGCTGGTCACCATGCTGCTCGTCGGGGTGGTGTTGATGGCCGCCGGTTACAGCGGCGGGCTGGGCTCGCCGGCGGCGCACGCGGTGCAGGCGTTCCTGGACGCCGGCGGGGCGCCGCTGCGCAACGTGCACAAGCTGGGCTCGGTGATCAGGATCCCGATCGTGCTGGGCGTCGCGCAGCTGCTGGGCCGGATACCGCTGCCGGGCAGCGCGCCGAAGTCGTTGTGGCTCAGCGCCTTTGCGCACCCGGAGCGCGATAAGCGGGTCGCGACCGCGGTGGTGGTGCTGACCGCGCTGATGGTCAGCACGTCGCTCGCCTGGACGGGCCGGCTGACCCCGCCGGGGACGTTCACCGCGATCCCGCCGTATTGGCAGCAGACGGCCGACTGGCTGACCCAGCACAACACCGGCTCCCCCACCCCCGGGCGGGTGCTCGTCGCCCCGGGAGCCCCGTTCGCCACCCAGGTGTGGGGCACCAGCCACGACGAGCCGCTGCAGGTGCTGGGAGCCAGCCCGTGGGGGGTGCGCGACTCGATCCCGTTGACCCCGCCGCAGACCATCCGGGCGCTGGATTCGGTGCAGCGTTTGTTCGCCGCCGGCCGCCCCTCGCTGGGCCTGGCCGATACGCTTGCCCGCCAAGGCATTTCGTATGTCGTGGTGCGCAACGACCTGGACCCCGACACGTCGCGCTCGGCGCGCCCCATCCTGGTGCACCGAGCCGTCGACGGGTCGCCGGGCCTGCACAAGGTGGCGCAGTTCGGCGCGCCGGTGGGGCCGGGCACCGTGGCCGGTTTCGTCGCCGACAGCGGATTGCGGCCTCGATATCCGGCCGTCGAGGTCTACCGGGTCGACGCCGGCGGCGACGCGGGCACCCCCTACTTCGTCGACACCGACCGGATGGCCCGCATCGACGGCGGGCCGGAAGTGCTGCTGCGCCTTGACGAAAGGCGGCGGCTGCTGGGCCAGCCGCCGCTGGGCCCGGCGCTGCTGACCGCCGACGCGCGAGCCGCCGGGCTGCCGCTGCCCGCCGGGGCCGGCGTCACCGTCACCGACACCCCGGTGGCCCGCGAGACGGATTACGGCCGGGTGGACCAACATTCGTCGGCGATCCGGGCCCCCGGCGACGCGCGGCACACCTACAACCGGGTGCCCGACTACCCGGTCCCCGGCGCCGATCCGGTGCTCGGCGCGTGGACGGGAGGGCGGATCACGGTGTCGAGCTCGGCCTCGGATTCCACCGCGATGCCCGACGTCGCGCCGGCCACCTCCCCGGCCGCCGCGATCGACGGGGACCCGGCGACGGCGTGGGTGTCCAACTCGCTGCAATCGGCCGTCGGGCAATGGATGCAGATCGATTTCGACCACCCGGTGACCAATGCGGCGCTCACCTTGACCCCCAGCGCCACCGCCGTCGGCGCCCAGGTCCGCCGCATTCTCATCGAAACCGCAACGGGCAGCACCACTTTGCGGTTTGACCAGCCGGGCAAGCCGCTCGCCGCGGCGCTGCCCTACGGCGAGACCCCGTGGCTGCGGATCACCGCCGCCGGCACCGACGACGGATCGCCCGGGGTGCAGTTCGGCATCACCGACTTGACCGTCACCCAGTACGACGCGTCCGGCTTCGCGCACCCGGTCGACCTGCGGCATACCGTGCGGGTGCCCGGGCCGCCGCCGGGGTCGCCGATCACGCGGTGGGAGTTGGGACCCGAGCTGCCCGGCCGGCCCGGCTGCGCCCGGGCGCCCGACAGTGTGCGCTGCGCGCCGTCGATGGAGCTGGCCCCGGAAGAGCCGGTCACCTTCAGCCGGACGCTGACGGTGCCGGCGCCGACGTCGGTCACCCCGACGGTGTGGGTGCGCCCCCGCCAGGGACCCAAGCTGGCCGACCTGATCACCGAACCGAATACGACTGTGGCTCAAGGCGATTCGGATACCGTCGACGTTCTCGGCTCGGCGTATGCGGCCACCGACGACGACCCGGCCACCGCCTGGACCGCGCCGCAACGAGTGGTGCAGCACAAGACGCCGCCCACCCTGACGCTCACCCTGCCCCGGCCCACTCAGGTCGCCGGGGTGCGCCTGGTTCCCAGTCGGGCGGCGCTGCCCGCCCACCCCACCATGGTGGCCGTCAACCTGGGCGACGGCCCGCAGGTGACCGCGGTGAAACCCGGTCAGGCGCAGACGATTCCGCTCAAACCCCGGGTGACCGACACGGTGACCATCAGCCTGCTGGATTGGGAAGACGTCATCGACCGCAACGCGTTGGGCTTCGACCAGCTCAAGCCGCCCGGGCTGGCCGAGGTCGCGGCGCTGGGCGCCGACGGCAACCCGATCGCCCCCGCCGACGCCGGCCGCAACCGCGCCCGCGAGGTCAGCGTCGGCTGTGAACGCGGGCCGGTCATCGCCGTCGCGGGCCGGTTCGTGCACACCGCGATCCACACCACCGTCGGCGCCCTGCTCGATGACCAGCCGGTCGCCGCGGTGCCCTGCGAGCGCGACCCGATCGCGCTGCCCGCGGGCCAGCAGGAGCTGTTGATCAGCCCGGGCGCCCAGTTCGTCGTCGACGGCGCCGAGCTGTCCACCCCGGCCGCCGCCGAGGCCGCCCAGCCGGTCCGGGTTGCGTCGTGGCGCGGCTGGGGCCCGGACCACCGCGAGGTGGCGGCCGGCCCGTCGAACACCTCCCGGATCCTGGTCATCCCGGAGAGCATCAATCCCGGGTGGGTGGCGCGCACCGGCACCGGGGCCCGGCTGACGCCGATCGCGGTCAACGGCTGGCAGCAGGGCTGGCTGGTGCCCGCGGGCGATCCCGGCGTCATCACGCTGAGCTTCGCCTCCAATTCGCTGTATCGCGCGGGACTGGCCGTCGGGCTGGCGCTGCTGCCGGTGCTGGCGCTGCTGGCGTGCTGGCGCACCCGGAAACGGGGGACCCAGGACCCGCCCGCGCGGCCGTGGCGGCCCGGGGTGTGGGCGGCGGTCCCGGCGCTGGCCGCCGGGGCGGTGATCGCCGGCGCGGCCGGGGTGGCGGTGCTGGGCGCCGCGCTGGGTCTGCGGTATGCGCTGGGCGGCCTGCGCTGGGCGCGGCTCGGGATGGCGGGCAGCGCCGGCGGGCTGATCCTGGCCGGGGCGGCGTTGTCGCGCCAGCCCTGGCGCTCGGTCGACGGGTACGCCGGCCACGCGGGGTATGTCCAACTGCTGGCGTTGATTTCGCTTGCGGCGCTTACCGCCTCGGTCGTCGCGGTGCCCCGCCGGCGCGGCGGAGCCCGTCACGAATAGTCGGCCGGAGTATTGGCTACCCGTTTATCGGCTGATTGACTGGATACGCGGGTTGGTGTAGCCGCCACCGACCGAGGAGTTAGCGAGATGAGCTGGTTTTCCGCACCCGATTACTGGGTGGGCAGGCTGGTGCTCGAGCGCGGCGTCGCGGTGATTTACCTGCTGGCGTTCGTCGCGGCCGCCGCGCAGTTCCGCGCGCTCATCGGCGAACACGGGATGCTGCCGATCCCGCGGTTTTTGGCCGGGCAGTCGTGGCGGCGCACGCCGAGCATCTTTCACCTGCACTATTCGGATCGACTGTTCGCGGCGCTCTCCTGGTTCGGCGCGGCGCTGTCGGCGGCCATCGTGGCCGGAGCGGCCGACGCGGTGCCGCTGTGGGCGGCCATGCTGATGTGGCTGACGCTGTGGGTGCTCTACCTCTCGATCGTCAACGTCGGGCAGACCTGGTATTCGTTCGGCTGGGAGTCGCTGCTGCTCGAGACCGGCTTCCTGATGATCTTCCTGGGCAATGCCGAGGTGGCCCCGCCGCTGCTCACCTTGTGGATGGCGCGGTTGCTGCTGTTCCGGGTGGAGTTCGGCGCCGGGCTGATCAAGATGCGCGGCGATCCGTGCTGGCGCGATCTGACCTGTCTGTACTACCACCACGAGACCCAGCCGATGCCGGGCCCGTTGAGCTGGTTCTTCCACCACCTGCCCAAGCCCCTGCACCGGATCGAGGTGGCGGGCAACCACTTCGCGCAGCTGATCGTGCCGTTCGGGCTGTTCGCGCCGCAGCCGGTGGCCGGCGTGGCCGCGGCCATCATCGTGGTCACCCAGCTGTGGCTGGTCGCCTCGGGCAACTTCGCCTGGCTGAATTGGGTGACGATCCTGTTGGCGTGCAGCGCCATCGACGATTCGTCGGTCGCGCTGCTGCTGCCCAAGAGTGTGCTGCCGGGGCACGGTGAACCGTCGGCGTCGCCGCTGTGGTTCGTCGTTGTGGTGGTCGCGGTCACCGCCGCCGTGCTGGTGATGAGCTACTGGCCGATACGCAACATGCTGTCGTCGCGCCAGCGAATGAACATGTCGTTCAACTCTTTTCACCTGGTGAACACCTACGGCGCGTTCGGCAGCATCGGCCGGGTCCGCCGCGAGGTGGTGATTGAAGGCACCGCCGACGACGACATCACCGACCAGACCGTATGGCGGGAATACGAATTCAAGGGCAAGCCGGGTGGCGTGCGCCGGCTGCCGCGCCAGTGGGCGCCCTACCATCTGCGGCTGGACTGGCTGATGTGGTTCGCCGCGATCTCGCCCGGCTACGCCCAGCCGTGGCTGACGCCGTTCCTGCAGCGGCTGCTGGAGAACGATCGCCCGACGCTACGGTTGTTGCGGCACAACCCCTTCCCCGATGCGCCGCCCCGGTACGTGCGGGCACGGCTCTACGAGTATCGCTTCACCACGCCGGCCGAGCTGCGCCGCGACCGGGCCTGGTGGCATCGCACGCTGATCGGCGGCTACGTGCCGCCGCTGACGCTGTCGAAACTGACACCGCAGGACCACGGCTAGGGCAGGCATGAGCATCCAACAGGCCGACCCGTGGCGGCGCGCTTGCCGTGATACAGCCGCGGCGTCACCACCAATGCGTCCAGGAATTCGAGTGTGTAGCTAGGGATTTCAGTGTGTACTCACGGCGGGATTTCGGCCGGAATCTCGCCATGAGTACACACTCGAGGCCGAAGCTCCCGGCCCCTACTTGTACAGGTCCGTGTGGTCGGCCTTGATCGCGTCCGCGCCCTTCTCGCCGACCATGTAGACGGTGTTCTGGATGCGGCAGTCCGGGATGATCGGGAAGACGGAGGCGTCGACAACGCGGAGTTTGTTCACGCCGTGGACCTTCAGCTTGGGATCCACCACGCCTTGGTCGATGTTCTTCGACAGCCGGTTGGTGCCGCACGGGTGGTAGGACGTCTGCACCCGGTCCTGGATGGACGTCCTCATCAGCTCGTCGGAGTGCAGCGGCATATCCCACGGGTACTGGCTGATGACGAGGTCCTTGAAGCCGTCGCCCTTGGTGAGAATGTCGTAGGCCAGCCTGATGCCCTCGCGCAGGGCGATGATGTCGAGCTCGTTGGACAGGTAATTCAGGTTGATGTTGGGCTGCATGAACGGGTCGGTGCTGTTGAGTGTCACCTCGCCGCCCTCGTAGGCCGGGCGGACCAGGTCGACCATCACGGTGATGTGGTCGCCCTCCGGCGGGGTGGGGTACTGCCACTGGAACGCACTGCCGAACGCGGGAACGAAGTCGAGCTCGAAGTGCGGCTGTCCCTCCGGCGAGAAGGGATCGAGCCCGCCGTTGGCGGCCTTGGCCTCACGGTAAATCGGATCCCGATCCAGGTATTCGTCCACGCGGGGAAAGCCGATCATCTCCAGCAGACCGGAGCCCAGCGGACCCTGGTGGTCCTTCTGGTAATCGGCAACGGCGGAGTCGTGCTTCGCACCGGGGCGCAGGTAGTCGTCGATGGCGTAGCCCTCCTTGATCCGCAGCACGAACGGGACGCCCGGGTGATCGAACAGGTGCTGGCCGACATGGCGAGAATCGACGACCACGGGGATGCCGTGCTTGGCCAGCTCGCGTCCGGGGCCGATACCGCTGAGCATCAACAGCTTCGGGCTCTCGAAAACACCCTGGGAGAGGATGACCTCCCGGTTGGCGTAGAAGCTGCGCTCGGTGCCGGAGGCGTCGATGACGGTCACACCCTTGCAGGTGCGGTCGGCATAGTCGATGATCAGCCGCTTGGACCGAACCTCGGGCAGGATCGTGATGTTGGGCCGGTCCTTCACGAACAGGTAGCTGCCGGAACGCACACCCCGATAGATGGTGCTGACCGCGTGGGTGAGGCCATTCATCTCACCGTCGTAGATGTTCTCCGTCACCGGCAGGCCCCGCGACTTCCACGCCTGCGCGACGACGTCGCGGAAGGGCTGCAACTCGGGGATGTTGTTGTGCGAGATTGGCAGCGGACCGCCGGCGCCGATCCGCTTCATGTCGGGCGAGAACGTCCCGTGGTCGTCGTGATAGGTGGCGCTCTTGCGCAGGTAGGGAAGCAGCGGCTGCCAGGTCCATTCCGGGCCACCGTATTCCGCCCACCGGTCGTAGGTCGGCTTGCAGCCGGGAATCCAGCTGAAGTAGTTGGCCGCGGAGCTGCCGCCGAGGATCTTGCCCCGGGTCTCCTGCTTGTCGATGCGCTGCCAGACGCCACGGTCGACGAACTTGGCCAGGTAATCCCAGTCGTACGGGCTGTGGCGCAGCTCCATGGCCGTTCCCGGGGTGTTCACCCCGTCAAGCTCCCAGGGGTTGCCGACACCGGCCTCGACGACCAGGACGCTGACGTTCGGGTTCTCGGCGAGGCGTCCGGCGACGACGTTACCCGCGGTGCCGCCCCCGACGACGACGAAGTCAAAGTGAGCCCCGTCGGCCACATTTGGTTGCGCGTGTGACATGATTTCCTCCTCGAAAACTCGGGTGTTCAGCGGGCCGCACCGCACACGTGGAAAACCTCGTTGCCTACCGGAATACGGATTCCGGACCCGCAGTTAGCAGCATGTTCGGGCGCCGCGTTGAACTCCATGTAGTTCACTCCGTAATTCGGCCGAAATTCCCGCCGCGCTTTGGTGGTCGCTACAAGCGTGCCGCCGACGCGGCTCCCCCGGGCGCGCCGGCACGTGATTCGTTGCGCTGCAAACGAATCAGGGCCTCGCGATGTTGTCAGCTGTTGAGATAGGCGCGAACGCCTTCTTCGACCTTCCTGCCGATGTCGGGGTCGACGTGGCGCCAGTACGCGAAGACACGCGACAGTACGGGTTCATTCACCCCCGCCGAGACGTGACCAACGATGTTGTCTACCAGGCGTTCCCGTTGCGCACCGTCCATCACCCGGCGCACCAGGGTGCCGGCCTGGCCCCAGTCGTCATCGTCGCGACGCAGCATGTACGCCGCGCGCAGCATCTGCCCGTCGGCGGCCCAGTGCACCTCGCCGGCCCGTGCGGGATCGGCGTGCGGCCCGCCCGCGGAGTTGGGCGCATACACCGGGTCGGCGGTGTTGACAATCCGCATCCGGCCGTCCTTGGCGTACGAGCGCACCGCACACCGGGCGGCGTTGACCGGGAGCTGGTCGTGGTTGACCCCGATGCGGGCGCGGTGCGCATCGGGGTAGGCGAAACTGCGGCCCAACAAGAGCCTGTCGGGGCTCAGCCCGGTGCCGGGCACCAGGTTGCTCGGCGCGAAGGCGGCCTGCTCGACCTCGGCGTGGTGATCGGTGACGTTGCGGTCCAACGTCATCGTGCCGACCTCGATGGGTGGGTAGTCGGCGTGCGGCCACACCTTCGTCACGTCAAAGGGGTTGAAGCGGTAGGTTTTCGCGTCGCCGAACGGCATCAACTGCACCTGCAGCGACCAGCTCGGATACTCCCCGCACGCGATGGCCTCGTACAGGTCGCGCACGCAGCAGTCGGGATGGGTGCCGGCCAGCCGCCGACCCTCTTCCTGGGGCAACCATTGGATGCCCTGGTCGGTCTTGAAATGGTACTTCACCCAATGGATCTCGCCGGCCGAATTGACCCAACTGAACGCGTGCAGGCCGAAGCCGTTCATGTGCCGAAACGTCCTGGGTATGCCCCGGTCCCCCATCACCAGCGTCACCAGATGCGCTGTCTCGGGACAGCTCGTCCAGAAATCCCACACCATGTTGTGGTCGTGCAGGTCGTTGTCCGCGCGGCGGCCCCCGGCGCGAATCAGGTTGGGAAACTTCATCGGATCCCGGATCGCGAAGACCGGAACGTCGCTGCCGACGAGGTCGAAATTGCCTTCGGTGGTGTAAAACTTCACCGAAAACCCGCGGTTATCGCGGGCCGTGTCGGCACTGCCACGCTCGCCGCTGTTGCCCGACGAGAACCGGGCGAACACCTCGGTGACCGCACCCGGCTGCAGGAAGGCCGCCTTGGTGTACTCACTCACATCGGCCGTCACCTCGAAGCGCCCGTACGCCCCGGCGCCCTTGGCGTGCGGCTGACGCTCGGGCACCCGTTCCCGATTGAACGCCGCCATCTGCTCGACGAGGTAGGAATCCTGCAGCAGGAGCGGCCCGTCGGGGCCCACCGTCAAGGACAGTTCGTCACTGGGCGCCGGCGCACCCGCATTCGTGGTCGTATGGTTCTCCGCCATATCGTGCGGTCCGGCGGCTTCCGGCTCACCGGCCGAGGTTGGCGGCGCGGATGCCGTCTTCCACCCTCTTGCCGATGTCGGCGTCGATGTTGTACCAGTATTCGACGACGCGTGACAGCACGGGTTCTTTCACGCCGTCGGTGACATGGTGAACGATGTTGTGCACCAGTCGTTCCCGCTCGGCGTCGTCCATCACGTCGCGCACCAGGGCGCCGGCCTGGCCCCAGTCGTCGTCGTCTGGTCGCAGCGTGTAGGGCGCGCGCACCATCATTCCGCCGTCGACGGCCCATTTCACCACGGACGCCCGGTCGGGATCGGCCTTCGGGCCGCCGTAGGAGTTGGGCGCATACACCGGGTCGGTGGAGTTGACGAAGCGCATCTGTCCGTCCTTGGAATAGCTGCGCACCGGACACCGCGGGGCGTTGACCGGGATTTGGTTGTGGTTGGCCCCGACCCGGTAGCGGTGCGCGTCGGCGTAGGCGAAACTGCGCCCCAGCAAAAGCTTGTCCGGGCTCAGCCCGATCCCGGGCACCAGCGCATGCGGCGCGAAGGTCACCTGCTCGACCTCGGTGTGGTGGTCGGTGACGTTGCGGTCCAGCGTCATGGTGCCCAGATCGATGAGCGGATAGTCGGCATGCGGCCACACCTTGGTCACATCGAACGGGTTGAACCGATACGTCTTGGCCTCCTCGAACGGCATGATCTGCACCTTCACCGACCAGCTCGGATGGTCCCCGCGCTCGATCGCCTCGTACAGATCCCGGATGCAGTCGTCCGGGTCGGTGCCGGCCAGCCGATCGCCCTCTTCCTGGGTCAACCATTCGATGCCCTGATTGGACTTGAAATGAAACTTCACCCACGAGATCTCGCCGGCGGCGTTGAGGAAGCTGAAGGTGTGCAGGCCGAAGCCGTGCATGTGGCGAAACGTCTTGGGAATACCGCGATCGCTCATGATCATGGTCACCTGGTGCGCCGACTCCGGGGAGAGCGTCCAAAAATCCCACTGCATGTTGTGGTCACGGCAGTCGTTGTTCGCGCGGCGTTTGGCCGAGCGGACCATCTGCGGGAACTTGATCGGGTCCCGGATGACGAAGACCGGGAAGTCGAGGCCGACGAGGTCGAAGTTGCCCTCGGTGGTGTAGAACTTCACCGAAAACCCGCGCGTGTCCCGCACGGTGTCGGCGCTGCCGCGCTCGCCGGCGTTCCCCGACAGCCGCACGAACACGTCGGTCTTGGTGCCCGGCTGAAACACCGCGGCTTTGGTGTAGGCGCTCAGGTCATTGGTGACCTCGAACCGGCCGAACGCGCCGGTCCCCTTGGCGTGCGGCTGGCGCTCGGGGACCCGCTCGCGGTTGAACGCGGCCAACTGCTCGATGAGATAGAAATCCTGCAGCAGTACCGGGCCATCGGGGCCCAGCGTCAACGACAGTTCGTCGCTGGGCGCCGGGGCGCCCGCATTCGTCGTCGTGAAATTCTCCGTCATCAGTGTCCTCCCTAGCTCGAAATCTGCTGGCAATCGAAGAAATTCGGCGGCCCCGCCGCCGTCGTCGACGAGCGGTCCGCTACTGGAACTTTCGATACGAATCGAGGTCTGCCTGTTCGAATGACCGCGCGAGCTGCTCCCCCTTGTCGGTGAGTTGCATCCACGCGGCATACATCCATTGCTCGGGATCGTCGTAGTGCTTGAGGTAGACGTGGGAGATCTTGTGCATCGATCGCTCCAGCGGCTGGTCCCAGGCGACGAATCGTTCACCCTCGGTGGCCACGCCGCCCAGATGTTCGCCCACCATCACCTGGGCACCCAGCCGGACCAGCCCATCGCTGACCAGCGAGCGGATGACCGCCAGGGTTTCGTCTTGCACTTCCGACGGCGCCGCGCCCGGATGGCGTTGCCGGACATGCCAATCCACGGCATTGAGATCCACGGGCTGACCCAGGCCGTCGAGCAGCAGCCCACGGCGCACCATCTCGCGCGGCGAGACTTGATCCTCAGCTTGCATCTGCGCATCAGCTCCTTGCCGTGGCCCGGCGTGCTGTAGTCGACTCTGCGCTCGGCACGCTCGGATGTCATCGGAGGCGATTCCAAGCCGTCGCGTCGATTTCTCGTCCGGCTTTGGTGGCCGCTACAAGCGGACCCCGGGGCGGCGCCGCAACGGTTGATGCTCGCCGCCGAGACCCGCAGCGCAACCCCGCAGCTGCGGCACGATAGGTTGGCAAGCGCCCATAAATACGGATCGGAACGCTTGTGGTGTCTGCTAAAGCGGTGTGGGAAATCGGCGGGAAACTTTGGAACCGACTCCGTTGCCACCCGGCCGCATCGCGCGAACGCTGATATGCGGTACGGCGCCGCGCGTGGCTGCCGGCCGTTGAGTCGTCCGGTCCCTGCCAGACGCAACCCATGGAGGAGGAGCCAGTGGCTAAGTGTGTGATGGTGCTGTACCCCGATCCCGTTGACGGGTATCCGCCGAAGTACGCCCGCGACAGCATCCCGGTGATCCACAGCTACCCCGACGGCTCGTCGCTGCCGACGCCGTCGAAGATCGACTTCACGCCCGGTGAGCTGCTCGGCTGCGTCTCCGGTGCCCTGGGGTTGCGCAAGTTCTTCGAAGACGGCGGGCACGAGCTGGTCGTGACGTCGGACAAGGACGGCCCGGACTCGGAGTTCGAGCGGGAACTGCCCGACGCCGATATCGTGATCTCCCAACCTTTTTGGCCCGCCTACATCACCAAGGAGCGGTTCGCCAAGGCGCGCAACCTCAAGCTGGCGCTGACCGCCGGCATCGGGTCGGACCACGTGGATCTCGCCGAGGCGCAGGCGCGCGGGGTCACCGTCGCCGAAGAAACCTGGAGCAACAGCATCAGCGTCGCCGAGCACACGGTGATGCAGATCCTGGCGTTGGTGCGCAACTTCGTCCCGTCGCACCAGTGGATCCGCGACGGCGGCTGGAATATCGCCGACTGTGTGCAGCGGTCCTACGACGTGGAGGGCATGGACGTCGGGGTGATCGCCGCCGGCCGGATCGGGCGCGCGGTGCTCGAGCGGATGAAACCCTTTGGGGTGAACCTGCACTACTTCGATGTGCACCGGCTCTCGCCAGAGTACGAGAAGCAACTCGGCGTGACGTATCACCCCGACGTCGAGTCGCTGGCCCGCTCGGTGGACGTGGTGTCGATCCACTCGCCGCTGATCGCCCAGACCCATCACATGTTCAACGAGAAGCTGCTGAAGTCGATGCGGCGCGGCTCCTACATCGTCAACACCGCCCGCGCCGAGGAGACCGACCACAAGGCGATCGTGGCCGCGCTGGAGAGCGGCCAGCTCGCCGGCTACGCCGGCGACGTGTGGTTCCCGCAGCCGCCGCCACCGGATCACCCGTGGCGCACCATGCCCAATCACGCGATGACGCCGCATATCTCGGGCTCCAGCCTGTCGGCGCAGGCCCGCTACTGCGCCGGGACCCGCGAGATCCTCGAGGACTGGTTCGCCGGCCGCCCCATCCGCTCGGAATACCTGATCGTCGAGGGCGGCAAGTTCGCCGGGACCGGGGCCAAGTCCTACGCGCAGTAGGCATCACGAGCGAAGTCAAGAACGACGTGGGCCGATGGCCTGTTGCAGTTCGTCGATGCACGCATCGATGACGACGGCCACGCTGGCCGGGCTGCCCGCGGGTAGCGCCGCGCTGTGACGGCGCGCGGACTCGGCATGTGCAGCAGCGGTTTCCGGGTGGCCGGCGGCCAGCGCGGAGACGGCGTCGCGCAGGTCGTCGACCGCGGCGCGGAACGCTTCGGCGTGCGGGCCGCCGGGGATGCGCACCGACGTCAGGGTCCGCGCCAGCTGCAACACCGAGCTGCCGAACAGCGCGACGTGCACCGCCTGGCGGTCGGCGGCCCCGACCGCGCCGCGCAACGGCCACCGGCGCGGGCAGACGCGCGCCAATTGCCCTGCGGTGCCGCGGGCTTCGATGAGACTCGCCGAGCACCGCTGCAGCCGGTCGGCGGCGGACAGCGCCCAACCCTGATCCGGTGACGCCGAATCGGTGCTGCGACAACAGATCTGGGCCAGAATGTCGTGCAGCGCGGTCAATAGTTCGCCGGATGCGTCGTGCAGGACCGCGAGCGGATTCTTGGGAAATAGCAGGATGCTGAACACCACCGCCAGTCCGCCGCCGATCAGCGCGTCGTACAGCCGCTCCACCCCGAGCCCGGTGTGCGGGAACGCCATGATCAGGATGGCCGAGATCACGCTCTGGTTGACGAACATCGATCGCTGGGTGCTGAAGCTGCGCGCAATCAGCACCGCCAGGGTCAGCGAAAGCATCACGGCCGCACCCATGCCGATGGGTCCCGCGCCGAACACGGCCAGCACGACGGTGCCCGCCCCGATCCCCAACGCCACGCCGATGATCATTTCGACGGCCAGTTCGGCGCGCACCCGATTGGTCATCCACAAACACACCGCGGCGGCGATCGGCGCGAAGAAGGGCTCCCGGTGGTCGAGCACGTCGTGGGCGAGGTACCAGGCGAGGCCGGCGGCGACCGTGGTCTGCGCGATCGGCCACAAAGTCCGTCGCAGGCGCCGCGCAAGGTCCGGCATCGTCGGCTCCTCCCGTCACGACAGTGTCCCCTCGAAGCGAGGGCGCCGGCTACGGAGCGGCCGCCGGGATTGTCACGGACATCGGGGCACCCGTTTGGGAACCGCTACAACCGCCAGGGACACGCCGCCGCAAACTCGGCAACAGCGCCGCCGCGTCGGTTCCCGGGCCGGTACGTCATCGAAGCTTCTGTGCGAATTCGATGACGTTGCCGTCCGGATCGGCGATGTGCAGCGTCCTTTCCCGCCAGGGCCGGTCCACCGGTCCGCTGAGGATCTCGACGCCGAGCCCCCGCAACCGCGTCGCTTCCTCGTCCACGTCATCGACCAGAAAACCGATCTCGCCGCACGGCGCGGTGCCGCCCTCGCGACCGATCAGCTCGAAAAGCTTGGAGCGTTCGAAAAGCGAGAACTTGGTGTTGGGCATCTCGAACTCGACATAGCCGTCGCCCTCGATGCGCACCTCGAGCCCGATCACGTCCCGGTAGAACGTCACCGACCGCTCCAGTGACTCGACATATTGGATGACGTAGTCCACGCGGCGCATGGCATCCACCGTATCGGCTCGCGGCCCGTCCTCGGGACCGCTACAGGCGCATCGCCGCCAGCTCGAGAACCCACCACACTTCGGTGACCACCTCGGTGTCGCGCAGGCTGGCGCCGGTCAGCTCCTCGAACCGCGCCAGCCGATACCGCACGGTGTTCTGATGGACGAATAACCTTGTCGCCGTGCGCTCCACGTGCATCCCGCACGCCAGGTACGTCCGGACCGTAGCAATCAGTTCACGGCTCGAACCGCCGACGGACAGCGGCTCCAGGTAGCGCTTCCGCAACAGCTCGCCGACGTCGGCATCGATCGCGACGGCCGTGCGCAGACCCAGCGCGGCGATGTCGTAGGCGCCGCGCAACCCGCAGGCCTCCGCGGTTACCAGCGCGCGCGCCGCCATCCGGTAGGACTCGCTCAACCGCGTCAGCGGCCTCGGGGGGCCGAAACCCACGACACCCTCGACGTCGCGGGGCGGCTCGATCAGGAAGCCGGCGAGGTCGCCGTCCAGCAGGGCGCACAGACCGCGTCGACTGTGCGCCGGGTCCTGAAAACCCAGCGACTGCTCCAGCCGGAGATGGGGGCCGTCGCCGCCCAGGCGGGCGCGGACGGCCACATACTCGGCGCCGGGGTCCAGCCCACGCAGCTCGGCGTGCATGCGCAGCTCGGCGGCCGGGAGCGAACCCATCAGCGCACCCCGAACGAACTCCGCGTCACTCTCCTCGGCCTCGAGGGCCAGCGCGCGTTCGGTGCGCCGGTGCGCCTTGGCCGAGGTCGCCATGGCGATGTCGGACCATGCCAGTGCCGACTGAACGAGTTCCAGCACCCGCGCATCGTCGACGCCCAACCGTCGCGCCGCCTCACGCGCGCACTCCACCACCACCTCGACGCCGATCCGCCAGGCGCGCAGCATGTCGTCGACGGGGACGCCGTCGCGCGCCCGCGCCTCGCCGATCGCGGCGAGGCCCGCGATCTGCGGTTCGTGCAACGCCTCGCGCCCGCCGACGGCGGACCGCAAGACCCACTCGAGCTCGGCCTCGAGTGCCTCGTCGGCAACCGAACGGTAGACCGGAAGCCGGGACCGAATGACGCTGCGGACGCGACCGACCACCGCGGCGTGGTCGTCGAGCAACGCGCCGACGAGTCGGGAAACGGAGTCCGGCCGGATCGTTTGGGCGCCTTGGGATTTGGGAACCGCAACCAGCGCGGAAGCGGAATCGCCGTCGACGCCGTTGACCGGCGCCCGCAAGTCTTTCATCGCGCGGCCCCGCGATGGGTCGAGCGGTGGGGCGAGGTGGTGCCGTCTTCGGTGTTCGCGGCGACCACCGAATCGCGGCACGGCACGCGCCGGCAGTGGTTCATGGTCTCTCCTGAGGTGAAATCGGCCCTGCGGCCGGTGGATTCGTCGCTTCCGAAGCACTTTCAGTCTCGCGCGCGGTCGCCGGGGGTGTCCAAGACGTAGTTCCGACCGGGTGATAGGCCCGGCCGATCACGGCCGGTGGCGGCTAGCCCGCGGAGTATCCGGGCGCGGCCTTGCGCAACACGTCATTGATGCCGGCGCCCCGCGCGGTCTGCACCAACGCGCGGGTCAGCACCGAGCCCGGCTCGGTGGCGCTGGTGACCAGCGCGACCGTGGCGGTGACGGTCGGGTTCTCCAGCCGCAGGATGCGCGCGCCGGCGGGCGGGCGCAGCGAGTGGATCCAGGTCTGCGGGATGATGCTTGCCCACCGGCCGGTGCCGACGTGCGCCAGCAGCGTGGCGACGGAGTCGGTCTCGAGCTGCGGCGTGACCGTGAGCTCCAGCGTGGCCAGGGCGTCGTCGATGAGCCGGCGGCCGCGCATGCCCTGGTTCAGCAGGCACATCGGCAGCGTCAGCGCGTCGGACCAGCTGATGGTCTCCGACGGGTCGAGGAGCAACTCGGCGCCGGCGATGAGCACCTGCTGCTCGGTGTAGAGCGGGGTGACCAGCAGGTCGGCGACATCCTGCCGGTCGGGGTAGAGGACCCCGGCGTCCAGCTCGAACCGGCGCAGTCGCTGCACGATCTCGGCCGACCGCAGGCTGGTCTCGAGCTGCACCCGCACCAGCGGATGGGCGGCGCAGAAGGGATCGGTGAGCAGGGCGACGATGCTCGAGGCCGCCGGGATGACGCCGAGGCGCAGCTCGCCGGTGAGGCCGGTCTGCAGCGCGGCGACCTCCTGCTTGAGGGCGTCGTGGTCGGCCAGGATGCGCCGCGCCCACAGCACCAGCCGCTCGCCCTCGGGCGTCAACCCTTCGAACTTCTGCCCGCGACGCACCAGGGGCACGTTGAGTTCCTGCTCGAGCTTGCGGATGGCCTCCGAGAGCGCGGGCTGGGACACGTAGCAGGCGCGGGCGGCCCGCGCGAAGTGACGCTCGGAGGCGAGCGCGACGAAGTACTCCAGCTGACGAAACAGCATCAGCCCATTGTCAATGACCGTCGCTGCCGCGGCGGCTTTTCACAGCGTTTCGTCGAGCTCACCAAGACGGTTGGTCAGCCGCAGGTTCTCTGAGTAGTCGACCGGGCAGCTGATCAGCGAGACGCCGTCGTCGTCGAGCGCGGCCCGCAGCGTCGGCAACAGTTCGTCGGCATGAGAGATGCGATATCCCTTGGCGCCGAAGCTTTCTGCGTAGGTGACCACGTCGGGGTTGGCGAACTTGACGTAGTAGTGTGCGCCGAGTTCGAGGTCCATCTTCCATTCGATCAGGCCGTAGCCGCCGTCCTCCCAGATCAGCACCACCAGCGGGATGCGTTCGCGCACGGCGGTCTCGATCTCCTGGGAGTTCATCAGGAACGCGCCGTCGCCGACCACGGCCAGCACCTTGGACTCCGGCTGGGCAAGCTTCACCCCGAGCGCCCCGGGCAGGGCAAAGCTCATGGTGGACAAGCCATTTGAGATCAGGCAGGTGTTGCGCTCGTAGGTCGGGTACAGCCGGGCCATCCACATCTTGGTGGCGCCGGTGTCGACCAGCACCACGTCGCTGCGGCCCAGCGCCGCCCGGGTGTCGGCGACCACCCGCGCCGGCGCCAGCGGATAACGCGAATCCTGTTGCCCGCGCGCGAATTCGTCGGTCAGCAGCCCGGAGCCGGGCACGTCGGCGGCGTGCTCGAAACGGTGACCGGACAGCGCGTCGGTCAGCGCGTTCAGCGAATCGCTGATGTCGCCGATGATGCCCACGTCGACCGAGTAGTGCGCGTCCACCTCGGCCGGGAACCGGTGCATGTGGATGATCTTCTTGTCGGCCTGCGGGTTGATCCGGACCGGGTCGAACTCCTGCAATTCGTAGCCGACGGCGATGACGGCGTCGGCGTGGTCGAACCCGAAGTTGACGTAGTCGTGCCGCATGAAGCCCAGCGTGCCGATGCTGTTGGGGTGGTCGTCGGGCATGACGCCCTTGCCGTGGAAGGTGTTGGCCACCTGGATGCCGAACTCCTCGGAGAAGCGCACCAGCGCCTTGGTGGCATCGGCGCGCGCCGCGCCGTGCCCGGCCAGCACCACCGGGCGCTTGGCGTTGCGCAGGATCTGCGCGGCGCGTTCCACCTGGCGCGGCGACGGGGCGTCGGGCCTGACCACGTTGCGCGGCAACGGCCCCAGCTCGTAGTCGGTTTCGTCGGCATCGATGTGTTCGGGCACCGCCAGATACACCGCGGCCGGACGCTCGGATTCGGCGAGTTTGAAGGCCTTGCGCACCATCTCGGGGATGGCGCGCGCGGTCGGGATGCCGGCCGCCCACCGGGTGATCGGGGCGAACATCGACACCAGGTCGACGTATTGATGCGACTCCTTGAACTCCCGGTCGTGACCCACCTGCGCGGAGATGGCGACCAGCGGGGTGCTGTTGGTGGTGGCGTCGGCGACCCCGAGTTGCATGTTGATCGCGCCGGGCCCCAGCGTGGCCGACACCACCGCCGCCCGGCCGGTGACCCGTCCGTACATCTCGGCCATGAAGGAGGCGGCCTGCTCGTGCCGGGTCAGCACGTAGCGGATCGGTGAGGCGGCCAGCGCCTGCACGAAGCGGATGTTCTCCTCGCCGGGCAGCCCGAACACGACGGAAACCCCCTCGTTTTCCAGGCACTTGACGATCAGCTCAGCGGCTTTGCTCATCCGACACCTCCCGTTGGCCACGATAGTGGCAGGCTGGAAGTCGGACGTTTCACCAAGCACGCAGACGAAGGAGGGCCAGCGTGCCCATCGCCACCATCAACCCCGCAACCGGCGAGACGGTCAAAACCTTCACCCCGGCCAGCGATGCGGAAGTCGATGCCGCCATCGCCCGCGCTTACGAACGCTTCCTCGACTACCGCCACTCCACCACGTTCGCCCAGCGCGCCCAGTGGGCCAACGCCACCGCCGACCTGCTCGAGGCCGAGGCCGACGAGGTGGCCGCCATGATGACGCTGGAAATGGGCAAGACCCTCAAGTCGGCCAAGGCGGAAGCGCTCAAGTGCGCCAAGGGTTTTCGCTACTACGCGCAGAACGCCGAGCAGCTGCTGGCCGACGAGCCGGCCGACGCCGGCAAGGTCGGCGCGGCCCGGGCGTACATCCGCTACCAGCCGCTCGGTGTGGTACTGGCCGTGATGCCGTGGAACTTTCCGCTGTGGCAGGCGGTGCGGTTCGCCGCGCCGGCGCTGATGGCCGGCAACGTCGGCATCCTCAAGCACGCGTCGAACGTGCCGCAGAGCGCGCTGTATCTGGCCGACGTCATCACCCGCGGCGGCTTCCCCGAGGGCTGCTTCCAGACCCTGCTGGTGCCGTCCAGCGCGGTCGAGCGCATCCTGCGTGACCCGCGGGTGGCCGCGGCCACCCTGACCGGCAGCGAACCGGCCGGCCAGTCGGTGGCGGCCATCGCCGGCGACGAGATCAAGCCCACCGTGCTCGAGCTCGGCGGCAGCGACCCGTTCATCGTGATGCCCTCGGCCGATCTGGATGAGGCCGTCAAGACCGCGGTCACCGCCCGGGTGCAGAACAACGGCCAATCCTGCATCGCGGCCAAGCGGTTCATCGTGCACACCGACATCTACGACACGTTCGTCGACAAGTTCGTCGAACAGATGAAAGCGCTGAAGGTCGGCGACCCCACCGACCCGGCCACCGACGTGGGCCCGCTGGCCACCGAGTCGGGCCGCGACGAGATCGCCAAGCAGGTCGACGACGCCGTGGCCGCGGGCGCCACGCTGCGCTGCGGCGGCAAGCCGCTCGACGGGCCGGGCTGGTTCTACCCGCCGACCGTGGTCACCGACATCACCAAGGACATGGCGCTGTACACCGAGGAGGTGTTCGGGCCCGTCGCGTCGATGTACCGGGCCGCCGACATCGACGAGGCCATCGAGATCGCCAACGCCACCACCTTCGGATTGGGGTCCAACGCCTGGACCAACGATGCGGCCGAGCAGCAGCGCTTCATCGACGACATCGAGGCCGGCCAGGTCTTCATCAACGGCATGACGGTGTCCTACCCCGAGCTGGGGTTCGGCGGCGTCAAGCGGTCCGGCTACGGCCGCGAGCTCGCCGGCCTGGGCATCCGCGCGTTCTGCAACGCCAAGACCGTCTGGATCGGGTCGTCGAAGAGCGGCGACGCCGGCGGCGGCTCGAAGGTCGAGTGACCCGCCGAGCAGACGTGAAATCCCCCGACACGCCGTGACATTGGGGGCTTTTGCGTCTGCTCGCCGTCACACCGCGGCCAGCGCTCGGGCGTCCTCGTCGGCGAAGGTGTCCTCGAGCTGCACGGGCGTGTAGTCCAGGTCGATCTCGGCCAGCGGGCGGCCCCGGGCGCTGGCGATGGTGCCGAAGCGCCGCATGCCCTTGTCGCTGGCGTACGCCATGAACTCGTCCACCGACAGGTCGAAGGGCATCGGGTCGTAGAGCGCGAAGCCCTCTTCGATCAGGCGCAGCCCGAGCGGCATCAGTTCGTTCATCCGGGTTTCGAAGACACCCCAGTTGGCGTCGTCGGCGGCGACGTGCCGGCGGCAGGTGAAGGTGCCCCACGCCATGTGCCGGCGCTCGTCGTCGCCGATGCGCCGCACCAGTTCCTGCATGCCGGGCAGGATGCCGCGTTCCACGCAGATCTTGTGCCAGCCGAAGTATCCGGTCAGCGCCAGCATGCCTTCGACCATGTGGTTGTAGGTCACCGACGCCCGGACCTGGGCGGCCGGCGACGGATCGATCGTCAGCGCGTTCAGGCAGTCCGGCAGCTCCTCGTAGAAGATCGTCCGGTAGCTGGGGACGTCGTCGAGGAAGTGGTGCAGATCGTCGGTGACACCGACGGCGTCCAGCCACATCCGGAACACCTGGACGTGCTTGGCCTCCTCGAAGGCGAACTGGGTCAAATACATCTCGTCGCCGAGCCGGCCTTCGGCCCGCATCGCGGCCATGAACGGCTGGATGTCCTGGGTCACCGATTCCTCACCGGCGATGAACTCGGCGCACAGCCGGGTGGCGTAGCTGCGTTCGTCGTCGGTGAGCCGTTCCCAGTCGGCCCGGTCGCGGGAGAAGTCGATGTCGGCAGGATTCCAGAATTTCGCGTTGCCGCCCGCAAAAAGCTTGAGCGGCAAGCTGTCCCAGTTGAGACCGCCCTGCACCATCGAGGCGCTTCGGGTTCGGTTCATGTGACCTCCTCGGATCGTGGGGTGGCAAAGTGGGCCGGCGCGGGCGAGAACGCGGCGGCCAGCACCGCGACCAGCCGGCGCACCGCGAGCGCGGGCTGCTCGGGGGTGGGCTCGTCGAGCCCGAGCACCGGATCCAGTCCGCGCATGTAGGGGGCCAGCGCCAGGTGCGGGAAGATCAGCAACAGCAACGACAACAGCGCGTCGGTGTCCGAGTCGGCGCGCAGGTCGCCGCGCAGCCGGGCGTCGCGCACCAGCGGCCGCAGCACCTCCAGGTAGTGGCGGTGGATGACGTTCTGCACGCTGATCCGGGCCTCGGTGTCGACTTCCAGCGTGGCCGCGGCGTGCAGCGCCCGCTCGTGCGGGTGGTCGGCGAAGTAGGCCACCCACCCGTCGAGCAGGTCGGTGAGGAATTCGAAGAACGGCCGGGTCGGGTCGAGCTCGCGGATCAGCTGCTCGATGTAGCCGCGGACCCGCTGGCTGCCGATGTCGGCGATGAACGCATACAGGTCGCGCTTGTCGGCGAAGTACTGGAACAGGCTGCCCTTGGCCACGCCGGCCTTGCGGGCGATGACGTTCAGGCTGCCGCGGGAGAATCCGTGCGCGCCGAATTCCGACTCCGCGGCCTCGATGATCGCCGCGCGTCGAGCCGGGTCGACGCGCGCCCAAGTGACCGTGGGCAATGCCGCCTCCTATCCGAATGACCACTGGTCATCCTACTGTGAGCAAGCTCACAGTCAAGGGGGGGTGTGGCGCCGAGCGTCTTGCCGCCCGGCCCTGCGCGCGCCGAGCGTCACGCTGGCGTGACGCCAGAGCCCGACGGTCACGCTGGCGTGACGCTCGCCGAGGGGCAGGCGCTCGCTGAGAGAGGCGCTCGCCGAGAGAGGCGCTCGCCGAGGGGTAGGCGCTCGCCAACAGGCTAGGGCCGCATCTGGTAGGCCCCGCTGAGCGGCAGCACCTGCTCCTTCCAGATCTGGTCGTAGCGCGCCGGGTCGTGCACGGGGCGGCGGATCATCCGCATCGCGAAACGGGCCTGCTGCTCCGTCGTCGCGGGCTTGTCGCTCAACTCGACGGCGTAGGTGTTGAAGTCGCGGACCAGCACGCCGAAGATCTCGTCGATCAGCGCGTCGTCGACGCCGGACAGCGTCGCCTCCTCCAGAATCAGCTGGGCGTAGGGCACGGTGGCGAACAACTGCCCGACGGCGAAGGCGAAGTCGATGTCCTTCTGCTGCAACGCATCCGGGGTGGCGCTGGCCAGCATCTCGGCCAGCACGTCGATCTGGGCGCGCAGCAGTGCGACGTTGGGCAGGTGCGCGAAGCCGTTGAACGGTGCCCGCCAATCGCCGAACCGCACCTTGCCCAGCCCACCCGTCGGCCCCTGCGCGAACAGGAACTCGTCGTCGGCCGCGTCGTCGCGGCGGCCGATCACCGGCAGCTCGCCACTGGGGGCGAACAGGTAGTTGGGCATGAACTTGCCCAGCAGCCCGATGTTGATGTGGACGGTGCCCTCCAGCCGGGGCAGCAGGCCGATCTCGCGGGTCATCGCCTCGAAGATGGTGTCCTTCTCCACGCCCTTGGCGGCGATGACGTCCCACAGCGCGGTGATGACCCGCTCGCCCTCGCCGGTGATCTTCGCCTTGGTGAGCGGGCTGTACAGCAGGTAGCGGCGGTCGGTGGCCGAGGCGCTGCGCATGTAGTCGCAGGCCCGGGTGGCGACCAGCCGCATCGCCACCAGCCGGGCGTAGGCGTCGATGAGCAGGCGGCGCACATGGCTGAAGTCGGTGACGACGGTGCCGTAGAGGATGCGGTTGGACGCGTGCGTGACGGCCTCGTACATGGCGTGCGTGCACATCCCGACCGCGCCCCAGCCCAGGTTGTATTTGCAGACGTTGACGGTGTTCAGCGCGGCGTGGAAGGCCTCGGGGCCGCGGTGCAGGATGTCGGCCTCGGTCACCGGGTAGTCGCTCAGCGCGAAGTTGCCGACGTAGTTCTGCGAATTCACCACGTTCTTGATCAGCCGGTACCGCTCGTGGCGGGAGTCGGCGGCGAAGAACACGTACTCGGAATCCGTTGTGCCGCCGGCGAATTTGCCGAAGGTGGACACCATCCGGGCCACGTTGGCGTTGCCGATGTAGTACTTCTGACCGGCGGCGGTCCAGCCCCCGCCCGGTGCCGGGGTGAGGTTCATGTCGGTCTGGTAGACGTCCGCGCCGTGCGTCTGCTCGGACAACCCGAACGCGAACACCTCGCCGGCCTCGAGCAACCCGGCCGCCTTGCGCTTGGCCTGGTCGTTGTCGCTCATCCAGATCGGCCCCAGCCCCAGGGCGGTGACCTGGAACGGGTACCAGTAGTTCAGCCCGTAGAAGCCGAGGATCTCGGCGAACCCGCTGATCCGGTAGGTGTCCCAGCGGCAATCGGGCGCCCCGTAGCGCGTCGGCGTCAGCAGCGAGGCGAAGATGCGCTCGCGGCCGATGTGCTCCAAAAAGTCGGAGTACCAGACTCTTTCGTGGTCGTCGGACTTCAACCGGGCCTTGCCCCGGGACTCGAAGAAGTCGACCGTCGCGGCCATGATCTCCGCCGAGCGGCGATCCGGGTAGCGGCGTTGCAGATGGTTGGGATTGAGCAACATGGGCGGGCTCCCGGCGGGTACTGGACCCGACTTTTATCAGGCTAGTGCGCACGTAGGCTGTGGATGTTTGCG
>NZ_JAOS01000053.1:0-4675 GCF_000523975.1 Mycobacterium sp. MAC_080597_8934 | reverse complement strand
TAGAGCGCGAAGCCCTCTTCGATCAGGCGCAGCCCGAGCGGCATCAGTTCGTTCATCCGGGTTTCGAAGACACCCCAGTTGGCGTCGTCGGCGGCGACGTGCCGGCGGCAGGTGAAGGTGCCCCACGCCATGTGCCGGCGCTCGTCGTCGCCGATGCGCCGCACCAGTTCCTGCATGCCGGGCAGGATGCCGCGTTCCACGCAGATCTTGTGCCAGCCGAAGTATCCGGTCAGCGCCAGCATGCCTTCGACCATGTGGTTGTAGGTCACCGACGCCCGGACCTGGGCGGCCGGCGACGGATCGATCGTCAGCGCGTTCAGGCAGTCCGGCAGCTCCTCGTAGAAGATCGTCCGGTAGCTGGGGACGTCGTCGAGGAAGTGGTGCAGATCGTCGGTGACACCGACGGCGTCCAGCCACATCCGGAACACCTGGACGTGCTTGGCCTCCTCGAAGGCGAACTGGGTCAAATACATCTCGTCGCCGAGCCGGCCTTCGGCCCGCATCGCGGCCATGAACGGCTGGATGTCCTGGGTCACCGATTCCTCACCGGCGATGAACTCGGCGCACAGCCGGGTGGCGTAGCTGCGTTCGTCGTCGGTGAGCCGTTCCCAGTCGGCCCGGTCGCGGGAGAAGTCGATGTCGGCAGGATTCCAGAATTTCGCGTTGCCGCCCGCAAAAAGCTTGAGCGGCAAGCTGTCCCAGTTGAGACCGCCCTGCACCATCGAGGCGCTTCGGGTTCGGTTCATGTGACCTCCTCGGATCGTGGGGTGGCAAAGTGGGCCGGCGCGGGCGAGAACGCGGCGGCCAGCACCGCGACCAGCCGGCGCACCGCGAGCGCGGGCTGCTCGGGGGTGGGCTCGTCGAGCCCGAGCACCGGATCCAGTCCGCGCATGTAGGGGGCCAGCGCCAGGTGCGGGAAGATCAGCAACAGCAACGACAACAGCGCGTCGGTGTCCGAGTCGGCGCGCAGGTCGCCGCGCAGCCGGGCGTCGCGCACCAGCGGCCGCAGCACCTCCAGGTAGTGGCGGTGGATGACGTTCTGCACGCTGATCCGGGCCTCGGTGTCGACTTCCAGCGTGGCCGCGGCGTGCAGCGCCCGCTCGTGCGGGTGGTCGGCGAAGTAGGCCACCCACCCGTCGAGCAGGTCGGTGAGGAATTCGAAGAACGGCCGGGTCGGGTCGAGCTCGCGGATCAGCTGCTCGATGTAGCCGCGGACCCGCTGGCTGCCGATGTCGGCGATGAACGCATACAGGTCGCGCTTGTCGGCGAAGTACTGGAACAGGCTGCCCTTGGCCACGCCGGCCTTGCGGGCGATGACGTTCAGGCTGCCGCGGGAGAATCCGTGCGCGCCGAATTCCGACTCCGCGGCCTCGATGATCGCCGCGCGTCGAGCCGGGTCGACGCGCGCCCAAGTGACCGTGGGCAATGCCGCCTCCTATCCGAATGACCACTGGTCATCCTACTGTGAGCAAGCTCACAGTCAAGGGGGGGTGTGGCGCCGAGCGTCTTGCCGCCCGGCCCTGCGCGCGCCGAGCGTCACGCTGGCGTGACGCCAGAGCCCGACGGTCACGCTGGCGTGACGCTCGCCGAGGGGCAGGCGCTCGCTGAGAGAGGCGCTCGCCGAGAGAGGCGCTCGCCGAGGGGTAGGCGCTCGCCAACAGGCTAGGGCCGCATCTGGTAGGCCCCGCTGAGCGGCAGCACCTGCTCCTTCCAGATCTGGTCGTAGCGCGCCGGGTCGTGCACGGGGCGGCGGATCATCCGCATCGCGAAACGGGCCTGCTGCTCCGTCGTCGCGGGCTTGTCGCTCAACTCGACGGCGTAGGTGTTGAAGTCGCGGACCAGCACGCCGAAGATCTCGTCGATCAGCGCGTCGTCGACGCCGGACAGCGTCGCCTCCTCCAGAATCAGCTGGGCGTAGGGCACGGTGGCGAACAACTGCCCGACGGCGAAGGCGAAGTCGATGTCCTTCTGCTGCAACGCATCCGGGGTGGCGCTGGCCAGCATCTCGGCCAGCACGTCGATCTGGGCGCGCAGCAGTGCGACGTTGGGCAGGTGCGCGAAGCCGTTGAACGGTGCCCGCCAATCGCCGAACCGCACCTTGCCCAGCCCACCCGTCGGCCCCTGCGCGAACAGGAACTCGTCGTCGGCCGCGTCGTCGCGGCGGCCGATCACCGGCAGCTCGCCACTGGGGGCGAACAGGTAGTTGGGCATGAACTTGCCCAGCAGCCCGATGTTGATGTGGACGGTGCCCTCCAGCCGGGGCAGCAGGCCGATCTCGCGGGTCATCGCCTCGAAGATGGTGTCCTTCTCCACGCCCTTGGCGGCGATGACGTCCCACAGCGCGGTGATGACCCGCTCGCCCTCGCCGGTGATCTTCGCCTTGGTGAGCGGGCTGTACAGCAGGTAGCGGCGGTCGGTGGCCGAGGCGCTGCGCATGTAGTCGCAGGCCCGGGTGGCGACCAGCCGCATCGCCACCAGCCGGGCGTAGGCGTCGATGAGCAGGCGGCGCACATGGCTGAAGTCGGTGACGACGGTGCCGTAGAGGATGCGGTTGGACGCGTGCGTGACGGCCTCGTACATGGCGTGCGTGCACATCCCGACCGCGCCCCAGCCCAGGTTGTATTTGCAGACGTTGACGGTGTTCAGCGCGGCGTGGAAGGCCTCGGGGCCGCGGTGCAGGATGTCGGCCTCGGTCACCGGGTAGTCGCTCAGCGCGAAGTTGCCGACGTAGTTCTGCGAATTCACCACGTTCTTGATCAGCCGGTACCGCTCGTGGCGGGAGTCGGCGGCGAAGAACACGTACTCGGAATCCGTTGTGCCGCCGGCGAATTTGCCGAAGGTGGACACCATCCGGGCCACGTTGGCGTTGCCGATGTAGTACTTCTGACCGGCGGCGGTCCAGCCCCCGCCCGGTGCCGGGGTGAGGTTCATGTCGGTCTGGTAGACGTCCGCGCCGTGCGTCTGCTCGGACAACCCGAACGCGAACACCTCGCCGGCCTCGAGCAACCCGGCCGCCTTGCGCTTGGCCTGGTCGTTGTCGCTCATCCAGATCGGCCCCAGCCCCAGGGCGGTGACCTGGAACGGGTACCAGTAGTTCAGCCCGTAGAAGCCGAGGATCTCGGCGAACCCGCTGATCCGGTAGGTGTCCCAGCGGCAATCGGGCGCCCCGTAGCGCGTCGGCGTCAGCAGCGAGGCGAAGATGCGCTCGCGGCCGATGTGCTCCAAAAAGTCGGAGTACCAGACTCTTTCGTGGTCGTCGGACTTCAACCGGGCCTTGCCCCGGGACTCGAAGAAGTCGACCGTCGCGGCCATGATCTCCGCCGAGCGGCGATCCGGGTAGCGGCGTTGCAGATGGTTGGGATTGAGCAACATGGGCGGGCTCCCGGCGGGTACTGGACCCGACTTTTATCAGGCTAGTGCGCACGTAGGCTGTGGATGTTTGCGAGGATTTCGGCGAGGTCGGGTGGTGGCGGTTCAGCAGCGGTCAGGGTGTGCTTGCCGGCTTGGATAGTGACGGTACGGTAGCGGCGTGCGGTGCGAACGAATTTCTTAATGCTCCAACCGGTTTGGTGCTCGATCCAGTGCGATACCGCCATCGCGGCGAAGACAACGCTGAGGTGGGCTTCGATGGAGTCGCGGGTGCGGTGATAGATCGGGCGGGCTTGCAGGTCGTGCTTGGACATCCGGAACGCCTTTTCAATGCGCCACAACTGGTGATACGCCTCGATGACGAAAGTGGCCGGTTGGCTCACCAGGTTGGTGGTGTATCCCTTCCACCCGGCCAACGCCCGGGCCTTGGCCTCCAGTGTGCGATTCACGCTCTTGGTAGCCCCGGTGAGCTGGATGTAGCGGTTACGTTTGACCGGGGCATGCCCGTCAACAGCACGTTCGGCCTTGGCCACCTGCTCATCGATCCCCCGCAGCGTGCGCCGGGCCCGGTCATGGCGGTACTGGTAGTGGATGATCCGGTCCGGGATGCCGCGGGTTTTCTCGCCGCTGGTTGATGGCCAGGGCTGGGTGAGCACCAGGCCGTCGGGGATCGCCTCATCGGAGTGCTTGTCGCGCCACTCGCGCACCACATCAGGTAAAAACGGAATCCTCGCGCCGAGAATGTAGGACAGCCCTGCCGCGTGCAGGGCGACCTGGTTGGCTTCCGAGATCATCCCGGCATCAGCGACGACCGTGACGTCGGTGAGTTGGTGAGCGGCCTTGAACGCGTTGATCACCGGCAGCATGGTCGCGGTCTCTGCCTTATTGCCCTCAAAGGCCGCCACCGTCAACGGGAACCCGCCAGCATCGGTCAACAACCCCAGGGTGATCTGCGGGTCCAACCGTCTTTCCTTGGAGAATCCGGGCTCCCGGAACCCATCACCAGCATCGGTCTCGAAGTGCAGCGTCGACACGTCATAGAGCACCAGACTGGCCGGACCCAATTGCGCGTGGGCAGCGCATGCGGTCGAAAGCGCTTGCCGGAAAGCGGGTTTGGCGAACACCGGCAGACGGCGGTTCAGCGTCGGATACGACACCGGGACGACCCCAGTCTCCTCGACGACCCGAAGTGAATCGGCCTTGCTGGTCGGTTCGATGATCCGGGCCAACACCAACTGACGAAACGCCTCATCCCCATCGGCGACGTTGGCGAACCCGACCTTGTCATAAGCAGCGCACAATGCTT
>NZ_JAOS01000052.1:0-340679 GCF_000523975.1 Mycobacterium sp. MAC_080597_8934 | reverse complement strand
CGCTCGCGGCCGATGTGCTCCAAAAAGTCGGAGTACCAGACTCTTTCGTGGTCGTCGGACTTCAACCGGGCCTTGCCCCGGGACTCGAAGAAGTCGACCGTCGCGGCCATGATCTCCGCCGAGCGGCGATCCGGGTAGCGGCGTTGCAGATGGTTGGGATTGAGCAACATGGGCGGGCTCCCGGCGGGTACTGGACCCGACTTTTATCAGGCTAGTGCGCACGTAGGCTGTGGATGTTTGCGAGGATTTCGGCGAGGTCGGGTGGTGGCGGTTCAGCAGCGGTCAGGGTGTGCTTGCCGGCTTGGATAGTGACGGTACGGTAGCGGCGTGCGGTGCGAACGAATTTCTTAATGCTCCAACCGGTTTGGTGCTCGATCCAGTGCGATACCGCCATCGCGGCGAAGACAACGCTGAGGTGGGCTTCGATGGAGTCGCGGGTGCGGTGATAGATCGGGCGGGCTTGCAGGTCGTGCTTGGACATCCGGAACGCCTTTTCAATGCGCCACAACTGGTGATACGCCTCGATGACGAAAGTGGCCGGTTGGCTCACCAGGTTGGTGGTGTATCCCTTCCACCCGGCCAACGCCCGGGCCTTGGCCTCCAGTGTGCGATTCACGCTCTTGGTAGCCCCGGTGAGCTGGATGTAGCGGTTACGTTTGACCGGGGCATGCCCGTCAACAGCACGTTCGGCCTTGGCCACCTGCTCATCGATCCCCCGCAGCGTGCGCCGGGCCCGGTCATGGCGGTACTGGTAGTGGATGATCCGGTCCGGGATGCCGCGGGTTTTCTCGCCGCTGGTTGATGGCCAGGGCTGGGTGAGCACCAGGCCGTCGGGGATCGCCTCATCGGAGTGCTTGTCGCGCCACTCGCGCACCACATCAGGTAAAAACGGAATCCTCGCGCCGAGAATGTAGGACAGCCCTGCCGCGTGCAGGGCGACCTGGTTGGCTTCCGAGATCATCCCGGCATCAGCGACGACCGTGACGTCGGTGAGTTGGTGAGCGGCCTTGAACGCGTTGATCACCGGCAGCATGGTCGCGGTCTCTGCCTTATTGCCCTCAAAGGCCGCCACCGTCAACGGGAACCCGCCAGCATCGGTCAACAACCCCAGGGTGATCTGCGGGTCCAACCGTCTTTCCTTGGAGAATCCGGGCTCCCGGAACCCATCACCAGCATCGGTCTCGAAGTGCAGCGTCGACACGTCATAGAGCACCAGACTGGCCGGACCCAATTGCGCGTGGGCAGCGCATGCGGTCGAAAGCGCTTGCCGGAAAGCGGGTTTGGCGAACACCGGCAGACGGCGGTTCAGCGTCGGATACGACACCGGGACGACCCCAGTCTCCTCGACGACCCGAAGTGAATCGGCCTTGCTGGTCGGTTCGATGATCCGGGCCAACACCAACTGACGAAACGCCTCATCCCCATCGGCGACGTTGGCGAACCCGACCTTGTCATAAGCAGCGCACAATGCTTCCCACAGCAGCGCCGACTTCGAGGACGTGATCGGCAACGGCTCGGCCGCCGAACGTTCGGCCAAGCCAAGGTCGAGTTGCGCTTGGCCGGCGGCCAGTCGCTGCGCCGCGGCAGCCTTCAAAGCGGCCACCCCGGCCTCGTCATGCGCCGAACCCAGATGCTCGATCCGGCGTGACCCGCGCCGCGAGGACCACACGACCTGCACAGCCATCGCCCCCGAGGATGTCTTCACCGTGCGCACATAGGCCACGCAGGCACCCTACGGCCCACCGGCTAGTGCACAAATCCGCACCAGGCCACAACCGAAGACACAGGTCACAGCCCTACACAACCGCCGGATCGCCGACAGTGATAAAAGTCAGGTGGTTGGGATTGAGCAACATGGGCGGGCTCCCGGCGGGTACTGGACGCAGACGAGGGTGACGGTAGCGCACCGACGCCCCTGCCGGGGAGGGCAAAACAAAACGACCTCTGTTGGTCAGATGCCGGTCGACCTAGCATCAGGGGCGTGTCAGAACTCAATACCGCTCGCGGGCCCATCGACACCGCTGCGCTGGGTGTCACCCTGATGCACGAACACGTGTTCATCATGACCACCGAGATCGCGCAGAACTACCCCGAAGCGTGGGGCGACGAAGAGCAGCGGGTGGCCGACGCCATCGACCGGCTCAACGAGCTCAAGGCGCGCGGCGTGGACACCATCGTCGACCTCACCGTCATCGGCCTGGGCCGCTACATTCCGCGCATCGCCCGGGTCGCGGCGGCGACCGAGCTGAATATCGTTGTGGCAACGGGGCTTTACACCTACAACGATGTGCCCTTCTATTTCCACTACCTGGGCCCGGGCGCGGAGCTGGGCGGCCCGGAGATCATGACCGACATGTTCGTCCGCGACATCGAGCAGGGCATCGCCGACACCGGCATCAAGGCCGGCATCCTCAAGTGCGCCACCGACGCACCCGGCGTCACCCCGGGCGTCGAGCGGGTGTTGCGGGCGGTGGCGCAGGCGCACAAGCGCACCGGGGTGCCGATCTCCACGCACACCCACGCCGGGCTGCGCCGCGGCCTCGACCAGCAGCGGATCTTCGAGGAGGAGGGCGTCGACCTGAGCCGGGTGGTGATCGGGCATTCCGGCGACAGCACCGACGTCGGCTACCTCGAAGAGCTCATCGCCGCCGGCTCGTATCTGGGCATGGACCGGTTCGGCATCGACGCGATCTCGCCGTTCGAGGACCGGGTGAACATCGTCGCGCAGATGTGCGAGCGCGGCCACGCCGACAAGATGGTGCTCTCGCACGACGCCAACTGTTATTTCGACGCACTTCCCGAGGAGTTGGTGCCCCAGGTCATGCCGAACTGGCATTACCTGCACATCCACAACGACGTGATCCCCGCCCTCAAGCAGCGCGGCGTCACCGACGAGCAGCTGCACACCATGCTCGTCGACAACCCGCGGCGCATCTTCGAGCGCCAAGGCCCCTATGGGTGAGCCGGTCCCGACGGTCGGTCCGCGACGAGATCACGGCGCGATTGCGTCGGCCTCAGCGTCGATGAGCTGGCGCGGCGCGGCGGGCTGGTGGCGTTTCCCCCAGCGGCGCAAGGCTTCCCGGCATGGCGACTCGACCAGGGCGTAGCTGACCGCGGCGATCGCGAAGCCGAAGATCAGCGTCAACACCAACACCGCGGGCATGCGGCCGGTGAACGGGAACGTGCCGAGCACCGGGAACACCATCGCCAGCGCCGCCAGGTGCCAGATGAACAGGCCGTAGGACCAGCGCC
Source organism: Mycobacterium sp. MAC_080597_8934 (assembly GCF_000523975.1). NCBI lineage: Bacteria > Bacillati > Actinomycetota > Actinomycetes > Mycobacteriales > Mycobacteriaceae > Mycobacterium > Mycobacterium sp. MAC_080597_8934. Next base: position 337,427 of record NZ_JAOS01000052.1, on the reverse strand, counting down.
CCAGCGTCACCATCACGGTCGTCCCCAACACCCGGTGCGGCGTGTCCATCCGGTCCAGCACCAACGGGGCGATCAGCGCGAAGGCCACCAGCGAGCCCATCGCCGTCTTCACCGCGAACTGCGCGGGGGTGCCCGGCACCAGGCCCTCGGGACCGGCCAGCGGCGAGGCCGCGACCAGGTAGGCGGCCACCGCGACGACGGCCAGCAGCACCCGGCCCGTCCGGCTCTGCGCCAACCGCACCGGCCGGCCGATGCCGCCGTGCACCCATTCGGCCAGCAGCATGCCGGCGGCGAACCAGGAGAAGAAGACCGGCGGCCAGTTCAGCGGGTTGAGGCCCGAACCGGGGTGCACCGGCACCCAGCCCCACGCCCAGCTCAGCGCCCCCAGCGTGGCGATCGCCGGCACCCGCGCGGTCACCGGGAGGCGGCGGGCCAGCAACGCCAGCACCGGCAGCGCCAGGTAGAAGCCGACCTCCACGGACAGGCTCCACATCTGGGTCAGCCCACCGGTCAGCGTGAGCGGCACATAGATCTGGGTCAGGGTCAGGTTGGCCAGCCACACCGTCGGGCTGGGGTGGTCGGCGTCGGGCAACAGGGTCAGGATCACCACGACCGCCACCAGGTAGGCGGGCATGATGCGGACCACCCGGGACCGCAGGTAATGGCCGGTGCGGGGGCGCGGCGCCAAATCCCGTGCCGCCGCGGCGTGTCCGCGCCAGAGCAGAAAACCCGACAGCGCGAAGAACACCGCCACCGCAAGGTCGAAGCGGCCGAACAGCCTGCCGTCGACGCCGCTGGAGTGCCCGGTCTGGAACGCGACGTGGGTGACCACCACACCCATGGCCGCGCAGGCGCGCATGCCCTCCACGGCGGGCAGGAAGCTGCGCACCCCGCCCACCCGCTGGTCATCGCTCACCACCACAGTTTGCCTGTGCGCGCGGCCCGGAGAACGGGTACACCCGGGCATCAGGTTGGTAAGCCGCCGCCTTACTTTCTGCTGTTAGGGTCAAACGAGTTTGCCCCGGGCCGCCTGCTCGGGTCGGGTCGCGGCACAGACACGCAAGGGATCATGAGGAGGGCACGGCGACGTGAACCGAGCAGTCATGTTGCGGTTCGCCGCATGCGGGATCATCGGCCTCGGAGCTGCCCTGCTGATCGCTGCGCTGCTGCTGACGACGTACACCACCAGCCGGATCACCAAGGTCCCGCTGGACGTCGACGCCACGCTGATCAGTGACGGCACCGGGACCGCCCTGGACTCGGCGTCGCTGTCCACCGACCACGTGGTGGTCAACCAGAACGTGCCGCTGGTGTCCCAGCAGCAGATCAGCGTCGAGTCGCCGGCCAACGCCGACGTCGTCACGCTGCAGGTCGGAAGCTCGTTGCGGCGTACCGACAAGCAGAAGGACACCGGGCTGCTGCTGGCGATCGTCGACACCGTCACGCTCAACCGCAAGACCGCCACGGCCGTCTCCGACGACACCCACACCGGCGGCGCGGTGCAGAAGCCGCGCACCATCAACGACGAGAACCCGCCGACCGCGATCCCGCTGCGCCACGACGGGTTGTCCTACCGGTTCCCGTTCCACACCGAGAAGAAGACGTACCCCTATTTCGACCCGATCGCGCAGAAGCCGTTCGACGTCAACTACGACAGCCAAGAGGACGTCAACGGGCTGACCACCTACAAGTTCACCCAGAACGTCGGCTACAACGCCGACGGCAAGCTGGTGGCCCCGGTGGCCTACCCGTCGCTGTACGCCGACCAGGCGACCGACTCCAAGTTCACCGCCCCGGCGTCGATGTGGGGCATCCAGGGCGGCGACCCGAACGAGCAGATCACCATGACCCGCTTCTACGCGGCGCAGCGCACGTTCTGGGTGGACCCGGTGTCGGGCACCATCGTCAAGCAGACCGAGCACGCCCACCACTACTTCGCCCGCGATCCGCTCAAGCCGGAGCTCACGCTGGCCGACTACAAGGTCACCTCCAACGAGGACACGGTCGAGTCCCAGGTCAACGCGGCCCGTGACGAGCGCGACCGGCTGGCGCTGTGGTCGCGGGTGCTGCCGATCACCTTCACCGCGGTCGGGCTGATCGCGCTGGTGGGCGGTGGGCTGCTGGCCTCGTTCAGCCTGCGCAGCGAGAGCGCGCTGACCGACCCCGGCCTGGACCGCGGCGACCAGGACTTCTTCGGCCGCAGCGGGCTGGAAGAGCCGGTGTCCGGCGCCGAAGCCGAGACCGAGAAACTGCCCACCCAACGTCCCGATCTGCGCTCCGAGTCCGGTCCCGACGAGCCCACCGAGGCGGGGCCGACCGAGGCCAAGCCGCCCGACCGGGAATAGCCCGCCGCGTGCGCTGGACCCGGCCCGGGTACGCATTGGTCCTGGCGCTGCTGGTGGTCGGGCCGCTGTTGAGGCCCGGGTATCTGCTGCTGCGGGACGCGGTGTCGACGCCGCGGTCCTATCTGTCCGACACCGCGCTGGGGTTGACGGCCGCGCCGCGCGCCGCCCCGCAGGATTTCGCGGTGGCGCTGGCTTCGCACCTTCTCGACGGCGGGGTCGTGGTGAAGACGCTGCTGCTGCTGGGGCTGTGGCTGGCCGGCTGGGGCGCGGCCCGGCTGGTCGCGCTCGTGCTGCCGGGCGCGGGAATGCCCGGCGAATTCGTGGCCACCACGCTGGCGATCTGGAATCCCTATGTGGCAGAACGGCTTTTGCAAGGCCATTGGAGCCTGCTGGTGGGCTACGGCTGCCTGCCGTGGGTGGCGACGGCCATGCTGGGGTTGCGGACGGGCGGGGCCGGGTTTTTCGGGCTGGCGTTCTTCATCGCGCTGGCCGGGCTGACCCCGACCGGTCTGCTGCTGGCGGCGGCGGTGGCGCTGGCCTGCGTGCCGGTGGCCGGTGCGGGCCGGCGGCGTTGGGTATGCGCCGCGGCGGCGATCGGCGCCGCGGCGGTGGCGGCGCTGCCCTGGCTGGTCGCCGCGGTCACGGGTGCGGCGTTGCCGTCGCACACGCCGGCCAACCGGCTCGGCGTGGAAGCGTTCGCGCCGCGCGCCGAGCCGGGCCTGGGCACGCTGACCAGCCTGGCCAGCCTGGGCGGCATCTGGAACGCTGACGCCGTACCCGGTTCGCGCACAACGCTTTTCGCAGTGGCCTCGGCCGTGGTGCTGCTGGGCGTGGTGGCCGTCGGCCTGCCGGCGGTGGCCCGCCGTCCGGCGGCGGTGCCGCTGCTGGTGCTGGCGGCGGCCGCGGTGCTGATCCCCGCGGGGCTGGCCACCGGCCCGGGGCTGCGGCTGCTGGGCGCGGTGGTCGACGCCGCGCCGGGTGTCGGGGTGCTGCGCGACGGGCAGAAGTGGGTGGCGCTGGCGGTGCCCGGCTACGCGCTGGCCGGTGCCGGCGCGGTGCTGACGCTGCGGCGCCGGCTTTTCGGGGCCGCCGCCCCGGCGCTGGTGTGCTGCCTGGCGCTGATCCTGGCGCTGCCCGACCTGGTCTGGGGCGTGGGCGGCAGGGTGTCGCCGGTGCGCTACCCGCGCGGCTGGCCGGCCGTCGCGGCGGCGATCAATGCCCGGCCCGACGCGGTCGCGGTGCTGCCGGCCGGCACCATGCGGCTGTTCTCCTGGTCGGGCCCGGCGCCGGTGCTCGACCCGCTGCCCCGCTGGGTGCGCGCCGACGTGCTGAGCACCGGCGACCTGGTGATCTCGGGAACCACCATCGCCGGTGAAGGCGCGCACGCCCGGGCCGTGCAGGAGCTGCTGCTGTCCGGGCCCGATCCGGCGGCGCTGGCCGCCGCCGGGGTGGGCTGGCTGGTGCTGGAGGCCGACAGCGCCGGCGAGGTGGGCGCCGCCGCGCACACCCTGGGCGCGGCGGCGCCGGTGTACCGGGACGACGAGATCGCGCTCTATCGGATCGGCGGGCACACCGCCGGTGTGGCCGCCGATCGCCGGGCGGCGACGCTGATCGCGCATCTGGCCTGGCTGGTGCTGCTGCTCGGCAGCGGGGCCGGTGTCCTACTCGGTGCGTGCCGGCGCCGCGGGGTCAGCCGCGCCCGCTGACCAGGCCGCTGACCGTGCGGCCGGCCTGCACCGCTTCCAGCACGCCGCGCATCGCGTCGGCGCTTTGCGCCCAAGAGAATTCGCCGCTGCGGGTGTGCGCCTTGGCGCCGAGCTGGTCGCGCAGCACCGGGTCGGCGAGCAGCTGCTCGAGCCGGTCCACGAGCTCGGCATGGGTGTCCACCAATATCCCGGTCACCTCGTCGACGATCGAGTCCGACAGGCCGCCCGAGGAGCGGTAGCCGATGGTCGGCACCCGGTGCTGGGCCGCCTCGACCACCGCCAGACCCCAGCCCTCCTTGCGCGACGGCAGCAGGTGCACCCAAGCCCCTTGCAGCACATGGTGTTTCGTCACGTCGTCGACGTGACCGTGAAACGTCACCGCCGAACCGATGCCGAGGCGGTCGACATGCTCGACCAGCCGCTGCCGCCACCAGCCGTCGCCGACGATGTCCAGATGCAGGCCCGGCACCCGCGGCCGCAGCCGGGCGACGGCCTCCAGCGCGTCCTCGATCTGCTTGTGCGGCACCAGCCGGGACAGCACGACCACCCGCGGCGCGGCGGCGCGGGGCCCGGACAGCGACGGCGCGGGCGCCTCGTCCAGGCCGTTGCGCACCACCGCGATCCGGGTGCCGTCGACGCCGAGGGCCACCAGGTCGCGGGCCGACGGCAGCGACACCGTCACGTACTGGTTGCGCCGGTTCAGCCGCGGCGACAGCGTCGACTCGACGAACCAGCCCAGCCGGCCTAGCACCGGCCCGGCCACCGGCCACTGCTCGCGGTGGCAATGGTGCACCAGCACCACCACCCGGCGGCCGTAGATCAGCCGGGCCAGGAACGGCAGGCCGTTCTGGGTGTCGACGACCACGTCGGGCCGCACCGCGCGCAGCGGCCCCAGCCCCAGCCGGGCGACCGCCATCGCCAGCAACGCCCAGATGTACACCGAGTAGCGGCCGCCGGCCCGGCTGATCCGGACGCCGTCGACGACGTCGCGGCGCGGCGCCCCGGGATAGCGGGCGGTGCGCAACGTGACCGCGATCCCGGCCGCCGCCAGCTGCGCGCCGATGCGCTGCAGATAGGCCTCGCTGCCGCCGCCCTGCGGGTGCCCGGTATCGCGCCAGCACAGCAGCAGCACGGAGCGCAAGGAAGACATCAGTGGTTCAGCCTAGCCGGACGGGCGCCGCCGGCCGCGCCATGCGCGTCGCGCCCGCATAAGCCTGCATAAGGTTGCCCCGTGGCCGTGACCGACATCTTCGCGCGCCGGGCGACGCTGGCCCGCTCGGTGCGGCTGCTGTCGCAGTTCCGCTACGAACGGTCGGAGCCGGCCCGCTTCTATGGCGCGCTGGCGGCCGACACCGCGGCGATGGTGGACGACCTGTGGCGGGCCGGGCACGGCGAATCCGCGGCCGGCCGCACCCTGCTGGACGTCGGCGGCGGGCCGGGGTACTTCGCGGCGGCCTTCACCGACGCCGGCGTCCGCTACCTCGGCGTCGAGCCCGATCCCGGCGAGATGCACGCGGCCGGCCCCGTCGTCGCCGCCGACACGGGCACGTTCGTGCGCGCCTCGGGCATGGCGCTGCCGTTCGCCGACGACTCGGTGGACATCTGCCTGTCCTCCAACGTCGCCGAACACGTGCCGCGGCCCTGGCAACTCGGCGCCGAGATGCTGCGGGTGACCAGGCCCGGCGGGCTGGCGGTGCTCTCCTACACCGTGTGGCTGGGCCCGTTCGGCGGCCACGAGATGGGCCTGACCCACTACCTCGGCGGGGCCCGCGCCGCCGCGCGCTACGCCCGCAAGCACGGCCATCCGGCCAAAAACAACTACGGGTCGTCGTTGTTCGAGGTGTCGGTGGCCGACGGCCTGGCGTGGGCGGCGAGCACCGGCGCCGCGCTGGCCGCATTTCCCCGCTACCACCCGCGATGGGCGTGGTGGCTGACCTCGGTCCCGGTGCTGCGCGAGTTCTTGGTCAGCAATCTGGTGCTGGTCCTGCAACCCCAATAGTGAAACGTGTTCTCGTTTTGCCTCGGCTTGGGTAGGGTGGCGCCCATGAGCGACATCCAGACTCAGGCCAAGACCGAATACGACAAGCTTTTCATCGGCGGCAAGTGGACCGAACCGTCCACCTCCGAGGTGATCGAGGTGCACTGCCCGGCCACCGGTGAGTACGTCGGCAAGGTGCCGCTGGCCGCGGCGGCCGACGTGGACGCCGCGGTGGCCGCGGCCCGCGCGGCCTTCGACAACGGCCCGTGGCCGACCACCCCGCCCAAGGAGCGCGCGGCCGTGATCGCCAACGCGCTCAAGGTGATGGAGGAGCGCAAGGACCTGTTCACCGGGCTGCTCGCCGCCGAGACCGGCCAGCCGCCGACCAGCGTGGAAACGATGCACTGGATGAGCTCCATCGGGGCGCTGAACTTCTTCGCCGGCCCGGCGGTGGACCAGGTCAAGTGGAAAGAGGTGCGCACCGGGGGCTACGGGCAAAGCATCGTGCACCGCGAGCCGATCGGCGTGGTGGGCGCGATCGTCGCCTGGAACGTGCCGCTGTTCCTGGCCGTCAACAAGCTGGGCCCGGCGCTGCTGGCCGGCTGCACGGTGGTGCTCAAGCCGGCGGCCGAAACACCGCTGAGCGCAAACGCTTTGGCCGAGGCCTTCGCCGAGGCGGGGCTGCCCGAGGGCGTGCTGTCGGTGGTGCCCGGCGGCATCGAGACCGGGCAGGCGCTGACGTCCAACACCGACGTCGACATCTTCTCCTTCACCGGCAGCTCGGCGGTCGGCAGGGAGATCGGCCGTCGCGCCGCCGACATGCTCAAGCCGTGCACCCTGGAGCTGGGCGGGAAGTCCGCGGCCATCGTCCTCGACGACGTCGACCTGCCCTCGGCGCTGCCGATGCTGGTGTTCTCCGGGATCATGAACAGCGGGCAGGCCTGCGTGGCCCAGACCCGCATCCTGGCCCCGCGGTCGCGCTACGACGAAATCGTGGATGCGGTAAGCACTTTCGTGCAGTCGCTGCCGGTGGGTCTGCCGTCGGACCCGGCCGCCCAGATCGGTTCGCTGATCAGCGAGAAGCAGCGGGCGCGGGTCGAGGGCTACATCGCCAAGGGCATCGAGGAGGGCGCGCGGCTGGTGTGCGGCGGCGGCCGCCCCGAGGGTCTGGACAGCGGCTTCTTCGTGCAGCCGACGGTGTTCGCCGACGTCGACAACAAGATGACAATCGCCCAGGAGGAGATCTTCGGGCCGGTGCTGTCGATCATCCCCTACGACACCGAAGAGGACGCGATCAAAATCGCCAACGACTCAGTGTACGGCTTGGCCGGCAGCGTGTGGACCGCCGACGTGCAGCGGGGCATCGCGGTGTCGGAGAAGATCCGCACCGGCACGTACGCGATCAACTGGTACGCGTTCGACCCGTGTTGCCCGTTCGGCGGCTACAAGAACTCCGGCATCGGCCGGGAGAACGGGCCCGAGGGTGTCGAGCACTTCACGCAGCAGAAGAGCGTGCTGATGCCGATGGGCTACACGCTCGAGGGCTAGGCCTGCCCGCGCCCGCCGAACGTGCACTCAGCGCGAATTTCCTGCCGGTTTTTCGCCGTGAGTGCACGTTCGGCGTTTGGGGGGCGGTGCCGGCTTGGCCCGGCGTGTCCCGGGGGCGGCACGGGCTCGCCACGATTATGCAATAGAGCATATTTTCCGGCCGTTTACCAGGGCGTAAGCGAGCGGGGCGGCCCGTCGTCCGGCGCATTTGTGCGGTATACGTCACATTGCGCCTGAGAGATTGCTTAATTTACGGGCGTCTTATATGGTTCTTAGCATAATCAAGGGCTGCACGCAGGCCGGGAGATACCAATCATGTGGATCATTGAGCTCAACGTCGCGGGCTACCAATTCACCCGCGAGATGCCCGACTTGCGGCGCCGCTCCTTCCGCTTCAGCCCACGTCACATGCACTGGCCGGCACTGCGGCATTCGCACGCGGCCTGACGCCGGCCCGGGACTCACTGACCGTGCCGACCACCAAGCAGCAGGCCCCGGCCAAGCGCGGGGGCACCCGGACCAAGATGCTGGCCAGCGCCGCCGAGGTGATGCGCGAGCGCGGCGCCGCCGGCGTGACCATCGATGCGGTGCTGGCCCGCAGCGGCGCACCGCGCGGCTCGGTCTACTACCACTTCCCCGACGGACGCAACCAGATCCTGGCCGAGGCGCTGCGCTACTCGGGTGACTCGATCACCGCCCTCATCGACCAGGCGGCCGGCCGCGGCGGCCGGGCGCTGCTGCGCGAGTTCGTCGAATACTGGGAGCGGCTGCTGACCGAGGGCGGCTTCACCGCCGGCTGTCCGGTCGTGGCCGCGGCGATCGGCTGCTCGGAGGACGAGGGCCCCAAGCTGTCCGCCGAGGCCGGCGCCATCCTGGGCCGCTGGTGCACCGCGCTCACCCGCGCCTTCGTCAACGACGGCTTCGACGACGCCGACGCCGCGTCGCTGGCCGTGATGTCGATCGCCGCGCTGGAGGGCGGCATCGTGCTGTCCCGCTCGACCCGCAACGCCGGCCCGCTACATCAGGTCGGCGAGCAACTCGAATTCCTGATCAAGGCAAGGGAATTCGTCGTCCGCAACAAGATCCCGGGCAAGCAACCCGGCTCGCGGTGACTCAGTCGCTGGCCGGTAGCGGCTTGACCTCTTTGAGCTGCAGCGGCGTCTGGCCGATGCTCAGGCTTCCCGCGCCCGGCTTGGTCACCAGCACCTCGGCGCCGGTCTCGTCGACGTAGCGCTTGCCCATCACCGTGCCGTCGGCGAACGACGGGTCCAACTCACCGGAGCGCTCGGCACCCACCGGGACCATCGGCACCCCGCCGCAGCGCAGGTCGTCGAGGCTGTCCGCACTCCTGACGACGATCACCTGGGTGTCGCACACCTGGCTGGCGAGACGAGTTCCGTTCTTGATCATTGATTTCCGTCCTTGATCGCTTACTGCTGGGCCGGTGCGACGCGCAATCCGGCTAGGGTCGCGATGATCTCCCGCCGCAACACCTTGCCGGTGGCGGTGGTGGGCAGCTCGTCGCGAAACACTACCTCGTCGGGCGTGCGCGAACCGCGCAAACTCTTGCGGACGAACTCGCGCAATTCCTCGGATCGGGGTCGACACCGGCCGCCGGCACCACCACTGCGACGATGGCCTGGCCCCACTGCGGGTCCTCGACGCCGACCACCGCGACGTCGCGCACGTGGGGATGCTCGACCAGGACCTCCTCCAGCTCGGCGGGCGCGATGTTCTCCCCGCCGCGGATGATGGTGTCGTCGCTGCGCCCGCCGATGAACAGGTAGCCCTCGTCGTCGAGCATGGCGATGTCGCGCGTCGGGAACCAGCCGTCCTCGTCGAGCACCGAGCCGATCCCCGTGTAGCGGCCCGAGACCTGCTCGCCGCGCACGAACAGTTCCCCGGTTTCCCCGGGCGGCAACACATTTCCGGCTTCGTCGCGGATCTGCAGCTCGATGCCGGCCACCGCCTGCCCCACCGATCCGAGCCGCCGCGCGGCCTCGGGGGTGGTCGCCGCCAGCGCCGCGCGGTGGTCGTCGGGGGTCAGCACCGCGATGGTCGAGCTGGTCTCGGTGAGGCCGTAGGCGTTGACGAAGCCGACGTGGGGCAGCAGCTCCAGCGCCCGGCGCACCAGCGGCAGGCCGACCTTGGAGCCGCCGTAGGCCAGGTTGCGCAGCGACGGCAGCTCGATCGGCGCCCCGGTGTCCGGGTCGCCGTTCTCCAGCACCGTGACGATGCGGTCGAGCATGGTGGGCACCACCGTCGCGGTCGTCACGTTCTCGGCGTTGATCAGCCGAACCCATTCCCGCGCATCGAAATTCGGCAGGTACACCATCTTGCGGCCGGCATACAGATTCGACAGCGCGGCGCTGACCCCGGCGATGTGGTAGGGCGGGACGCAGATCAGCGCGGCGTCGGTTTCGTCGGCCGCCCCGAATTCGACGGTCCCGGTGATGTAGCTGGTCAGGTTGTTGTGCGAGAGCTCGACGGCCTTGGGCTGCGAGGTGGTCCCCGAGGTGAACAGCACGATCGCGACGGAGTCCGGGTCGGCGAACGCGTCCGCGGCGGGCTCGGCGGCGCGGGCGGCGGCTAGGAAGTCGTCGGAGTCCATGACCCCGCCCGGCGCCTCCCCGACCATGTCGCGGTAGCGGGCGTCGACCACCACCAACGGCTCGGGCAGCCGCTCGATCAGCGCCCGGATGCCCTCGGCGGAGAGCCGGTAGTTGATCGGCGTGAAAGCCACCCCGGCGCGCGCCGCGGCGAAGATCAGCACCGGCAGCAGCACGCCGCCGGTGCCCACGTAGACCAGGTGCTTGGCGTTCGAACCGGCCACCACCGCCGCGCCGCCGTCGGCGAGATCGCTGAGCTCTTGGGTGGTCAGCCGCACGTCTTGCGAGACCACCGCCGTGCGCTCGGCGTTGCTCGACGCGGCCATCTCGAGCAGCAGCGAAATGCTCATCCTCGGTCTTCCTGCGGTGTCAGCACGTTACAAAGCCGGCCAAAAGTGTCATGTCCGACTGTAGCTTAGATCACCGCCCGGGACCGATCAGGTGCCCGTCCACTTGGGGGGCCGCTTCTCGGCGAACGCGATGGCGCCTTCCTTGGCGTCGTTGGAGGAGAACACGGGGGCCAGCAGCTTGTTCTGCTCGGCGAACATGGTCTCCGGGCTCCAGCCGCGGGACTCGACGATGATCCGCTTGGTGGCGGCCACCGCCAGCGGCCCGTTCGCCGCGATCTTCTCGGCCAGCGCGATCGCCTCGTCCAGCGCCGCACCCGGCTCGGCCAGCACGTTGACCATGCCGAGCGCGTGCGCCCGCTCGGCGCTGAGGTTGTCACCGGTCAGCGCCAGCTCCATGGCGATCGCGGACGGGATGCGCTGCGGCAGCCGCAGCAGCCCGCCGCCCCCGGCGACCAGTCCACGCTTGACCTCCGGGATGCCGAAGGCCGCGTCCTTGGAGGCGACGATCAGGTCGGTGGCCAGCGCCAGCTCGGTGCCGCCGGCCAGCGCGTAACCCTCGACCGCCGCGATCAGCGGCTTGGCCGGCGGGCGTTCGGTGAAACCCATACCGCGGCCCTCGACGATGGGCAGCTCGCCGCGGGCGAAGGCCTTCAGATCCATACCCGCGCAGAAGGAGCCGCCGGCCCCGGTCAGGACGCCGACCGACAGACCGGGCTCGTTATCCAGCCGGTCGACGGCGGCGGCCAGTCCGTTGGCCACCGCGGCGTTGACCGCGTTCTTGGCCTTCGGCCGGTTGATCGTGATGATGAGGATCCGATCCCGTTGTTCGACCAGGACCTCGGGTTCGCCGGCTTCTTCGTTCCCAGTGCTCACGTGCCGCACAGCTCCTTCGGGTATCGGTGGCGCACCAACTGCGACCGTCGGACCGATGGTAACGGTCGGCCGGAACGGCGTTGACGTACCCCGAGATTCCGGTTACCGCCGGAGCTGAACGGCGGCCGGAGCGGACCGGTCAGGCCGGTGCCATCGCCGCCTCGATGACCGTGAGGTCTTCGGAAAACCCTGCGGCCCTTCGTATTTCGATGAAGTCCTGGACCATGGCTTCGGTCACCTCGTGCGGATCCTTGCAGGTGGCCCCGTCGGTGAGCACCGAGATGTTGAGCTGATCGACGTAGCTCCACACGGTGATGTTGAGGCCGCTGCCGGCGGTCAGCGGACCCACCGAGTAGATCTCGGTGACCAGCGCCCCGCCCACCCGGCCGCGTTCCCGCGGCCCGGGGACGTTGGAGATGTTCAGGTTGAGGATCTTGTTGTGCCCGTCGCGGGCGGACGCCCACTGGAAGAAGGCCCGGGTGGGTGCGGGCGGCATGTAGGCCGCCCACCGGCTGACCAACTCGGGGCCCATCAACTGGTGACTTTCCTTGGCGGAGATGGCGTTTTGGTGGCAGGCGACGACCCGCTCCAGCGGGTCGTCGTGGTCGACGGGCAGTGCCACCAGCATGCCGGTGAAGCGGTTGCCGGAGATCCGCTCCGGGGAGAAGTCGAAGCTCACGGGCACCGACGCCAGCAGCGGCTGGGCCTGTCCGTCGTAGCGCAGCAGCAAGGTGCGCAACGCCCCCGTCGACATCGCCAGCACCATGTCGTTGATCGTCGCGCCGAGCCGCTTGCCGGTCTCCTTGACGTCGGCCAGCGCCAGGGTGGCGGTGGCGAACCGGCGCTCCGGGGTGAGCTTGTGGTTCATGAACGTCGGCGGCGGCTCGAACGGCCGGGTCAGTTCCGGGGACAGCTTGCGCGCGCTGCGCCGCACCCGGCCCAAACCCTGGGCGGTGTAGCGGATGGTGTGCGGCAGCCGCCCGACGTGGCGCAGGTGATCGGCGAACGCCGACACCATCAGCTGGCGGGTGGTCGGGGGCGGATCGCAGACATACGGCCCGCCCTCCGGCCCGGGCTGCAGGTCCATGCCGCGGGCCAGCAGATTGGCCGAGGCGACACCGTCGGCGAGGGCGTGATGGATTTTGCCGACCACCGCAATCCTGTTGTTGGCCAAGCCTTCCACGAAATACATCTCCCACAGCGGGCGGCTGCGGTCCAGCGGCGTGCTGGCGATCTGCCCGATGGCCTCGTCGAGTTCGCGCCGGCCGCCGGGCGGGGACACCCGCCACGGGCGGATGTGGTAGTCGAGGTCGATCTCGCAGTTCTCCCGCCACATCGGGTGGTGGAAGCTGAACGGGACCTCGACGAGCTGGTAGCAGAACGGATCGAGCTTGTTCAGCCGGCCGGCGATGACTTGCCGGAACGCGGCGACGTCCAGGGAGCGCCGATCGGCGTCCAGTTCGATGACGGCGGCCTTGATGGTGTGCATGTGCACGTTCGGTGCTTCGCTGTACAGCAGTACCGAGTCCCAGCCGCTAAGCCTCTTCACCGCTGCCCCTTACCCATAGAGGGACCATACTCAGCGCAGGCAGCTCAGATGACCTCTTTTGCCCCGATCCGTGTCTTGCTGCGATGAACCTGATCGAGGAACAGCGAGCACACGTGTGCCGCCGCACCGGCCCGCTCGCCGTCGATGAGGTCGTATCCGTGGCCCGCGCCGGGCAACTCCAGGTAGCCCACCGTCGAATGCGATACCGCCCTGAGCCGCTCGACGAAGCTGCGGGCCTGCTCGACCGGGATGACGCTGTCCTTGCTGCCGTGAATCACCAAGAACGGCGGCGCATTTCGGTGCACCCGGGCGATCGGCGAGGCGTCGCGGAACACCTCGGGATGACGGGCGATCGACTTCCTGACCACCACCCGCTCCAGAAAATCGACGAACCGGACCCGCTCCGGCGTCGAGCGGTCCTCCCAGTCGTAGCGGCCGTAGATCCCGACGACCGCGTCCACCGAGGTGTCGGCGCCCTCGGGCAGCATGCCCCGGTACTGCGGGTCGTCGGGAGTCAGCCCGGCCAGCGCGCTGAGGTGGCCGCCGGCCGAACATCCCGCTATCGCAACGAAATTGCGGTCGCCGCCGAACTTGTCGACGTTGGCCCGCGCCCAGGCGATGGCGGTTTTGACGTCGACGATGTGACGCGGCCAGCGGTGGTGCGGGGCCACCCGGTAGTCGATCGCCAGGCACACCCAGCCCTGTTCGGCCAGCCGCGACATGAGCGCCGAGCCCTGGCCCATGGACTTGCCGTGCACCCAGGCGCCGCCGGGCACGAAGATCAGCACCGGCGCGGGCTGCGCGGGCAGGTCCTTGCGCCGCCACACGTCGAGCACCTGGGCCGGGTGGTGGCCGTAGTGGACGGCGCGCCGATACAGGTGGCGGTGCCGGCGCACGCCGTCCCAGATCGGCGGGGTGCGCTGGGCCACCGGCCATTGGCTATCCAGCTCGGCGGCAGATACCAGCCCGCGCAACGCCGCCAGGGAGACCTGCTGCGTGCTCTCCCGGTCCCGGCGCCGCGCGTCGCCGCCACCCGGGGCGAACATGTCCCGGGTGGCCGCCGAGATCACCTCGGGTGCGTGCCGGGCGCCCCACATGCCCATGGCCGTCAGGCCGGCCAGCGGCTCGAGGTGCCTGCCGACCACCGGCAGCGACGCCCCGGCCAGGCTCACGGCCAGCGCATAGTCGGCGGGGCGGGCCCGCAGCAGCCACTTGAGGTAGGGAGTCATGCCCGGCGCCATGGCCGGAACTGTACCCCCGTCCCGGTCCGCGAAACGGGCGATTGCCCACACCCGCGGGCCGGCGCCGCGGGGCTTTGCCCGGCGGGATCGCTGTGCGCGGTATCGAGGCTGTTGAAACCGATTCGGCGGTTCGCTGTGCGGAGCGGATTTCGCTGCGCGACACGCTCACGGCGCGGTGCGGCCGGCGATCACCCGGCGCCGGGCGGGCCGGTTCGCGGATCGCCTCGCCCTATAGCGGTGCCCCGCTGGTGGCCGTCGGTGATACTGATCCGGTGCCGAACAACGATGTTCATCCTGACCTGCAACGATTTGCCCGGTTCGCGCCGCGACGACTGGTCGGCCCGCGAACGCTGCCGCTGATGCGGGTGGCGCTTGCCTGGCGCGGGCGGCTGGGCAAGCCGGTCCGCGACGTCCAGGTGATCACGCTCGGTTCCGGGGTGGGGGTCCGCCTGTTCCGGCCCGCCGGCGCCGCGGAGACGACGCCCGCGCTGCTGTGGATCCACGGCGGCGGCTACGTGCTGGGCACCGCCCAGCAGGACGACCAGCTGTGCAGCCGGTTCAGCCGACGGCTGGGCATCACGGTCGCATCGGTGGATTACCGCCTGGCGCCCGAACATCCGTATCCGGTGCCGCTGGAGGACTGCTATACGGCGCTGACCTGGCTGGCCGGTCTGCCGTCGGTGGACCGCTACCGCATCGCCATCGGCGGGGCCAGCGCCGGCGGCGGCCTGGCCGCGGCGCTGGCGCTGCTGGCCCGCGACCGCGCCGAGGTGAGCCCCGCATTCCAGCTGCTGACCTATCCCATGCTCGACGACCGCAGCTCGGACACCGCGCCCAGCCCGAACTATCGGCTGTGGGACAACCGCAGCAACAGGTTCGGCTGGGCGGCCTACCTCGGCGCCGCCGACCCGCACGTCGCGGTGCCCGCCCGGCGGGAAGACCTCAGCGGACTGCCGCCGGCCTGGATCGGGGTGGGCACCCATGACCTGTTCCACGACGAGGACCTCGCCTACGCCGAACGGCTGCGGGCCGCCGGGGTGCCCTGCCAGGTGGAGACCATCCCCGGCGCCTTCCACGGCTTCGACCTGATTTTGCCGAAAGTTCAAGTGTCGCAGCGGTTTTTCGACAGCCAGTGCAACAGCCTGCGGGCCGCGCTGACGCCGGCCGGCTGAGGTCACATCGCGAAGTAGACGAGCTCGCCGCCGATGATGGTGGCGGCCACCATGCCGGCGTCCAGTTCGGCCAGCGCGGTGTGCGGCGGCTCGTTGAGCACACACAGGTCGCCCGGCTCGCCGGGCTGCACGCTGCGCACCCGGTCCGGCTGGTCGGCCCGGCCCAAAAACATCGTCAAAGCCGTTCGCGCCGAGACACATTCGCGGGCGCCCAGCACGACGCCGCTGGGCGTGGTGCGGTGCACCGCGGCGCGCATCGCCGTCCACGGGTCGCCGTGGCCGAACGGCATGTCGGTGGACAGCGCGACGGGCACCCGCGCGTCGCGCAGCGAAGCGAGGCGCCACAACTGGTCGTGCTCGTCGGCGGGCACCTCGGCCAGGTACTGATCACCGCGCTCGGCGACGAAATTGGGCTGGGTCACCACGGTCACCCCGAGTTCGGCCAGATCGGCCAGGTTGTCGTCGGGCACCACGGCGGCATGTTCGATGCGGTCCCGCGGGTGGGTGCCGGCCGCCCGCAGGGCGGCGATGGCCACCACCAGCTGGGCGGCGGTTACGCAATGCACGGCGACCGGCTGGCCCGTGTCGTGCTGTCCGGCAACCCATTCCGTGAGGGCGTCGAGGTCGAGGCGGTCGTCGTGCAGGATCTTCTTGCCCGGCGAGAGGAAGCTGGGCCGGGGCCGGAATTCGCCGCGCGCGTGGGCGGCGGCCAGCGCGGCCCGGTCGTCGTCGTCCAGGTCGGGGGTGGCGTCGGTGACGCCGGTGACGCCGGTCGCGGTGATCCGGCGGCTGAGCTCGGCCAGGTCGGTCTCCCGGTGCGCCAGCGCCTGCGACCAGCCGCGGTCGGCGCTGCGCAGCCGCCCGTCCGGGTGTTCGGCCAGCCCGATCCGGCCCAGCGCCTCGGAATTGAGGATCCACAGCGCGCCGCTGCGGTGCTGGATGCGGACCGGGAGGTCGCGCACGATGGCGTCCAGCGCGGTCCGGTCGAGCGCGCCGGCGACCGAATCGTGGTAGCCCACGGCGCGGATCCACCCGTCGGGTCCGGGCGTGGCGTTGGCCAGCAGCCGGGTGAGCTCGGCGCGGGTGCTGACGCCGGGCGGCCCGACGAAGAACGAATCCAGCGCCGAGGCCGCCGAGCGCAGGTGCACGTGGTGGTCGTGCAGCCCGGGCAGCACAGTGCCGCCGCCGGCGTAAAGCACCCCCTCCCCCGCCCTGGCCGCCAGGCCGTCACCCGCGGGCGCCACCTCCTCGATCCGCGCGCCCACCCGGATGTCGGCCGCCGTCCCGTCCAGCAGGGTGGCCCGCTGAATCAGCATGACAGGCAACGCCTTTGGCTGACCAGGTGACGCACGGCGGCGTTGTCGGCGCCCAGCGCGGAGGCCGGCCCCGACGGCGGCGGTGGCGCCGGCGGTGACACCGGCGCATCCGACGTCGGCGGCTCCGTGCCCAGCGCGGCGTAGCCGGCGGCGACACCGGCCATGGACAGCCGGATGAGTTCGCCGCCGCCGCGGCCCAGCGATTCGGCCACCGCCAGGGCCGCATGCAGCCCGGTCAGCGGGTCGGCGATGGCGTCGCCGCAGAACACCGGCCCCGCGGCGCTGGTGCCCACCAGGCCGCCGCCCACCGCGGCGTCATCGCCGAAGCCCGGCCGATCGTCGTCAAAAGCAGTTATTTGCAGCCAAATTCGCCCGGGCCGAGGCGCGATGTCGGCCGGTCCGAGCCCGCGACGTCGCAACGCCGCCGGCCGGGAACCCTCGATCACGATGTCGCTGACGGTGAGCAGCTCGCGCAATTGGTCGGCGTCGCGGTCGAAATCGATTCCGTAGCAGAGCTTTCCGTGATTCATCCAGTCGAAGAAGGCCCGGTTCCCGGCCCGGGTGCCGTCGGGGCGGCGCGGGCTTTCCACCTTGACGACGGTGGCCCCGGCGCGGGCCAGCAGCTGCCCGCACAGCGGGCCGGCCCACATCGAAGACAGGTCGGCGACCAGCAGGCCGCGCGGCGAACGCGGCGCGCCGCCCGGTGCGGTCGGCTGGATGCGTTCGGCGGCCGGGCGCGCCTCGCCCAACGCCGCCGCGGGGATGTCGAGCAGCGCCGCCCGCTCGACGATTTCGGCGGTGGCCCGGCCGGCGGCCCAGCACCGCAGCGCCGGCCACGGGTCGCCGGCCACGTCGTCGACCTGCAGCAACGCCGGGACGGCGGCCAGGTCGTCGGCGCGGGACAGGGTGAGCGCGCAGTAGCCGTCGCGGGCCGCCAGCAGCCGGGTGGCCCCGCCGGGCGACACCTGACCGGCGCGCCGCAGCCCCAGCAGGGCGGCCCGCCCGCTCAGCAGGACCACCGCGTCGGCGTCGACGCGCAGCCGGGCCCCGATGGCCGCCGCCACCTGGTGCGCCCGGGACAGCACGGGGGCGCGGGAGAAGTCGGCGGGGCCGTCGGGCAGGCCGGTCAGATAGGCCAGCCCGCCACCTCCCCAGTCGGTCGCGGCCGCGCTCACGTCACCCATTGTGCTCGGGGCCGTGCTCGCGGCGGTGCTCATGGCGGTGCTCGCGGGCGTGTGGCTCAGAACTGCAGCGCGTCGAACCGCCAGTCCAGCACGGCGCGGTCCGGCTCGTCCGGTGTGTCGCTGACCGCGTACACCAGCGACCGCAGCCCTAGCACGCCCCCGTGTTCGGTGGGCCGGGCGGATTCGATGTGCAGTTCGCTGTAGAGGGTGTCGCCCTCGTGCACCGGCCCGGTGTGATCGCAGGACCGCCAGCCCAGCACCGTCACCAGGTTGGGCAGCAGCCGGGCGGCCTGCGCCAGCGCCAATCCGATGGTGTGCCCGCCGTACACCAGGCGCCGGCCGCCGACGCGTGAATCATGATGTGTGGCAGCGATGTTCAGCGTCAGCCGGGCCAGTTCGGGTGCGCTGCTGACGACGTCGCCGGTGCTGTGCAACACCGAACCCGCCAGGGCGGGGTCGAAGTGCGGGCCGGGCACCTCGGTGCGGAAGACCGCGCCGTCCCATTGCGCGGTGGGATCGTGCGCCGGACCGGGCACGTCGGCGCCGATGCCGGACAGGTCGTCGTGCGGCACCGAACCAGCCTCGGGCGTGAATTCCGGGCTGGCGGGCAGCATTCCGCACCGGTAGAAGTCGAGCACCAACTGGTCGGCCTGGTCGATGGTGATCATCCGCAGCGCCGCCATCCCGGTGGGGGCCCGGCCCGGCTTGGGTGAATTGGCGCGCAGCCCAACCACTTCGGTGCGCGTGTAGAGGGAATCGCCGATGACCGGGAAGCGGTGGAACACCAGGCCGCGATAGAACAGATTGGCCTTGACCCGCTGGGTCACCAGCGTCGACTGCCCGATCGCCACGTCGCACACCAGCCCCGGGTGGGCCAGCGGCGCGGGCAGGCCGGTCACCGCCGCGCACAGATCGGCGTCCAGCGCCAGGCGCAGCCGGTCGCCCAGGATCGCCTGATGGGCGGCGGCCAGCCCGGACGACAGCGTCACCGACGGCGCCCAGTCGAACACCTGCCCCACCGAGAGGTCGTCGAAGTACGGTCCACCCTCGCGAATTCGCGCATACCCGTCACTGGTCACAACGCCACATGCTGGCAGGCTGTGGAATCGAGGGTCAATCCGGATCGGACCCCAACGTCGACTTCTGGGCGCCAATTCGCGGGTTTTCGCCCGGCAAGTCGACGTTCGGCGCGAATCGGTGAGGTGGGCACAGGTGAATGACGAAGAGGACATGCTGGTCGCCACGGTGCGGGCGTTCATCGACCGCGAGGTCAAACCGACCGTGCGCGAGGTGGAGCACGCCGATGCCTATCCCGAGGCGTGGATCGAGCAGATGAAGCGGATCGGGATCTACGGGCTGGCGGTGCCCGAGGAATACGGTGGTTCGCCGGTGTCCATGCCGTGCTACGTGCGGGTCACCGAGCAGCTGGCGCGCGGCTGGATGAGCCTGGCCGGGGCGATGGGCGGGCACACCGTGGTGGCCAAGCTGCTGACGCTGTTCGGCACCGAGGACCAGAAGCGGGCCTACCTGCCGCGGATGGCCAGCGGCGAAATCCGGGCCACCATGGCGTTGACCGAGCCCGGCGGCGGCTCGGACCTGCAGAACATGTCGACCACCGCGCTGCCCGACCCCGACTCCGACGGCCTGGTGATCAACGGGGCCAAGACCTGGATCAGCAACGCCCGCCGTTCCGGCCTGATCGCCCTGCTGTGCAAGACCGACCCGAAGGCGACGCCGCGGCACAAGGGCATCTCGATCCTGCTCGTCGAGCACGGGCCCGGCCTGACGGTGTCGCGGGACCTGCCCAAGCTGGGCTACAAGGGCGTCGAGTCCTGCGAGCTGTCCTTCGAAAATTTCCGGGCGCCTGCGACGGCGGTGCTGGGCGGTGTTGCGGGCCAGGGTTTTTCGCAGATGATGAAGGGTCTGGAGACGGGCCGCATCCAGGTGGCCGCCCGCGCGCTGGGGGTCGCAACCGCGGCGCTCGAGGATGCGCTGGCCTATGCCCAGCAGCGGGAGAGTTTCGGGCAGCCGATCTGGCAGCATCAGTCGGTCGGGAATTATCTGGCCGACATGGCGACCAAGCTCACCGCGGCCCGCCAGCTCACCCGCTATGCCGCCGAACGTTACGACAGCGGCGAACGCTGCGACATGGAAGCCGGGATGGCGAAACTGTTCGCCTCCGAGGTCGCCATGGAGATCGCGCTGAACGCCGTGCGCATTCACGGCGGCTACGGCTATTCACAGGAATACGACGTGGAACGGTATTTTCGTGACGCGCCCCTGATGATCGTCGGCGAGGGCACCAACGAAATCCAGCGCAACGTGATTGCCCGGCAACTGGTGACCCGCGGCGGGATCTGACGGCGCAATCGGGGCCGACCCGCAAAGTTTGGGAGTATATTTGCCTGACTTCTGAACCGAAGGGAAAGGCAGCAGCCATGACTAATCCCCCCGCGCCGCCCGGAGGTTCGCCGGAATGGCAAGGCCAGCAACCGGAATGGCAGCAGCCGGAAGGCCAAGGCCAGCAACCGCCGTGGCAGGGCCAGCCGCCGCCGGCCTGGCAGGGGCCGCAGCCGGGCGGCTGGCCGGGCCAGCAGCCCGGGGCCTGGCCCCCGCCCCAGCCCGGCTGGCAGGTCGCGCCGGAGCCGGAGAACTATCTGGTCTGGGCGATCCTGTGCACCGTGCTGTGCTGCCTGCCGTTGGGGATCGTGTCGATCGTCTACTCCACCAAGGTCTCCGGGCTGTGGGCGCAAGGCCGCTACGCCGAGGCTCAGGAGGCGGCCAACAACGCCAAAAAGTGGGCCATCATCGGTGCCATCGTGGGCGCCGTCGCCGCCGTGATCTTCGTGCTCATCTACGTCGTCGCCGGGGTTTTCGTGGTCTCGCACCTGCCGTCGACGACCACCACCACCTATTCGGGCTTCTGACGTCAAACGGGGTCGTCGTCCTCGCGTAAGTGTAGGAACGGGGCCGACAAAAACCGCCGCCCTGTGGCCACTCCAAGCCACAGTGACACAACGGATTACGACGAGGCCGTTGCCGCTTCTACCTCGTCCACCAGCCCCCAGGACAACGCGGTCGCGGCGCCGACCGTGCGGCCCGACAGCACGAGATACGCCGTGCGCCAACGCCCGATCCGCCGGGTGATGCTGACGGTACCGCCGGCGCCGGGGATCAGCCCCAGCGCCAACTCGGGCAGCCCGAACACCGCGTCGTCGCGGGCGCTGACCCACCCGCAGAACGCCGCCATCTCCAGTCCGCTGCCCAGCACCCGGCCGTGCACCTCGGCGCGGCACGCCCGGCCGAACCGGGCGGTCAGCGCGTCGAGCACCAGCGCGGGGCTGTGCCGGGTGCGCGCCAGGTGCGCGCTGGCCGGATCGGCGAAGGTGCCGAATTCGGCGAGATCCCCACCGCTGCAAAAGGAGGGGCCGTTGCCGCTCAACACAATTCCGGTCACCGACGGGTCGAGCTGGGCGACCGCCAGCGCCTCCAGCAGCGCGGCGCGCGCATCGGTGGAGAACGCGTTGTGCCGTTGCGGCCGGTTGAACGCGATCCGCAGCACGTCGCCGTCGCGCCGGGCGAGCACCGGGTCGGCGATCTCGGGCATGCGGGCCGGGCCGCGCTCGTCGAGCCAGCGCGCGAACTCCGGGCCGGCCTGCAGCGTCGAATACGCCAGCGACTCGGTCAGCAGCCCCCGCGCCGCCGGCCCCGCGGGATCCACCGCGCGCAACACGTCGTCGCAGATCGCGCTGGCGTGCGGCCACCGCCCGCAGCGCGCCGTCAGCTCGTCCAGCGACGTGGACACCGAATCGACGGTGACGGCGCGACGGTCCGTGCAGGCGTCTTCGGTGAGGGTGAAAGTCGCTGCCTCGAGCCAGAATTCGGACCGGGCAATCTGGTCAGCCGATCCGACGGCGACGATCACACCCGGCGGTGAGGCGGGGCCGTCCTGCGGCGCGCTGGAGAGGTCGACCACCCGCAGCATCGGTCACACCGAATACTTCTCGATTAGCCCGTTCTTGAAGAGCTTGCCAGTGTCGGTGCGCGGCAGCTGCTCCTCGAATGCGATCGCTCGCGGACACTTGTAGTGCGCCAACCGATCCCGCAGCCAGGACAGCAACTCGGCGCCGAATTCGTCGGTGGCGTCGCCGGGATCGACGGTCTGCACGGCCGCCATCACCCGCTGGCCCATCTCGTCGTCGGGCACCCCGAACACCGCGGCGTCCAGCACCTTGGGGTGGGTGACCAGAAGGTTCTCCGCTTCTTGCGGATAGATGTTCACCCCGCCGGAGATGATCATGTGGTGGCGCCGGTCGGTCAGGTACAGGTAGCCCTCCTCGTCGACGTAGCCGACGTCGCCGACGGTGACCCAGCCGTGCTTGTCGCGGGAGGCGGCGGTCTTGGCCTCATCGTTGAGGTATTCGAAGGAATACCCTCCGCTGAAATAGATCTCGCCCGCCTGCCCCGGTGGCAGCTCGTTGCCGTTCTCGTCGAGGATGTGGATCTCGCAGGCCATCGGTTTGCCCACCGAACCGGGATGGGCCAGCCACTCCTCCGCGCTGATCAGCGTCGAGCCGATGGCCTCCGAGGAGGCGTAATACTCGTCGATGATCGGGCCCCACCAGTCGATCATCTGCTTCTTGATCTCCACCGGGCAGGGCGCCGCCGCGTGCATCACCCGCTGCAGGCTGCTCAGGTCGTACGAATGACGAACGGCTTCAGGCAGTTTCAGCATGCGGGTGAACATCGCCGGGACGAACTGGCCGTGCGTGACCCGGTACCGCTGGATGGCGTCCAGGCAGCCCTCGGCGTCGAATTTCTCCATCACCACCGTGGTGATGCCGCCGGCCTGCGCGCTCATCGACCACACCGACGGCGCGGTGTGGTACAGCGGAGCTGGGCTGAGGTAGATCGACTCGGGCGTCATCCAGAAGCCGACCAGCGCCGACATCATGCCTGGGGCTT
This sequence comes from Mycobacterium sp. MAC_080597_8934, assembly GCF_000523975.1. Classification (NCBI taxonomy): domain Bacteria; kingdom Bacillati; phylum Actinomycetota; class Actinomycetes; order Mycobacteriales; family Mycobacteriaceae; genus Mycobacterium; species Mycobacterium sp. MAC_080597_8934. The sequence goes on along the minus strand of NZ_JAOS01000052.1, from coordinate 314,591 downwards.
CGGCCGGATGGACATGCGGCAGTTCGCGTTTGATGCCCTTGGGCCGTCCCGTGGTTCCGGACGAATACTGCAGCAGGTCGCCCTCGAGCTCGTCGTCGATGGGCGTATCGGGTTCGCCGGCAACGCATTCCGGGTAGCGCTCCCAGCCGTCGAGGTCGCCGTCGGCCATCAGCACCAGATCCGGCAGACCGCCGGGCAGGTGCTCGCCGAGCCGCGCGCAGGTGTCGCGCAACGCCGCCGAACCGACGATCGCCCTGGCCGAGCTGTTGTCGACGATGTAGGCGGCCTCGGCGGCGGTCAGATGGGTGTTGATCGGCACGTAGTACAGGCCGCTGCGGCGGGCCGCCCACATCACGGCATGGATATGCTCGTTGTTCTCCATCAGGATGGCGACCGTGTCGCCCTCGCGCAGACCCGCCTTGCGGAACCGGTGGGCCAGCCGATTCGCGCGCGCTTCCAGGTCGTCGAACGTGACGACCGTGCCGGACGGGTAGAGGATGACGGCGGGCTTGCCGGCGCCGAGATACTCGCGGATCTGCATGCGCAGACTGTACCGCCGGCAAACTTGACGGGTGTCAAGTGGTCGGCAAGCCGGTCGGCGAGCCGAAGACGGCGCCGATACTTACACTGTCGTCGACGTCAAAAGCTAGCCTTGGCGGGTACGCCGCTTTCGCACCGGAGGTGGGGATGACCGCCGAGCAGGTCTCGCAACCTCCCGCATCTGGATCGAGCCGCTTCGCCGTCTACGACTACGTCGACGGGATGGAGCGTTTGGTGCACGCGGTTCAGGAACTGTCCCTGGCGCGCAGCCTGCCGGACATCCAGCGCATCGTCCGCTCCTCAGCGCGCGAGCTCACCGGCTGCGACGGCGCCACCTTCGTCCTGCGCGACAACGACCGGTGCTACTACGCCGACGAAGACGCGATCGCGCCGCTGTGGAAGGGCAGCCGCTTCCCGATGACGTCGTGCATCAGCGGATGGGCCATGCTCAACCGCGACGCGGCGGTGATCCCCGACATCTACCGCGACCCGCGCATCCCGCACAACCTGTACCGCCCCACCTTCGTCAAGAGCCTGGTGATGGTGCCGATCCGCAAACTGGACCCGATCGGCGCGATCGGCAACTACTGGGCCGAGCCGCATCAGCCGTCCGAGCATGAGGTGCGCCTGCTGCAGGCGCTGGCCGACTCGACCTCGATGGCCATGGAGAACGTCGCAATCTACTCGGAGATGGAGCAGCGGGTGCGCGACCGCACCGCCGCGCTGGAGCGGGCCAACGAGGAGATCCGCCGGCTGTCCGTGACCGACGAGCTGACCGGGCTGAACAACCGTCGCGGCTTCTACCTGCTGGCCGGGCAGAAGCTCAGCGGCTCGCACCGGCTGGGACACGCCTGCGTGCTGGCCTTCCTCGACGTCGACGGGCTCAAGCAGGTCAACGACGAGCAGGGCCACGACGCGGGCGACATGCTGATCAAGGACGTCGCCGAGGTGTTGCGCAGCATCCGGCGCGAGTCCGACATCCTGGCCCGCATCGGTGGCGACGAGTTCTGCGTGATGGTCACCGAAAGCGACCAGGACAGCGCCCCGCTGCGGGAGCGGCTCGCCGAGGCGTTCGCGGCTTTCAACGCGACCGGTGACCGGCCCTACCGGCTCTCGGCCAGCGTCGGCCTGGTGCGCGCACCGGTCTTCGACACCGCCAGCGTGGACGAACTACTGGCCCGCGCCGACGAGCTGATGTACGTCGAGAAGAAGGCCCGCCGAACCGCCGGCTGAATCGGGCTGAGCCGGGTCAGCCGGCTTCGGACAGCCGCTGCTTGAGCGCCTCGAACTCGTCGCGGACGCCGGTCGGCAGCTTCTCGCCGACGAACTCGAACCACTCCTCGATCTGCGGCAGCTCCTCGCGCCACTCGTCGGGGTTGACCGCCAGCGCCTTGGCGACGTCGTCGACGCTGACGTCCAGGCCGTCCAGGTCGAGGTCCTCGGCCTTGGGCACGATGCCGATCGGGGTGTCCTGGCCGCCCGCCTTGTGCTCGATGCGGTCGACGATCCACTTGAGCACCCGGCTGTTCTCGCCGAAGCCGGGCCACAGGAAGCCGCCGTCGTCGCCGCGGCGGAACCAGTTGACGAAGAACACCTTCGGCAACTTGGACTCGTCGGAGTTCTTGCCCAGGTCGATCCAGTGCTGGAAGTAGTCGCCGACGTGGTAGCCCAGGAACGGCAGCATGGCCATCGGGTCGCGGCGCACGGTGCCGACCTTGCCCTCGGCGGCGGCGGTCTGCTCGCTGCCCATGGTGGCGCCCATGAACACGCCGTGCTGCCAGTCGCGGGCCTGGGTCACCAGCGGCACCGTGGTCTTGCGGCGGGCGCCGAACAGGATGCCCGAGATCGGCACACCCTGCGGGTCGTCCCACTCCGGCGCCAGGATCGGGCACTGCGACATCGGCGTGCAGTAACGCGAATTCGGGTGTGCCGCAGGCGTTTCCGTCTTGCCGGCGTACCAGTCGTTGCCCTTCCAGTCGATCAGGTGCTCGGGCTGGCCCTCCAGGCCCTCCCACCACACGTCGTTGTCGTCGGTGAGCGCCACGTTGGTGAAGACGGTGTTGCCGGCCTCGATGGTCCGCATGGCGTTGGGGTTGGACTTCCAGTTGGTGCCCGGCGCGACGCCGAAGAAACCGAACTCGGGGTTGACCGCGTACAGCCGACCGTCCTTGCCGAACCGCATCCAGGCGATGTCGTCACCGAGCGTCTCGGCGCGCCAGCCCGGGATGGTGGGCTGCAGCATCGCGAGGTTGGTCTTGCCGCACGCCGACGGGAACGCCGCCGCGAAGTAGTACGCCTTGTTCTCCGGGGAGATGAGCTTGAGGATCAGCATGTGCTCGGCCAGCCAGCCCTCGTCGTGGGCCATCGCCGAGGCGATGCGCAGCGAGTAGCACTTCTTGCCCAGCAGCGCGTTGCCGCCGTAGCCCGAGCCGTAGCTCCAGATCTCGCGGGTCTCCGGGAAGTGGGTGATGTATTTGGTGTCGTTGCACGGCCACGGCACGTCCTTCTGGCCCGGCTCCAGCGGCGCCCCCACCGAGTGCAGCGCCTTGACGAAGAACCCGTCGTCGCCCATCTTCTCCAGCGCGGCCTTGCCCATCCGGGTCATCACCTTCATCGAGATGACGACGTACTCGGAGTCGGTGATCTCCACACCCAGTTTCGGATCCTCGGCGCCCAGCGGGCCCATGCAGAACGGCACCACCCACATGGTGCGGCCGCGCATGCAGCCGCGGTACAGGTCGGTCATGATGGACCGCATTTCCGTCGGGTCCATCCAGTTGTTGGTCGGCCCGGCGCCGCTTTCCTCTTCGGTGCAGATGTAGGTCCGCGACTCCACCCGCGCCACGTCGGACGGGTCGGACAGCGCCAGGTAGGAGTTGGGGTGCTTCTTCTCGTTCAGCTTCTTCAGCGTGCCCGCCTCGACCAGCTCGGCGGCCAGCCGGTTGAACTCCTCGTCGGAGCCGTCAGCGAAAACCACCCGGTCGGGCTGGGTCAGCTCAGCGACCTCCTGCACCCATGACAGCAGGCCCTGATGGTTCGTGGGTGCTGTGTCCAAACCGGGAATGGTCGCTGAGGTCATCGAACTCTCCTGCTTCGTTGCGTATCGGGCTGATGCTCGGTATGCCTTCGCCCACAAAATTAAGGACTTGGTGGCGTTAACTACAGGTTATCGTGAGGAACTTGTCGGGGAAGTCTCGGGCAGGTATAAGCCTTCTCACAACAACGATTCAGAAGCTCACGGCCGGTCGCCATCTTCGCTCCTCGAAGCGGGTTTTTCGGTTTTCTCACCGCCGGCATCTTCGGCGGGACTTCCGCCCGGTTGTATACCCGGTTCGCCGAGTTCTGCACGCACGGCTTCGAGCGCGGCCGTGACCGCCGGCATCTCCCGATCCCGCGCGGCCGCTGCCCGGGCGGCGGCCAGGGCGTGCTCGCGCAGCTCGGTGTCGATGGCGCTGACCGACGCCGACACCGCCGCGTTCTCGGCCTCGTCCTGGGCCAGCAGCGCCTTGCTCAGCACCGACTCGGCCACCAGCACCCGGGTGGCCACCAGCTCCTCGACCACCGAGCGCAGCGACGCCGTCGCGTCACCCGCCCAGCGGTCCAGCAGCGCCCGGTCCCGCAGCAGGCCGCGGATGTTGATCACCAGGAAGGTGAGCGCCACCGAGATCAGCACGCACACCACGGCGGCCGCCACCGCCAGTGCCGGCTGAGCCGGGACGCCAGCCCGCTCATCAGCCGGCTCAGCGTCAGCGCCACCCCGAGCCCGAACCCGACGCCGAGCAGGATCATCAGCCAGGTTTCCTGCCGGCGTGATTTCAGCGGCGGCGGCGAGACCTCCACCGCCGGCAGCTGCTCGAGGGCCGGCAGGTCCACCGCCACCCCCACCGCCTGTGCGGTGTCGGCCAGTTGCGTGTCGGTGCCGTCGCTGACCTCGGCGACCACCTCGGCCAGCCGGTCGCGGGTGTGCGCCTCGAAGCCGGACAACTTGCCCCGGGACAGGCCCGCCGCGTGCTCCTGCAGCTCGGTGCGCACCGACGCGCACCGGTTGCGCGCGGAGTGCGACAGCGCCACCCGGGCCTGCTGGATCTGACCGCGCAGCGTGATGCTGCGCTCGGTTTTGGCCTGGCGCCGCTGCTGCAGCGCGGTGCCGCGCTCTTCGCGCAGCGCCTCGACCCGGGCCCGCCGGCCGGGGGCCTCGACCTCGCGGTCGAACCGCCGCGCCACCGTCCGCAAGCGGGATTCCCACGCCCGCAACCTGTTTCGCCGGGCCAGGTCGGCGTCGTCGAGTTGCGCCGCGACGGTCTTGGCCAGGTCGTCGACGTCGGGTTCGCCGACGTCGGGCAGCGCCGCCGCACCCACCCAGGGCACCCGGGCGTAGCGGGGCGCGTGCGCGGCCAGGGTGTCGCGATTGGCGGCGAGCACCTCGCGCCAGCCGCGGTGCACGTCGATCTTGGACACCACCCCCACCACCGCGTCGGTGTGTTCGGTCGCGGCGTCCAGCAGCGCGCAGTCCGAGGGTGTCAGGTGCGCGGCCGCCGACACCACGAACACCACCGCGGTCGGCACCTCGCCGGGCCCGAGGTCCGTCGACTCGACGAACTTGTGCTGCGGCAGCCGCTCCTGCAGCGCGGCGGCCACCGCGGTGACCCCGGCCATCCACGGCCCGGTCACCAGCACCGCGTCGCTGCGGTGCACCGCCGGCGGATCCAGCCCCGGGCTGACGGCTGCCACCAGCGCATCAACCGCGGCGGCCGGATTGTCGCCGCTCACGCCGGGTCCTCCCGTTCGACGGGCAGTTCGACGGGCCGTTCGCCGGGCAGCGTGGCGCAGGCCTGCGACCACAGCCGCAGCGATCCCCGGGCGATGTCGGCGCCGCACGCGCGGTGCAGGTCGCTGCCCGACGCCCGGCTGTAGCGCTGCCAGCGCACGGCTCGTGCCAGATGACCGGACGGATCGCCCGGGGCCGCCTCCCCGGCCATGTCCCCGGCCATGTCGACGGCCATGTCGAGAGCCGCCGCCATTCGGGCGACCACGGTGTCGTCCCGGGACAAGAAGCCGCTGATCCGCTCGCCGAGCGCGACCTCGCCGACGGCCAGCGCCTCCAGTTCCGCGACGGCGCCCAGCACCCGCCGGTAGCGCACCTCGGCGCCCAGCGCGCCGATCTCGGCCAGCACCGCGTCGACGCCGCTGATCCGGCGCAGCAGGGTGCGCAGCTGTGCCGGCCGGCGCCGCGGCGGATCGCGGCGATCGCCAGCGCGGTGCCGAACAGGTCGAGGGTGTCCAGCAGCCGCTCGCGCGCCGCGGCCGGCACGTCGACCCCGGCGCCCAGGAATCCGGCGATCGAGCCGTCGAGGCAGGCCGCGGGGTCGGCGGCCAGCGTGCGCAGCGCCGCCCACAGGTCGTCGCCCAGGTCGTCCAGCGCGGCCACCGCGAGCAGGCCGATCGCCGGCCGGATGGGAACGCCGATCAGCGCGGACAGATCGGCGCACCGGGCCCGCGCCGCCGCGATCGGCCCGTCGCCACCCCGGCCGGACAGCGAGCCCACCAGATCGGCCTTGCTCAGCACGGCCAGCACCGGGTGACCGGCGGCGCGCGCGGTCGAGATGGCCTGGGTGTCTTCGGGCTTGATCACCTCGGCGGTCACGTGCACCACGACGTCGGCCGCGTCGGTGGTCACCGCGATACCGGTCGCGCGTCCGGCCCGGTCCAGGGCGCGGGCCAGCGTGCGGCGGCCGACCCCCCGGCGGCCGCGAACCACCACCCGCAGCGGCGCGGCGGCGCGCTGCGCGATCGCCGTCACCCGCGGGTCGGCCTCGGCGGCGGCAAACCGTGCCAGTTCGTCGACGAAAATCTGGTGTCCTTGTCCCCTCATATCCCGCCTGTCCGGTCGAAAATGACCCGATCGCCCGATCGATCGGCCGCTACCGGGTGCAGCGCCGGGGCCGGGCGGCCCCACCGAATGGTGGCACTCACGTCGTCAAGATGCGAGCCACCGTCTATGAGTTACCAGCTCAACGCAACTGTTGGGTATCAATCCGGACCAGGGGCGGCTACATCCGGGGTTTATGGGCCACCATGGACAAATGCATGCGCAGCACGGGGTGACGATGCCTGCCGACTCACCGATCGGGCAACCGGACCGCTCCGAGCAGCGTTATTTCCCTGCCACGGCGTTTCGCACCCGGCGATCCACCCTGTCCGATGCCCAGCGCCAGACCTGGGACCGCCGCTGGCCCGAACTAGGCCTGTCGGTGGGCCCGGCCGAGGATCCCGACCGCCCCGGGCCGCCGCTGGACACCGACGCCTGGTTCGGCCGCAACGCCCCGGTGGTGCTCGAAATCGGTTGTGGCAACGGCACTTCCACGCTCGCGATGGCGAAGCAGGAACCCGGCGTGGATGTGATCGCGGTGGAGGTCTACCGGCGCGGCCTGGCGCAGCTGCTGTGCGCGATCGACCGCGACAACGTGACCAACATCCGGCTGATCCGTGGCAACGCCCTCGACGTGCTGCAGCTGCTCATCGCGCCGGCGTCGCTGACCGGGGTGCGGGTGTTCTTCCCCGATCCGTGGCCCAAGGCGCGGCACCACAAACGAAGGTTCCTGCAGCCGGGCACGGTTGGCCTGATCGCCGACCAGCTACTCCCTGGTGGTGTCCTGCACGTCGCGACGGACCACGCCGGCTACGCCGAGCACATCGCCGACGTCGGCGCGGGCGAGCCCCGGCTGCGCCCGGCCGACCCGGACAGCCCGCTGCCGATCTCGGTCGCCCGCCCGACCACCAAGTACGAGACGAAGGCTCAGGACGCGGGCAGTGCGGTCACCGAATTCATTTGGCTTAGACGGTGAACGGCTTCGACGAGATGAGTAGGCGATGAAGTATGAGCCTGACTGAAGCGACCGCCGCGGGCGCCGAACCCGTCGCGCCGCCGGCGGTGCTGTCCGGTGACGCGCTGGGCGGCTTCCCGCCCCCGGGCGGACGGGTGCTGCTGGTGTGGGACGCCCCCAACCTCGACATGGGGCTGGGCTCGATCCTGGGCCGGCGCCCCACCGCGCTGGAGCGCCCGCGGTTCGACGCCCTGGGGCGCTGGCTGCTGGCCCGCACCGCCGAGGTCAGCGCCGAACGCCCGGGCGTCGTCGTGGAACCGGAGGCCACCGTCTTCACCAACATCGCGCCGGGCAGCGCCGAGGTCGTCCGGCCCTGGGTGGACGCCCTGCGCAACGTCGGGTTCGCGGTGTTCGCTAAGCCCAAGATCGACGAGGACAGCGACGTCGACCGCGACATGCTGGCCCACATCGAGCTGCGGCGCACCGAGGGGCTGGCCGCGCTGGTGGTGGCGTCGGCCGACGGTCAGGCGTTCCGTCAACCGCTGGAGGAAATCGCCCGCAGCGGGGTCAGCGTCGCGGTGATCGGATTTCGCGAACATGCGAGTTGGGCGCTAGCGTCGGATACCTTGGACTTCGTTGATCTGGAGGACATCTCCGGTGTCTTCCGGGAGCCGTTGCCGCGGATCGGCCTAGATTCGCTGCCTGACCAGGGTGCGTGGTTGCAGCCGTTCCGGCCGCTGTCCGCGCTGTTGACCGCGCGTGTGTGACACTGGAAAACCGATGCGTGGGTCGCTGCAGACTAAGTCGATCCAGTAAGGAGCTTGCGTGTTCGCCTGGTGGGGTCGAACTGTGTACCGGTATCGGTACATCGTGATCGGGGTCACGGTAGCTCTGTGCCTGCTCGGCGGCGTTTTCGGCATCAGCCTGGGCAAGCACGTCACCCAGAGCGGCTTCTACGACGACGCCAGCCAGTCCGTCAAGGCGTCGGTGCTCGGCGACCAGACCTACGGCCGCGACCGGACCAGCCACGTGGTGGCCACCTTCACGACGCCCGACGGGAAAACCGTCGACGACGCCGGCTGGCGGGACAAGGTGGTCGCCGAGCTGAACAAGTTCAAGGCCGACCATCCCGACCAGGTCGTCGGGTGGGCCGGCTGGCTGGCGGCGCCGGACAGCACCAACCCGGTGATCAAGGGCATGGTCAGCGAGGACAAGAAGCACACCTTCGTGTCCATCCCGCTCAAGGGCGACGACGACGACACCATCCTGAACAACTACAAGGCCATCGCCCCGGATATGCAGAAGCTCAACGGCGGCGCCGTGCAGCTCGCCGGGCTGGAGCCGATCGCCAACGCGCTGACCGGGACCATCGCCACCGACCAGCGCCGCATGGAGGTCCTCGCGGTGCCGATGGTGGCGGTGGTGCTGTTCCTGGTGTTCGGCGGGGCGGTCGCCGCCGGCCTACCGGCCATCGTGGGCGGTCTGAGCATCGCCGGCTCGCTGGGCATCCTGCGGCTGGTCGCCGTGTTCGGGCCGGTGCACTACTTCGCCCAGCCGGTGGTGTCGCTGATCGGCCTCGGCATCGCGATCGACTACGGGCTTTTCGTGGTGAGCCGGTTCCGGGAGGAGATCGCCGAGGGCTACGACACCGAGGCCGCGGTGCGAAGAACCGTGATGACGGCCGGGCGCACAGTGACGTTCTCGGCCGTGCTGATCATCGCGTCGAGCGCTAGCCTGCTGGTGTTGCCGCAGGGCTTCGTGCACTCACTGACCTACGCCATCTTCGCCGCGGTGGGCCTGGCCGCGCTGCTGTCGATCACGTTCCTGCCGGCCTGCCTGGGCATTCTGGGCCGCCACGTCGACGCGCTGGGGGTGCGGACCGCGTTCCGGGTGCCGTTCCTGCGGAACTGGAAGTATTCGCGGGCCTACCTCAACTGGCTGGCCGACCGGCTGCAGAAGACCAAAACCCGCGAAGAGGTCGAGGCCGGCTTCTGGGGCAAGCTGGTCAACTGGGTGATGCGCAAGCCGCTGGCCTTCGCCATCCCGATCGCCGTGGGGATGATCCTGCTGGTCATCCCGCTGGGCAACCTGTCGTTCGGCGGCATGAGCGAGAAGTACCTGCCCCCCAACAATCCCGTGCGCCTGGCCCAGGAACACTTCGACAAGCAATTCCCCGGCTACCGCACCGAGCAGCTGACCGTGGTGATCCAGAGCGACAACCACAGCAAGGTCACCGACCAGCAGGTGGCCGACATCCGCAACCGGATCTCGGGGATCGGCGGCTTCACCGACAAGACCTGGCAGGAGCGGCCCTGCCCGACCATCGCCGGGAACCCCTGCGTCCCCGGCCCGAACGGCACCACGGTGCCCAAGGACGGCTCGGTGCGGGTGATCCAGAACGGCCTGGCCAACCGCAATGATGCCGCCAAGAAGATCGCCGAACTGCGGGCGGTGAACCCGCCGAAAGGCCTGAACCTGTATGTCGGCGGCACGCCGGCACTCGAGCAGGACAGCATTCACAGCCTGTTCGACAAGGCTCCGTTGATGCTGGTGCTGCTGCTGGGCGCCACGCTGCTGCTGATGTTCCTGGCGTTCGGGTCGGTGGTGCTGCCGATCAAGGCGGTGTTGATGAGCGCGCTCACGCTGGGCTCGACCATGGGCATCCTGACGTGGATCTTCGTCGACGGTCACCTGTCGGGGGTGCTGAATTTCACCCCGACGCCGCTGATGGTGGTGGTGATCGCGCTGGTCGTCGCCGTCGGTTTCGGCCTGGCCACCGACTACGAGGTGTTCCTGGTCTCGCGGATGGTCGAGGCGCGCGAGCGCGGCATGTCGACGGCCGAGGCCATCCGGATCGGCACCGCGACCACCGGGCGGCTGATCACGGCCGCCGCCATGGTGCTGGCCGTGGTCGCCAGTTCGTTCGTGTTCTCCGATCTGGTGCTGATGAAGTACCTGGCCTTCGGTCTGATGGCGGCGCTGCTGCTGGACGCGACCGTGGTGCGGATGTTCCTGGTGCCCTCGGTGATGAAGCTGCTCGGCGACGACTGCTGGTGGGCCCCGCGCTGGGCCCGGCGGCTGCAGAACAAGATCGGGCTGGGCGAGATCGACCTGCCCGACGAGCGCAAGCGGCCCACCCTCAACGGCCGGCCCGCCCGTCCGCCGGTGGCGGCCAGCCTGGTCGCCGCGGCGCCGCGCCGCCGCACGACCCACCCACCCGCGGCGCCGGAGCCGTCGCGGCCGGCGCGCCCGCTCCGCGGAGCCGCGGCCCGCGCAGGAACCGGCCGCGAGCACCACCCGCATCCCGGCCCGGCCCAACCAGCCGACCGAGGCCCAGACGACCCGCTTCGCCGCGCCGGGAGCGCCCGGCCGCCAGCGGCCGGCCGAACCGCGCCCGGCCACCCCGCAGCGCCCGCCCGCCCAGGCGGCGCCGCCGTCCGGGGATCAGACCCGCGCCATCCCGGTGCCCGGCAACCGGCCCGACGACGGCGACAGCGACGCGGACGCCGCCGAACCCACCACCGCCCTGCCGAAGATGCGCGCGGAAGGCTCGGGCGGCAGCGAGTCCGATGCGGCCGGCGACCAGGCGAACGCGCGCGGTCAGGGCGAGAACGGCGACCCGGCGCGGCAACGCCGCCGCGCCGGCGGCGGGCTGTCGGCCCAGGACCTGCTGCGCCGCGAGGGCCGGCTGTAAAGGCCTGAAAACCCCTCAGCCGGAACCGTTTTCGGGTTTGTCCGGCTCTGCCTGCAGGATGGTGTTCTGCTCGTCGGACTCTTCTTCCTGCTTGACGGCTTCCGCGGACGGGTTGGGCGCCAGCAGCACCTGAAAGGCGTTGTTGAGGAACGCGACCGTCGGGACGGCCAGCAGGGCGCCGACGATCCCGGCGAGCACGCCGCCGGTGGAGATGGCCAGCACCACCGCGAGCGGGTGAATCGACACCGCGCGGCCCATCACCAGCGGCTGCAGCAGATGCGCCTCGATCTGGTTCACCGCCACCAGCAGGCCCAACGTGATGAGCGCGTACACGATGCCCTTGGCCAGCAGTGCCACCACCACGGCCAGGAAACCGGCGACAACCGCACCGACCAGCGGGATGAAGGCACCCAGGAAAACCAGCGACGCCAGCGGCAGCGCCAGCGGGATACCCATGATCGCCAGTCCGGCGCCGACCCCCGCCGCGTCGGTCAGCGCCACCAGAAAGGTGGCCCGCACGTAGCCGATCAGCGACCCGTATCCGGCGCTGCCGGCCTCGTGCACCCGCTCGCGGGCGTGCGCCGGAACGATCTGCACCACGTACCGCCAGATGTTGCGCCCGCCGTAGAGGAAGAAGATCAGCGTGAACAGCACCAGCACCGCCGCGGTGACCAGCTCGGTGACGGTGGCCGCGGTGGACAGTGCGCCGCTGGTCAGCTTGGCCTGGTTGTTGTGCAGCGCCTCGATGGCGGCGTTGCCCGCGCTGTCGATCTGCTCGCTGCGCAGATGCGCCGGCCCGTTGATCAGCCAGCGGCGCGTCGACTCGATGCTCTGGGTCACCTGCTCGGTCAGGCCGGGCAGCCCGTCGATGAACTGCAGCACGACGAAGGCCAGGATGCCGCCCAGGATCGCGAAGCCGCCCAACAACACCAGTGCCACCGCGCCACCGCGGGGCAGGCCGTGCCGGTCCAGCCAGTCCACCACCGGCACCAGTAGCGCGCTCAACAGCAGCGCCACCAGCACCGGGACGACGATCACCTCCAGCTTGGCCAGCACCCAGAACAGCGCCAGCGCGGCGGCCAGGATGACGAGCAAACGCCACGCCCAGGCGGCGGTCTTGCGGACTATGGGTTCAACCGACGCGTCGTCGACGTTTGCTGACATTTCGCCAGCCTATCCGCAGCGACGCCGCGTCAAACCTGACCGCGGGCGTCTGCGCGTCGCCCGGGGCCGTCGCCGCCGGCACGATCCGGTCACGACCCCAAAACGTCCCTGACACACTCGGCGACGTGCAGCGATCCCCGCGCCACCTGCACCGTTACCCTAAGTCACGTGCCGCACGACGCACCCGCCCACAATCTCGACCTCCCGCGCGAGCAGACCCCGCGCGGCAGGTACTGGTGGGTGCGCTGGGTGATCCTCGGCGTGGTGGCCATCGTGCTTGCCGTCGAGGTCTCGCTGGGCTGGGACCAGCTGGCCAAGGCGTGGATGAGCATGTACGAAGCGAACTGGTGGTGGTTGCTGGCGTCGGTGGTGGCCGCGGCCGCGTCGATGCACAGCTTTGCTCAGATCCAGCGCACGCTGCTCAAATCGGCGGGGGTGCACGTCAAGCAGCTGCGCTCGGAGGCCGCCTTCTACGCCGCCAACTCGCTGAGCACCACGCTGCCCGGCGGACCGGTATTGTCGGCCACCTTCCTGTTCCGTCAGCAACGGCTGTGGGGCGCCTCGACCGTGGTGGCGTCCTGGCAGCTGGTGATGTCCGGCGTGCTGCAGGCGGTCGGGTTGGCTTTGCTGGGCCTGGGCGGCGCCTTCCTGCTGGGCGCCAAGAACAACCCGTTCTCGCTGCTGTTCACCCTGGGCGGCTTCGTCGCGCTGCTGCTGCTGGCGCAGGCCGTCGCGTCCCGGCCGGAGCTGATCGAGGGCATCGGCAGCCGGGTGCTGGCGTGGGTCAACTCGGTGCGCGGCCGGCCGGCCGAGACCGGTTTGGACAAGTGGCGCGAGACGCTGATGCAGCTGGAATCGGTGAGCCTGGGCCGGCGCGATCTCTCGGTGGCGTTCGGCTGGTCGATGTTCAACTGGATCGCCGACGTGGCCTGCCTGGGCTTCGCCGCCTACGCCGCCGGGGACCACGCCTCGGTGGCCGGGCTGACCGTGGCCTACGCGGCCGCCCGCGCGGTCGGCACCATACCGTTGATGCCGGGCGGGCTGCTGGTGGTCGAGGCGGTGCTGGTGCCGGGGCTGGTGTCCAGCGGGATGTCGCTGCCCAGCGCGATCTCGGCCATGCTGATCTACCGGCTGATCAGCTGGCTGCTCATCGCCGCGGTCGGTTGGGTGGTGTTCTTCTTCGTATTCCGCACCGAGAACATCGCCGACTCCGACGACGAGCCGATCACCGGCCCGCTGCCCGTGCTGCCTACACCGGGCGGCCCGCCGGACCCGACCGACACCGCCCTGCAGGGGCCGCTGCCGCCGGACCGGAATCCGGCCGATCCGAATCCGGACAAAGACGTCTAGCGCCGCGCGTGGCCGCTCGCCGAGCGTGTGGCCTACGCAGCAAAAACGACCGGAAGCCCGACGTAAGGCCCACGGTCGACGGCCGTCACCCGACGGTGTTGCCGCGCGGCGGGCCCGACAGCGGGCCGGCCGGCTGCGGGACGGCGGGCGGGTGCCCGCCGGACCTGCCGCGCCGCCCAGCGGGGAGGCGCCCGCCGGGTTGCCCGGCAGCGCCGGCAGCCCGCCGGCGGCGCCCTGCGCCTGCTGCACCATGCCCAGCGCCTGCGGGATCGAGATCGGCAGCTTGCACTGCAGCGACAGGCTGGTCAGCGGCTGCGCGATCGACGTCATGTCGCCGGCGACCTTGGGGTTGGTGTCGAAGTAGGACTTCAGCCCGTTCACCGACTGCGGCCCGGCCTGCTGCTGCAGCATGCTGGTCATGGCCTGGTTGGTCTCGGGATGCGCGTCCAGGTAGTCGCCCATCGACTTGGACACCGAGCCGATCGTGCGGGCCACCTCGCTGGCCGCGCACGGGTCGTTGGCGCCGGTCGCGGGCGGCCCGGCCAGCACCGCGACGGCGGCGCCGGGCAGGGCGGCGGCGATCAGCCCGGCGAAAATTCTGCGGCGCCGTCCAGCGGAGGCTGACGTCATGGCTAACTCCTTACGGTTTGCGGCGGCCGCCGAAGATCGGCGCCCCGCAAACGGCTGCGATGAACGGCCCCGCTGATCGCCGGATCTGATCGCCGGCTTCCCCGCATTCCCCGGGGCCCGCCGGGCCAACCGACATCGTGCCATCGCCGAGATCACCGCTGCCAGCCGGAACTGCGGATGTGACCGAAATCCCGCCCGATCACCGGTTCACAACGTCTTCGCAGCGTCTTGGCAACAAGGCTGTCGCCGCAGCTCAGGAACCAGATAAGCCAAGATAATCCACAGCGTGCTGCGGTATCGTCGCGAGCACGTTACGCGAGAACCGGGGAGCGACGAAATCCAGCAGTTAATGATGCGCCTGAGCCGCAGCCTGCGTAAGTACCGCTGGTTGGTCTTCGCAGGCTGGTTGTTGGCGTTGGTTCCCGCGGTCTATTTGGCCCTGACCCAGTCCGGCAACCTCACCGGCGGCGGTTTCGACGTCGCCGGTTCGCAGTCGCTGGCCGTGCACGACCAGCTCGAGGATCTCTACCACGACCAGGGCGGGTCGTCGCTGGCGCTGGTCGCCGCCCCCCGCGCCGACGCCAGCTACCAGGACATGAACGACGCCGTCGCGCAGCTGCGCCGGATCGCCGCCGAAGTCCCGGGAACCACCGAGATCCCCAACCCCACCCAGCGGCCCCCGCAGCCGGACCGGCCGTACGTGCTGTCGGTGCGGCTGGATTCCCGCAACACCAGCGACGTGGCCAAGCAGCTGCGCACCAAGGTGGGCATCAAGGGCGACCAGCCCGGCCAGACCGCCAACGGGCGGGTGCGGCTCTACGTCATCGGGCAGGGCGCGCTGAGCGCGGCCGCGGCGGCCAACACCAAGCACGACATCGCCGCCGCCGAAAAGTGGAACCTGCCGGTCATCCTCATCGTGCTGCTCGCCGTGTTCGGGTCGCTGGCCGCGGCGGCCATCCCGCTGGCCCTGGGCATCTGCACGGTGGTGGTGACCATGGGGCTGGTCTATCTGCTGTCCGCGTACACCACCATGTCGGTGTTCGTCACCTCGACGGTGTCGATGTTCGGGATCGCGCTGGCCGTCGACTACTCGCTGTTCATCCTGATGCGCTTCCGCGAGGAACTGCGCAGCGGCCGTCAGCCCCGCGACGCCGTCGACGCCGCGATGGCCACCTCCGGGCTGGCCGTGGTGTTGTCCGGGATGACCGTCATCGCCTCGCTGACCGGGATCTACGTGATCAACACCCCGGCGCTGAAGTCGATGGCCACCGGCGCGATCCTGGCCGTCGCGGTCGCGATGCTGACGTCGACCACGTTGACCCCGGCCGCGCTGGCCACGTTCGGGCGGGCCGCCGCCAAGCGGTCGGCCCTGCTGCACTGGTCGCGGCGCCCGGAAAGCACCCAGTCGAAGTTCTGGAACCGGTGGATCGGCTGGGTGATGCGCCGGCCGTGGATGTCGGCGCTGGCGGCGTCGCTGGTGCTGCTGGTGATGGCCGCGCCGGCCGCGTCGATGGTGCTGGGCAACAGCCTGCTGCGCCAGTTCGACTCGTCGCACGAGATCCGGGCCGGGGTGGGCGCGGCGGCCCAGGCGCTGGGCCCCGGTGCGCTGGGCCCGATCCGGGTGCTGATCAACTTCCCCGACGGCGGGGCCGCGTCCCCGGAACACAGCCACACCGTCGGGGCGGTCCGCCAGCGGATGGCCCAGGCGCCCAACATCGTCTCGGTGTCGCCGCCGCAGTTCGCCGAGGACAACGGCAGCGCGTTGCTGTCGGCCGTGCTGTCCGTGGACCCCGAGGACATGAAGGCGCGCGAAACCGTGGGCTGGATGCGCGCCGAGCTGCCCAAGGTGCCCGAGGCGGGCACCGCGCGGGTCGACGTCGGCGGCCCGACCGCGCTGATCAAGGACTTCGACGACCGGGTCTCGGCGACCGAACCGCTGGTGCTCGGCTTCGTCGCGCTGATCGCGTTCGTGATGCTGCTGGTCTCCATCCACTCGGTGTTCCTGGCGCTCAAGGGCGTGCTGATGACGTTGCTGTCGGTCGCCGCCGCCTACGGCAGCCTGGTGATGGTGTTCCAGTGGGGGTGGCTGCGCGATCTCGGGTTCGCCCAGATCAGCTCGATCGACAGCACCGTTCCCCCGCTGGTGCTCGCGATGACCTTCGGGCTGTCGATGGACTACGAGATCTTCCTGCTGACCCGCATCCGGGAGCGCTTCCTGCATTCCGGCAACACCCGCGACGCGGTGGCCTACGGCGTCAGCACCAGCGCCCGCACCATTACCAGCGCGGCGCTGATCATGATCGCGGTGTTCGTCGGCTTCGCGTTCGCGGGCATGCCGCTGGTGGCCGAGATCGGGGTGGCCTGCGCGGTGGCCATCGCGGTGGACGCCACCGTGGTGCGCCTGGTGATGGTGCCGGCGTTGATGGCGATGTTCGCCCAGTGGAACTGGTGGCTGCCGCCGTGGCTGTCGCGGGTCCTGCCGTCGGTGGACTTCGACCGGCCGCTGCCGGAGGTCGACCTGGGCGACGTCGTGGTGATTCCCGACGACATCTCGGCGCTCACCGCGCCCAGCGCCGACCTGCGGATGGTGCTCAAGTCCGCCGCCAAGCTCAAGCACCTGGCGCCGGACGCCATCTGCGTCACCGATCCGCTGGCGTTCACCGGCTGCGGCCGCACCACGGCGGCCGGCGCGGACCCGGCCCGGGGCCTGGGGCCCGGGCAGATCCCGCACCAGGTGGCGCTGCGCGAGGAGAAGGTCGGCGTCGCGGCGGGCCCGGGCGAGAAGACCGGCAGCAACGGTCACACCAACGGTTCGGCGGGGGCCAAGAAGCCGGCTGCGCGCAATGGGCGCAACGGCATCGCCAAGGCCATCGCCGGGACCGACCGGCCCGTGCACCCGGTGACGCTGTGGCGGGGACGGCTGTCGGTGGCGCTGGACGCGCTGCAGACGGACCCGGACAGCGGGGCCGACCGGCCGCGGTTTCGGCGGCGCAGCCCGGTGGAGACCACCAATGTGCAGCTGCCCACCGGCGACCGGTTGCTGGTCCCGACGGGCGCCGAGACACTGCGGCTGAAGGGCTACCTGCTCATGTGCCGTAACAGTCGCCGCGATTACGCCGACTTTGCAGACATGGTGGATGCGTTGGAACCCGAGACCGCCGCGGTGGTGCTGGCCGGAATGGACAGGTATTACTGTTGTGAATCATCCAGGCGGCAATGGATCGCCACCCAGTTGGTCCGCCGGCTCGCCGATCCCGATCCGTGCGATTACCCGGATGACCAGGGGCCGGACGCCGACGCACCCGCGGACTGGGAGCAGATCAGGCAGCGCTGCCTGGCCGTGGCCGTCGCGATGCTGGAGGAGGCGAGGTGACGTTGGCACCCGACCGACGCCCGGCTTCGCCGCCGCACCGGCCGGCCCCGGGGGACCAGCGCAACCGCGGCGGCGGCCCGTCCGCCCCGCTGCCGGACCTCGACCAGCCGGTGGAATTCTGGCCGACCGCCGCCATCCGTTCGGCTCTGCAGGGCGGTGACATCGCCACCTGGAAGCGCATCGCGGGCGCGCTGAAGCGCGACCCGTACGGCCGCACCGCGCGCCAGGTCGAAGAGGTGCTCGACGGCACCCGGCCCTACGGCATCGCCAAGGCGCTGTGGGAGGTACTCGAGCGTGCCCGCGCCCACCTGGAGGCCAACGAGCGCGCCGAGGTGGCCCGCCACGTGCGGCTGCTCATCGATCGGTCCGGCCTGGGCCAGCAGGAGTTCGCGTCCCGCATCGGGGTCAGCGCCGAGGAGCTGGGCAGCTACCTGGACGGCAGCACCAGCCCGACGGCCGCGCTGATGATCCGGATCCGCCGGCTGTCCGACCGGTTCGTCAAGGTGAAGTCCGCCCGCTCGGCCGAATCCAACTGAGCCTCATCCGATCGGTCATCTGATCGGCAGCACGTCGGCGACCAGCCAGTCGCCGCCCCGCTTGGTCAGCGTCACCCGCAGCGCCGGCGCGGCCTGGCTGGGCGGCTGCCCGGGCGCGTTC
The DNA here is from genome assembly GCF_000523975.1 of Mycobacterium sp. MAC_080597_8934. Taxonomy (NCBI): domain Bacteria; kingdom Bacillati; phylum Actinomycetota; class Actinomycetes; order Mycobacteriales; family Mycobacteriaceae; genus Mycobacterium; species Mycobacterium sp. MAC_080597_8934. The sequence continues at coordinate 296,359 of NZ_JAOS01000052.1, read as the reverse complement.
TGGGTCACCCGCAGGATCACCGCCACGCTGGCCGCCGCGGGGCCGAGGGCCTCGACGCCGGCCGACACCGTGGCCGCCTGCGCGGTGACGTTGTGCTGGGCCAGCTCGGCGCTGGACTTGGTGTACTGCTCCTTGAACGCCGCGGCGTGTTCGGGCACCACCATCGCCGCGGCCCGGTCGATAGCGCCGGTCGGGGCGGTCGGGCTGAACGAGGCCATCGACTCGGCCATGCCGGTGGCGATCGCGACGACCTTGTGGGAGTCGTCGGTGAAGTCGCGGTCGGCCCTGGTCCAGTGCGTGTAGCCGGTCGCGACGGCCGCCGCCAGCGCGGCCGTGCACAGCAGCACCACCGCCAACCGCAGCCCCGGCGCGTCGTCGTCGGTGCCGAGGCTGACCGAATCGCGGCGCAGCAGCCAGAAATTGATCAGCACGCCCTCGACGATCAACAACACCAGCACCGAGCACGCCGACACCCACCACAGCGGCCAGCCGAGCACCACGCCGATGGCCAGCAGGGCCGCAATCGCGGCCACCGGGGCCGCGATGTCGAAGGCGAACAACCGCCAGATGTTTCTCATCGCATCTCTCACCTGATCGAGGACAGCCCGGAGATCATCAGCTTGCCGTCCACGTCGGAGACGTCCAGGCGCAGGCTCCAGTGCACGGTCTGCGGCTTGGCGCCGACGTTTTCGCTCACCGAGGTGGCGACCAGCAGCACCGAGTCGGTGCGGGTGGCGAACGGCGGCAGCTTGGTGGTGACCGGCGGCCGCGCGGCGCCCGGCTGGGCGTCCAGGTCGTGGTGCACGGTTTCGATCGCCACCGCGTCCACCCGCCCGCTGCTCTTGGACTGCAGCTTCTCCACCACCGCCCGGTAGGGCTGCACCGCGGCGTCGAAGTCGGTGTTGAGCTCACCGACCGTGCCGTCGTGCAGCCGCTGCAGGCTGGCGTCGACGTTGCCGCTGTTCATGTTGATCAGCACGTTCGCCCAGTCCGCGGCGGTCTGCATGACCCGGCTCAAATAGCTGCGCTCGGCGACCTGGTCGCGGTGGTCGGACCAGATCAGGGCGGCGAGCACCACCGCGGCCACCGACAGCACGCCGAGAACCGTTGAGGCGACGCCGTAATGGGAGAAGATTCCGCCGTCCGCGGCTTCGGGCGGTTCGTCGGCAACGGAATCTCGTTCGGCAGGTGGCTCGGTTCGCTCGCCGTCGGACATGGCCCGATCGTCGCACCCGGCAAAGATGGAAGGATGGCGGGGTGACGAATACGGCCATCCGCTCGGGGATCGACCTGAGCCATGTCGACGACAGCATCCGCCCGCAAGACGACCTGTTCGGTCACGTCAACGGCCGCTGGCTGGCCGAATACGAGATACCCGCCGACCGGGCCACCGACGGCGCCTTCCGGCAGCTCTACGACCGCGCCGAGGAGCAGGTGCGCGACCTGATCGTCGAGGCCAGCGAGCAGGGTGCGGCCGCCGGCGGCGACGACGCCCAACGCATCGGCGACCTGTACGCCAGCTTCCTGGACGAGGACACCGTGCAGCGCCGCGGCCTGCAGCCCCTGCTCGACGAGCTGGCGCTCATCGACGAGGCCGCCGACGCCGCCGCCCTGGCGGCGGTGATGGGTGCGCTGCAGCGCACCGGCGTCGGCGGCGGCGTCGCGCTGTATGTGGACACCGACGCCAAGAACTCGGCCCGTTACCTGGTGCACGTCACGCAGTCCGGCATCGGCCTGCCCGACGAGTCGTACTTCCGCGACGAGCAGCACGCCGAGGTGCTGGCCGCCTACCCCGGACACATCGCCCGGATGCTGCGCCTGGTACTCGGCGGTTCGGCCGACGACCACGCCGAGACCGCGGCCCGCATCGTGGCCCTGGAGGCCAAACTGGCTGCCGCGCACTGGGATGTGGTCAAGCGTCGCGACGCCGACCTCACCTACAACCTGCGCACCTTCACCGACCTGCGCACCGAGGGCAGCGGCTTCGACTGGGACGGCTGGCTGCAGGCGCTGGGCGCCACACCCGACGCGGTGGCCGAACTCGTTGTGCGTCAACCCGATTACCTGACCGCCTTCGCGGCGCTGTGGGAAAGCCTGGACCTCGACGAGTGGAAATGGTGGGCGCGGTGGCGAGTCATCCGGGCCCGCGCCGGCTGGCTGACCGACGAGCTGGTGGCAGCCGACTTCGACTTCTACGGTCGCCTGCTGACCGGTGCCGAGCAGATCCGCGACCGGTGGAAGCGGGCGGTCTCCCTGGTCGAGAGCCTGATGGGGGACGCCGTCGGAAAGCTCTATGTGGCACGGCATTTCCCGCCCGGAGCCAAGGCCCGCATCGACGAGCTGGTGAGCAACCTGCGGGCGGCCTACCGGATCAGCATCAGCGACCTGGACTGGATGACACCGCAGACCCGGCAGCGGGCGCTGGCCAAGCTGGACAAGTTCACCGCCAAGGTCGGCTACCCGGCCAAGTGGCGCGACTACTCCGCGCTGGTGATCGACCGGGGCGACCTGTACGGCAACTACCAGCGGGGCTACGCCGTCAACCACGACCGGGAGCTGGCCAAGCTCGGCGGGCCGGTGGACCGCGACGAATGGTTCATGACGCCGCAGACGGTCAACGCGTACTACAACCCGGGCATGAACGAGATCGTGTTCCCGGCGGCCATTTTGCAGCCGCCGTTCTTCGACGCCGAGGCCGACGACGCCGCCAACTACGGCGGCATCGGCGCGGTGATCGGCCACGAGATCGGCCACGGCTTCGACGACCAGGGCGCGAAATACGACGGCGACGGCAACCTGGTCGACTGGTGGACCGACGCCGACCGGACCGAATTCGCCTCCCGCACAAAGGCTCTCATCGAACAGTACGACGCCTACACGCCGCGCGGTCTGCCCAGCGGCTACCACGTGAACGGGGCGTTCACGGTCGGGGAGAACATCGGCGATCTGGGCGGCCTGTCGATCGCGCTGCTGGCCTACCAGTTGTCGCTGAACGGGCAGCCCGCCCCCGTGATCGACGGCCTGTCCGGGGTGCAGCGCGTGTTCTACGGCTGGGCGCAGGTGTGGCGAACCAAATCCCGTGAGGCCGAAGCGATCCGGCGACTCGCGGTGGACCCGCACTCACCGCCGGAGTTCCGCTGCAACGGCGTGATCCGCAACATGGACGCCTTCTACGATGCCTTCGAGGGCGCCGAGGAGGGCGCGCTGTTCCTGGAGCCCGACCGGCGGGTCAAGATCTGGAACTGACGGGCAGCGGCCGCGCCTGGTGACGCCAACGAGTTAAATCGTTCGGTTCTCCGATTTGATCATCCACGCGAGCTTCTCCAGCGAGTCGATGATCTCGTGAAGCAGGTCCGACGTAGTGGGATCCTCTGCGTCCACGGCGTCGTGCACCGATCGGATCGTATCGACCGTCGCGTAAACACGCGTGGTGATCAGATCCACGACAACCCTGGTGTCCTGCTCGCCGGCGGGGAACTGCGGCAGGCTGGTCGTCGCTGCGACGGTGTCGGACCGGCCATCCGGAGTGGCTGCCAAGGCGCGCAGCCGCTCGGCAATGTTGTCGCCGGCCTCGCGCGCCGCGTCGATGAGTTCATCCAGCTGCAAGTGCAGGTCGCGGAAGTTGACTCCCACGATATTCCAGTGGGCTTGTTTAGCCTGCAGGTGCAGCTCGATGAGATCAACCAGCACTTGCTGCAGGTTGGCGGCAAACTGCGGGGACGCCGTGAAGACGCCGACCTCTGCTTCGGCTCGTCGGGCCGCCCGCCCATTCGCGAGAGGTGTGGTAGCTGCCACGGTTGATCTCCTAACTTGAACTGCAATACCGGCAGAGTTGCGTAAACACCGTGTCCTCTGCGGTATTCAACGTCAGGAAAGACCCGGGCATAGAGGGCGAAAGGGTCATGTTTCCCACAGATAGAGACACCGCGTGCTCGCTAGTGCTCATGCTCCCGCCCGCTCGCTGCCATCGAGAGCCGCGATCTGTTCGAGGAAGGCTCGGGCCGCTGAGCCGGCGCTCGCGCTGACGGCGACAGCGAGGTTGCGGGTGGTCTTCGGGACAAGCCGCTTGACGGCTATCCCGGCTCGGGGGCTCGCTACCGCGGCGACCGGCACAATACTGACGCCCAGGCCCGCGGTCACGATCTCAAGCACCGCCATCAACCCATGGGCCTCGAAAGCGACATCGAATTCGACACCCACTTGATCGGCCACCGCCATAAAAATGTGTGCGCATCCTCCGGTGGAGCGAATGAATGGCTCCTTGGCCAGATCGGCGTAGTGAACCTCGCTGAACGCGGCCAAGCGATGTTCGGAGGGCAGTACCGCAACCATGTCCTGCGCGGCCAAGAATGCCGCGCTCAATCCGGTTGCAGGAAGGGAGATTACGCCTGCGTCCGCGGCGCCCAGGTCGAGCCAGTCGCGGATTTCCGGCTCACCCCCTTCCAACACCCGGATTTCCACAGATGGATGCCGTTCGGAAAACTTCTGCAGCTGCGGAGCGATGAGCAACTCAGTCGTGTAGGGCAGGCTCGCAATGCGCAGCGTGCCTCTGAGCTTCGCGGCAGCCGACACCTCTGCGCGCATTTGGTCCAAGTGCCGCACCGCTGAACGGGCGTGCGCCAGTGCGCGCTTCCCGGGCGCGTTGAGCAGGATGCGATCCCGATGCCGAATCAGCAGCGGTGATCCCAATTCCCTTTCGAGGCCGGCGACGGCGCGGCTGACCGCTGGTTGCGACATGCCCAGCGAACGGCTCGCGGCGGTGAAGCCGCCCTGGTCGACAACCGCAAGGAAGGCTTTCAGCTGCAGCAGCGTCGCCATGACACACCTCTATTCCGGACCGCCGACCGCCGATACGGCCAGCAGCATAGCGCGCTTCGCATGCGGTCAAAGAGGCCTTCCGAGCTGGGTTGCCCGACAAGGGATCACGCGATCACATGCGATTACCCCTTGTCGACGAGAGGAGCCAGGGGATGAACCGTGCACGCCCGAGCAGGACCGGTCATCCGAGACGAACGAGATCGGCGCCTCGTTCGGCGATTGCGTAGACCGTTGCGGCGGTGTTGTTCGATGGGAGCGAGGGCATCACCGAAGCGTCTATTATGCGAAGGTTATCGATGCCGTGCAGACGTAATTGATTGTCCACGACCGACTCCGGCCCAGTACCCATCGCGCACGTGCCAACCGGGTGAAAGTAGGACGCGACGGACCGCTGAATGTACGAGCGCAGCGCCGCGTCGTCGACGGCGTCGTCGCCGGGTGCGAGTTCCTCGGCCCTCCATGGATCGAGCGCCTGCGACATCCCGATTTTGCGGCCGATCCGCAGACCCTCGATCATGAGGCCCATGTCGCGATCGTCGCTGAGGTAGCTCGGGTCGATGGCGGGCGGCTCCTGGATGGTGGGGCCCGAAAGTCCGACGCGCCCGCGGCTGACTGGCTGCATGACGGAGACTCCCAGCACGTATCCATCGGCTCCGCCGAGGCCCGGAACGTCCGCGGAGTCGACGCCGAAGATCTGGATCTCCGGCGGTCCGCCGGTTGCGTGGCGCCGGATGAGCCCGAGCAGCTCCCCGTGGTTGTACCGGCCGGCCGGCACGGGACGCGCGGCGCGATAGACCAGCGGAACGATCGGATGATCCTGCAGGTTCGCACCGACCCCAGGCAACTCCAGGGCGACGTCGACCCGGAAGGACCGGAGATGGTTCGGCGGCCCGATTCCGGAAGCCAGCAGCAGATGCGGCGACCCGATTGCGCCCGCGCACAAGATGATCTCCCGGGCCGCCGCCGTCGCCTGCCGGCCCTCGGCGGTGGTGTACTCGACGCCGGCGCAGCGACTCCCGCGGATGCGAAGCCGGTGAACCGTTGCGCCAGAGTGAAATTCAAGGTTGGGCCGATCAAGCGCCGGCAGCAGGTAGGCGTCTGCCGCGCTCTGCCGCTTCCCATCGACGATGTTGAGATCGGTGAAGCCGAAGCCCACCTCAAGGCCGCCGCTGATGTCTACGGCTCGCGGGTAGCCCTGCTGTATTGCGGCGCAAAGACATGCGACCAGTACCGGGTTGGGGTGGGCTGCCGGAGCCACCGCCATCGGACCGTCCTGTCCGCGCAGGGACGGGTCCTTGCCGCACGTCGATTCACTGCGCTTGAAGTAGCGGAGCAATTCGTCGAAACCCCAACCCGCCGCGCCGTTGTCACGCCAGCGTGAGTAGCTGTCGCGATGTCCCCGGGCGAACACCATCGCATTGATGGTCGACGATCCTCCGATGCCGCGACCTCGCGCAAAGGGAACGGCTCGGCCGATTGCCGTTTGCACTGTGGTCACGTCTCCCCAGCTAGCCTCGCCCTGCAGCAGAGTCGGCCAGGCCGGTGGCGTGATGCTCGCACGGGGAGGACGGGCGCTGCCGGTCTCCAGTAAAAGCACACGCAACGTGCTGTCTTCTGTCAGCCGGGCAGCGACCACGGACCCGGCGGTGCCCGCGCCGACAACGACGACGTCATGTAACTCGCGCTGTGACAATGCATTCCCCTCGAGGAGTAGATATGACGCCGCCCCGTAGCAGCCGTTGGTGGAAGCCTCTGATCATCGGAAAAGGTGGGCGGGCGGCGGGCTGATCACGGGGACGCCGCCGTCCCCCCGCCACATGCGTAGGACACTAACGTGGATCCGGCAGCGGCCATAAGTGCTTCTGTGATATGGGGCTATGCGATAAGCGCATCACACGGATCGGCGCAACGGCCGCACCGCATTTCGGTGCCGGGCTCGGCCCCACGCGGCGGTGCGGAGCTGGTGCGACCACAGCTGCTGCAGCGTCATCCGCGTGCCGCAGTCCGGAACCGGTCCCGGTAGGCCTTCGGTGAGAGACCGAGGTGTTCGACGAACACCCGGCGCAGCGTCTCGGCGCTTCCGAAGCCGGCCAGTCGGGCGCTCTCGGCGACGCTGCGGCCAGCGTCGAGGGCGGCGCGGGCGGCGTCGATTCGAACCATCTCGACGTAGCGCGCCGGGGTGGTCCCCAATTCGGACTGAAACAACCTCGTCAGCTGACGTGTACTCAAAGACGCACGCGCCGAAAGGCTTTTCACGCTGTGGTCGGCTGCCGGGTCGGCCGAGATCGCCGCCGTGACCTTACGCAACGGAGACTGCGGCGGGGGTTCGGCCTCGACCAACGCCGAAAATTGCGACTGCCCGCCCGCGCGCTTGAGGTATACCACCAACCATCGGGCAACGGCGCGAACCAACTCAGTGCCGTAATCCATTTCGACCAACGCCAACGCCAGGTCGATGCCTGACGATATCCCGGCCGAGGTGAACACATCGCCGTCACAGACGAACAGCGCGTCCGGTTCGACGGTGATTTCCGGGAAGGCTCGGGCGAACAACCGCACGTCATGCCAGTGCGTGGTGGCACGCCTGCCGTCCAGCAGGCCGGCCTGCCCCAGGATGAATGAGCCCGTGCAAATCGAGGCGAGTCGCCTGGTGCGGTCCGCCACCGACTTGACCGCCTCGACGAGCTCGGGATCAATCGGCCGCCGGGGCAGGTTGTCGCTGCCGGCGACCAAAACGGTGTCGGCCGACTCGATCGACGACACCGCGTCCGTGACGCCCAGCCGGGTCCCGATCGAGGTGGTGACGTCGCGGCCGTCCACCGACGCGATCTTGAGCAGGTAGTCGGCGCCGAATCGGTTGGCCTCGGCGAAGACCTCACCCGCTCCCGCGACGTCGAGCATCGTCACATCGTCGAAGACGACGATCACCACGACGCGCGGGGTTGCACTGCTGTCGGCCACGAATCTCATTGTGTCGCTTTTTATGGGAAATCTGTCGGATCGGCCAGGCCCGAAGTTCCGGCCCTCGCGCGACACTGTCCGCACAGGCTCGGCGGCCGGCCGACGGGTGAGGGGACGGGGAATGCCGAAGACGTGGTTCATCACCGGCAGCTCGCGCGGGCTCGGCCGCGCCCTGACGACCGCGGTGCTTGACCGTGGTGACCAGGTCGTCGCGACCGCCCGTCGCCCCGCACAGCTCGATGAGCTCGTCGACCGGTACGGTCCCCGGATCCGGGCTTGTGAGCTCGACGTCACCGATCGAGCTGCCGCGCGGCGTGCCATCGCGGCCGCCGTCACGGCGTTCGGCCGGATCGACGTCGTGGTGAACAACGCCGGTTACGCCAATTCCACACCCGTGGAGGAGGTTTCCGACGACGATTTCCGCGCGCAGGTGGAAACCAACTTCTTCGGTGTCGTGAACGTCACGAAAGCCGCGCTCCCCGTGCTGCACCGGCAACGGGCCGGCCACATCGTGCAGATCTCCTCGGTTGGCGGCCGCGTTGGTGGATCCCCGGGCATCGCCGGGTACCAGGCGTCCAAGTTCGCCGTCGCAGGGTTCTCGGAGGCACTCGCCGCGGAGGTAGCTCCGCTCGGTATCAAGGTGACGATCGCCGAACCGGGGGCCTTGCGCACGGAATGGGCCGGCTCGTCGATGGCCGTCGCGACCGTCTCGCCGGACTACGAAAGCACCGTCGGTGCGATGAACCGCCGCCGCGCTGGTTTCAACCGCAACGCTCCGGGCGATCCCGCCCGCGCCGCACACGCGATCATCGAGGTGGTTATGGCCGACGATCCGCCACTGCGGCTGCTACTCGGCTCCGATGCGCTCAGTGCCGCGCTGGCCAAGTCACATCAGCAGATTGCCGAGGCGAACCGGTGGGCGGAGTTGAGTAAATCCGTCGACTATCCGCCCGTCGCCACCCCACACCGAGCTGCGCGCAGTCGATGACGCCGAACCTTGCGAAGCGTGTGCTCCACGGAACGACCATGGCAACCGTGGTCTCCCCCGACGACACCGTCATCGGCTATGAATCCGTCGGTGCCGGACCGCCTTTGCTGCTGGTGCACGGCAGCACCGGCACCAGGGCCCGCTGGCGCCCGGTGACGCCGGTGCTGGCGCGGCGCTACACGGTGCACGCGATGGACCGCCGCGGCCGGGGACTCAGCACGGCCGAGGCCGAACCCTACAGCTTGGGCCGGGAGGCCGAGGACGTCGCGGCCGTTGCCGAGGCCGTCGGCGGCGACGTCTACGTCGTCGGGCATTCCTACGGGGCGTTGGCGGTCCTGGACGCCGCCCCGATCACACGCGCCTTCCGGCGGATCGTGCTCTACGAGCCGCCCATACCCTCGCCCGGCCTCGACGTCGGCTCGCCTGGGGGCTGGGCACGGATCACGGCGCTGTCCGACCCACGCGACATCCTCGAAGCGTTCTACCGCGAAACCCTGCAGCTACCCGAGTCGGCCATCAAAGACCTTGCCAACCGCGAGTTTCCGTACCTCGCGGGGTCGATCCGGCATACCGCCGGCCGGGAACTCGCGCAGACCCGCGCCTTCCGCTTAACGGAGCGGCATGCGAACATCACCACACCGGTCCGCATGTTGCTCGGCACCGAGAGCCCCGCGTATTTGCGGGCGGCCACCGCGGTCCTCGCCGCGATGATCCCGGGCGCCACGATCGTGGCCCTGCACGGACAGGGGCACCAGGCGATCGACTACGACCCGGATCAGTTCGCCCGGGCGGTGCTGGAATTCGACTCCGAGGAGGTCGACTCCAGCGGTGTCGGCGCGGTCACCGCCTAGCGTCTGCCAAAGCCTCGATCCGCGCCGGGACGTGCTTGTGCCACGGTGTGCCGGCGTAGGGGTCGCGCCACTGAGTGGAGGTCAGCGCGTTCGGCGCCACCCCGGGAACGACGGTGCGCCCGTCGTCGCCGACGTAGTCCAGCCCAAAACCGTTGGGCAACGCGGCATGACCGGCCAGCATGGTCTCGCTGATCTCGACGGTGACATCGGCGCTGCCCGCCGCGGTGCTGATCCGGGCGCGGCACCCGTCGGCCAGCCCGAGGGCCTGGGCGTCTTCGACGCTGACCCGCAGCGCACCCTCGGCATCGCGTTTGCGCCAGGACGGGTCGCGGAAGATGTCGTTGGCGGTATAGGCGCGCCGCTCCCCCACCGACAGCACGATCGGGAACTCTTCGGTGGTCAGCCGCGGCGGGCCGCTCGACAGCTTCGCCAATTCTTGCAGCATCGCCGGGATTTCGAGCGCAATCTTGTGGTCGGGATGGCTGATCAGCGTGAAGTCGTCCGCGTAGTCGTGCACGGTGAACGTCACCCCCGACGGGTTGTCCAGGATGGCGTCGAACAGCGCGTTGCCGTCGGCGTGACCGGCGCGGCGCACCGCCTCCGGATAGGTCAGCGCGGTCTTTTGGGCCAGGCCCCACAGCGCGGCGGCGCCACGCAGTCCGTCCGGCAGGGTGGGCCCCAGCGTTTCGTACAGCACAAACGGAAGTAGCTGCGCCACAGTCGGATTGGTGGACACAGCGGTCAGGAACGCTTCGGTGTAGGCGTGCCGGCCGCGCCGCGCGGCGTCGTGCAGCGGCCGCAGATCCGCCTCCGTCACCACGCCGAGCGCCCGCACCAGCCGGGCCCAGATCTCGGGTTCGGGCAGCGTGCCCGGCAGCGGCGTCAGCAGCGGGCGGCGCAGCTGAAAGGTGTTGCGCGGGAACTCCAGGTTGAAGAAGGTGGCCTCGGGCTTCTCGAACTGGGAGGCGGCCGGCAGCACATAGTGCGCCAGCCGGGCCGTCTCGGTCATCGCCACGTCGATGACCACCATCAGTTCCAGCGACGCGAAGGCCTCCCGGCACGCCGCCGAATTAGCCAGCGAGTGTGCGGGATTGCTGCTCTCCACGATCATGGCCCGGAACCGGTCCGGGTGATCGGTCAGGATCTCCTCGGGCACCACGTTCGACGGCACCAGGCCGGAGATGATGGGCGCGCCGGTGACCGGGGTGCGCCCGGAGAACTGGCCGAACAGCGGCGCGAACGACGAATGCAGATGCTGGCCACCGCGTTTCGCGAAGTTCCCGGTCAGGATCCACAGCAGCTTGTTCAGGTAGGAGCACAGCGTGCTGTTGGGTGCCTGCTGCACGCCGAGATCCTCGAACACCGCCACGCTGTCCGCGGTGCCGATGCGCCGCGCCGCGGTGCGCAGCAGCTCCTCGTCCACCCCGCAGTGCGCGGCGTACTCGCACACCGCCACGTCGCGCAACGCCTGGCGGACGGCGTCGGCGCCGCGCACGTGCTCGGCGAGAAAGGCTTCGTCGCAAAGGTTTTCCTGGACGAGGACCGCGGCCAGCGCGGCCAGGCACCACGCGTCGGTGCCGGGACGCACCCGCAGGTGGAAGTCGGCCATCTTGGCGGTGTCGGTGACGACGGGATCGATGACGATCATCGACCGCGCCGGATCCTTCGCGATCTCGTTGAGCACCACCCGGGCGCGCGGAAAGCTCTGCGACATCCACGGATTCTTCCCGACGAACACCGCGACCTCGGCGTGCTCGAACTCGCCGCGGGTGTGACCGCCGTACAGCTGGCCGTCGATCCAGGACTCCCCGGTTTTCTCCTGCGCCAACGCATTCGACCGGTAGCGCGAGCCCAGCGCCTTCAGGAAGGCGCCGCTGTAGGCCCCGCCCAGATGGTTGCCCTGCCCGCCGCCGCCGTAGTAGAAGATCTTGTCGCCGCCGTAGCTGTCGCGAATGCGCTTGAACCCCTCGGCGATCTCGACGATCGCGGTGTCCCAGTCGATCTCCTCGTAGCTGCCGTCGGGGCGGCGGCGCAGCGGCGAGATCAACCGGGCGCGGCTGTTCTGGTAGTGGTCCAGCCGCAGCGCCTTGTTGCAGGTGTAGCCCTGCGAGGCGGGGTGCGCCTTGTCGCCGCGGATGCGGGCCAGCCGGCGGTCTTCCACTTGGACGACGATGCCGCAGTTGCATTCGCAGAGGATGCACGCGCTGGGTTGCCATTCACCGGTCATGTCGGGATTTCCTTCCTGCGGCGGTTTCGCCGGCAAGTTCTGCGGCCAGCAGGTCGCGCAGTTGGCGGTGCACGACGTCCAGGGGTGCCGGGTCGCGGCGCGCCCGGGCCAGCACGATCGCGCCCTCCAGCGCGCTGGTGGCCAGCACCGCCAGCTCGGCGGCGCGGCGCCGTCGTATGCCGTCGGCGATGAAGCGCTGCGCGATCAGGTCGGTCCAGCGGTCGAAGGCCGCGGCGGCGCGCTCGATCACCGGCCGCTCCGCGTCGGATTGTTCACCCGCTTCCACGGCGACCGCCACCACCGGGCAGCCCGCGCGAAAGTCGCTGTCGCGCAGCTGTTCCCGATAGGTGTCGATCAAGGTGTCCAGCAGCCGGGCGCCGCTCTCGGCCCCGGCGATCACAGCGGCGACGTACTCGCCAGCGAAATCGACTGCCTCACAAAGCAATTGGGTGCGGCCACCGGGAAAGTAGTGGTAGGCCGATCCGCGCGGCGCGCCGCTGTGCTCGAGCACGTCGGAGATCGCCGTGGCGTGCGCCCCGCGCTCCCTGATCAGCAGCGCGGCCGAGACCACCATCTTTTCGCGCGGACTGCGCATCGTCGCTCCTCCGGCCGGATATGTATGATGCTATACATAATCGCGGGCGCCGCGAAAGCCCCAGCGCCTGCTGGGGCAAATCCGGAGGTAGCCCGCCGGGCCGTCCCGAGCTAGTTCATCCAGTCGGCGGAGCCGTCGTTCTTCTTGTAGTCGCCGCCGCTGGAGTTCTTCACGATGATCGGGTCACCCGGACCGAAGTTGTCGAAGAACCACTTGGCGTTGGCGGGGCTGATGTTGATGCAGCCGTGGCTGACGTCGCGCTTGCCCTGGTCGTCCACCGACCACGGCGCGCTGTGCACGTAGTCGCCGACGTTGTCGAACCGGACCGCGTCCTCCACGGTCACCTTGTAGCCGTAGGTCGAGTTCACCGGGACGCCGTAGGTCGACGAGTCCATCACCACCGACGCCTTCTTGTCCTGCACGTAGTACGTGCCGTTGGGGGTCTGGTGGTTGCCGGCCGTCATGCCCATCGACATCGGGAACGTCTTCTCCACGGTCCCGTTGCGGGTGACGGTCAGCTGATGGGTGGCGTCGTCGGCGGTGGCCACCAGCGTGTCCCCGGTCTGGAAGTTGGTCACCGTCCCGCCGGCGTCCACGGTGACCGCGGTGTGGGCGGGCCAGAAGCTCAGCGGGCGCCAGCGCAGCTGGGTCGGGGTCATCCAGTAGAACTTGCCCGGCACCGGCGGCACCGACGAGACGTGCACGGCGCTGATCGCGGCGCCGGCGTCGTCGACCCGGCCCGGGAAGTTGATGATGATCGGCTGCGCCACGCCCACCGTCGAGCCGGTCTTGGGGACGAACGTGGGCGGGCCGAACGGCGGCGTGCCGGTGAACGGGGTGGGGTCCTGTCCGGCGGCCGGGGCGGCGGCCGGTTGCGCGGCGGGGGGCAGCCACGGCGCCGGCGGAGCGGCCGGCGGCGGTGGTGCCAGCGGGTCCGGCGGGGCGGCGGCGCCAGCGGATCCGGCGGAGCCGGCGGGCCGGCGGGCTGCCACCGCGCCCGGATCGGCGGAGCCGGGTCCGGGTCGGCCAGCGCGGGACCGGCGCTGAGCACCAGCGCCAAGCCGGCGACCGACACCACGGCGGCGTTCAGAGCGGCGAAGAGCGTTCCCCTCGTCCAGCCCGACATAGGCATACCTCCACTCATGTTCTCGACCACAGTGTCGCATAGCAGGCTTGCCAGCTACCGTCGCCGACGGCCGCGCCCGCCCCGGAAAGGGCCGTGATTACCGCGTCGAGCAGGGCGGTTATGAATCGCGTGAGCTTGTCGGGGCAACGTCCAGCATCCGCCGGTTGGCGGCGATGCCGACCAGCGCCACCGCCATCAGCACCCCGGAAGCGCTCAGCATCAGGATGACGCTGCGCTCATAGAGCAGCCCGCCCAGCAGCGACCCGGCCATGATGCCCACCTGGAAGGCCGTCACGTACAGCCCCGAGGCGCCGTCCGGGTCGTCGGCCCCGTTGCGCATCGCGGCCGACTGCATCATCGGCGACACCGCGGTGGCCATCGCTCCCCACAGCACGATGGCGGCGGTCCCGATCAGCGCGGTAGTCGCCCCGGTCGGGCCGCCGAACGCCAGCGCGGTCAGCACCGCGAAGGCTGCCGTCAGACCCGTCATGCACAGGATCACCGCACTCTTGGGCCGGTGGTCCAGCGGCCGCGCGACCAGCGGCACCGACAGCAGCCCGGCCAGCCCGTAGGCGGCCAGCACCCAGGCCAGGGTCGGCCCGCGCACCCCGACCACGTTGCGGATGATCTCGACGATGAAGGTGTAGGACACGAAATGGCCGGTCACCGCCACCATGGCCAGCAGGCTCACGGTGATCAGCCGGCCGTTGCGGTGGTGCCGCGAGCGTGGCCCGACGTGCGCCAGCTGATGCTCGGTGAGCACCATCTCCGGCAGCATCAGCCGGGCCGCGACGGTGACGACGGCGGCCGCGACGGTGACGCACACGACGGCCAGCCGCCAGCCCCACATCAGGCTCAGCGCCGCGGTCAGCGGGCTGCCCACCACCAGCGCCAGGCTGGTGCCGACGTAGATCGACATGGTGGCGCGCCCGGCGTGGCTGGGCGGCACCAGCCGGGTGGCGATCGGCGCGATCACCGACCACAACAGGCCGTGGGTGATCGCGCACAGCACCCGCCCGGCGGCCAGCACCGCGAAGTTGGGCGCCAGCGCCGAGATCAGCTGAGAGGCGGTCAGGCAGGTCAGGCTCGCCACCAGCACCCGGCGGCGCGGCAGGTGCGCGGTCCAGCGCACCAGCGGGATCGTGGTCAGGGCCGCCACCAGCGCATACCAGGACAGCAGGGTGCCCACCAGGACCAGGCTGACCTGCAGATTGCGGGCGATCGCGGGCAGCGCGCCGACCGGCAGGATCTCGGCGGTGACATAGGTGAAGGCCGCGGCGGCGAGAATGGCGAGCTGAGCCGCGATCCGTGGGGTCCACGTCCGCGCGGCTGCGTTGGCGGTTTCGGCAGTCATCACAGTCATCGCTTGGGTGTGCGCAGTCGGCTAAGCAATGCCGCAAACCAGATCGCGCTCCCCTACCGTACGCATACCGGTCGCCGGTTCATCCATCTTGGCCGGGCAACACGCCCGGGCGATCAGGAGCGAACCAGGCGCGCGATGGCGGCGGACGCCTCGGCGAGCTTCTCGTCCGCGTCGTCGCCGCCGCCGGCCACCGCACGGGTGACGCAGTGGCCCAGGTGCTCGTCGAGCAAATTCAGGGCGACCGAGCGCAGCGCGCTGTTGACGGCGCTGATCTGAGTGAGGACGTCGATGCAGTACTTGTCCTCCTCGATCATCCGGGCGATGCCGCGCACCTGGCCCTCGATGCGCCGCAGCCGCTTGGCGTAGTTGTCCTTCTGCTGCGAGTACCCGTGTTCGTTGGTCATCGTCGTTTCACCCCTGCCGATCTGGCTGCCCCGCGGCGGCATCACACCCGGCCCCAGCTTATACCCCGCCCCGGTATAACCCCGGGAGCTGGTATCGCGACTGGCCAGCGCATACTTGAACGATGCCCACCACCGATTCGGCGCGCGCCGCCGACATCAAGCAGCCCGACATCAAGCCGCGCAGTCGTGACGTCACCGACGGCCTGGAGAAGGCCGCCGCCCGGGGGATGCTGCGGGCGGTAGGCATGGGCGACGAGGACTTCGCCAAGCCGCAGATCGGGGTGGCGTCGTCCTGGAACGAGATCACGCCGTGCAACCTGTCGCTGGACCGGCTGGCCAAGGCGGTCAAGGAAGGCGTCTTCGCCGCGGGCGGCTACCCGCTGGAGTTCGGCACCATCTCGGTGTCCGACGGCATCTCGATGGGCCACGAGGGCATGCACTTCTCGCTGGTGAGCCGCGAGGTGATCGCCGACAGCGTCGAGACGGTGATGCAGGCCGAGCGCCTGGACGGCTCGGTGCTGCTGGCCGGCTGCGACAAGTCGCTCCCCGGCATGCTGATGGCCGCGGCCCGTCTGGACCTGGCCTCGGTGTTCCTCTACGCCGGCTCGATCCTGCCCGGGGTGGCCAAGCTGTCCGACGGCAGCGAGCGCGAGGTGACGATCATCGACGCGTTCGAGGCCGTCGGCGCGTGCGCGCGCGGGCTGATGCCGCGCGAGGACGTCGACGCCATCGAGCGGGCCATCTGTCCCGGCGAGGGCGCCTGCGGCGGCATGTACACCGCCAACACCATGGCCAGCGCCGCCGAGGCGCTGGGGATGTCGCTGCCGGGCAGCGCGGCCCCGCCGGCCACCGACCGCCGCCGCGACGGCTTCGCCCGGCGCAGCGGCCAGGCCGTCGTCGAGCTGCTGCGCCGCGGCATCACCGCCCGCGACATCCTCACCAAGGAGGCGTTCGAGAACGCGATCGCGGTGGTGATGGCGTTCGGCGGCTCCACCAACGCGGTGCTGCACCTGCTGGCCATCGCCCACGAGGCCGACGTGGCGCTGTCGCTCGACGACTTCAGCCGGATCGGGTCGAAGGTGCCGCACCTGGCCGACGTCAAGCCGTTCGGCCGGCACGTGATGACCGACGTCGACCACATCGGCGGCGTGCCGGTGATGATGAAGGCGCTGCTGGACGCCGGGCTGCTGAACGGCGACTGCCTGACGGTGACCGGTGCGACGGTGGCGCAGAACCTGGCCGCGATCGCCCCGCCCGACCCGGACGGCAAGGTGCTGCGGGCGCTGAGCGATCCGCTGCACCCGACCGGCGGCATCACCATCCTGCGCGGGTCGCTGGCGCCCGAGGGCGCGGTGGTCAAGTCCGCCGGCTTCGATTCCGACGTGTTCGAAGGCACCGCAAGGGTTTTCGACGGCGAGCGGGCCGCGCTGGACGCGCTGGAGGACGGCACCATCACCAAGGGCGACGCGGTGGTGATCCGGTACGAGGGCCCCAAGGGCGGGCCCGGGATGCGCGAGATGCTCGCCATCACCGGCGCGATCAAGGGCGCCGGGCTGGGTAAGGACGTGCTGTTACTCACCGACGGCCGCTTCTCCGGCGGGACGACGGGACTGTGTGTCGGCCACATCGCGCCCGAGGCGGTGGACGCCGGGCCGATCGCCTTTCTGCGCGACGGCGACCGCATCCGCCTGGACGTCGCCAACCGGGTTCTGGACGTACTCGTCGATCCGGCCGAATTCGACTCTCGGCGAACAGCTTTCACCCCGCCACCGCCCCGCTACAAGACCGGGGTGCTGGCCAAGTACGTCAAACTGGTCGGTTCCGCGGCGATCGGCGCCGTCTGCGGCTAGCCTGGCCGCCTTGCGCTTTCGGCCTTCGGCGCGAGCGTGCCGTGGGCGACCACGCACGCTCGCGACCGAAAGTGGATCAGCCGGCCGATGCGCGGGTGCGCATGCCGAAGTAGGTGGCGTTGAGACCCAGGAACGTCAACAACGCACCCGCCACCACATTCGACCAGGTCATGCCGGCGGTCAGCACGACGCCCGGCAGGATCCAGGTCGACACGATGACCCACGCGCCCAGCACCGGCAGCGTCCAGGTCATGCCGTGCGCACGGTCCAGCGTCGTCGCGAACCCGTAGGCCAGGAACGCCGCCGCGATCCCGGCGATCAGGTCGGACGTGGCCAGCGATGCCGTCGCGCTGAACCCGACGATCCACGGTGAGGCCGCCACGTACAGGCCGGCCAGCAGCGCAAGACCGAAGGTGAAGTGCGCACTCATCGACTCGGCGACGCGTTCGTAGCGGGCCCGCAGAGCCAACAAATCGGGGTGGTGATCGATTGATGAATGGACTGTACTCATTTTGTGACCTTTCTGTTATGCGGCAAGCCTTTTGAGCGGACCGCACCCATCCATCTGTGATCAAGATTACGCCCGCTCGACGGCCGCCAGCAACGAAAGCCGGCGCCGAGCGTGGGGCCTCAGCGGCGCCGAGCGTGGGGGCTCAGCGGCGCCGAGCGTGGGGGCTCAGCGGCGCCGAGCGTGGGGGATATGCACGGGATTGGGCGCGAATTCGTGCATATCCCCCACGCTCGCGAAACCGGTTCGGCGCCTGCGGCGTAACGTGGCGGGGCATGGACATCGCCGACCGGTTGCGGCTCGATGTTCCGGTCGGGCAGGCCGGGATGGGCGGCGGGCTGGCCGGTGCGCCGCTGGCGGCCGCGGTCGCCGCGGCGGGTGGCCTGGGCACGCTGGGCATCACCACCCCCGGCCGGCTCGAAGCGTCGATCCAGCGGGTGCGTGAGCAGGCGCCCGGGCGCGCGGTCGCGGTAAACCTGTTGCTGCCCTTTACCCGTCGCCGCCACGTCGCGGTCTGCGTCGAGGCCCGGGTGGACGTCGTCGTGCTGGCGTTCGGCGAAAACCGCGGGCTCGTCGCGCACCTACGGCAGGCCGGCGCCTTCGTGTTCGTGATGGTCGGCACCGTTGCGCAGGCCCGCGCCGCAATCGCCTGGGGCGCCGACGGTTTGATCGCCCAGGGCCGCGAGGCCGGCGGCCATCTGGTGGGGACCACGGCGGCCCTGGACTTCCTGCCGCACGCGCTCGCCGCGGCCGCCGGCCGCCCGGTGTTCCTGGCCGGGGGCATCGCCACCGCCGCCGACAGCCGCGCCGCCCTGGACGCCGGCGCCGACGGCGTCATCGCCGGCACCCGATTCCTGCTGACGCACGAGTCCGATGCGAGCCGCGGGTATCAGCAGCGAGTCCTGCAGGCGGACAACACAATCGAAACCAACCTGTTCGGGCTGAGCTGGCCGCTGCGCCATCGGGTGGTGCCCAACGCCGCCACCCGCCGGTGGTGCGGCGCCCACGGCAAGGCCAGGGCGCTGCCCGCCGCACTCAACGCGGCGAGCCGCCCGCTGTCGGCGCTGGGCTATTTCGACGCGGGCGCATTGCTACGCCTGCAATCGCCGCGCCGTCCGCTGTTCACCCCGCTGGCACCGGTGGCCGGCGTGCCGGATTCGCTGCTGGACAGCGCCGCGCTGTACGCCGGCGAAACCGCCTCGCGCATCGGCGAACTCACCTCCGCGCGCCAGGCCGTCGCCGACCTCACCCCGCGCTGAGGCCTAGCGCACCACCGCAAACGCGAAGCCGTCCCAGTGCTTGGCGCCGACCGTCTGGATCACCGCGGTGTCCAGCCGCGGGTGCTCGCCCATCGCCTGCAGCGTTTGGCGCACCGCCCGCGCTGGGGCGTCGGCCTCCGGCTCGAGGATCTGGCCCTGACGAATCACGTTGTCCGCCACGATGACCGCGCCCGGGCGGGCCAGCCGCACCGCCCAGTCCAGGTACGCGGGATAGTTCTCCTTGTCGGCGTCGATGAACACCAGATCGAACGGACCGGTCACCGACGGCAGGGTGTCCAGCGCGGCGCCGACGATCACCTCCACCCGATCGGCCAGGCCGGCCCGCTGCAGGTTGGCGCGGGCGACCTCGGCGTGCTTGGGCTCGTATTCCAACGTCACCACCCGGCCCTGCGGGCCGGCGCCGCGGGCCAGCCAGATGGTGCTGAACCCGCCCAGCGTGCCGAGCTCGAGGATGCGTCGCGCACCCATGGCGGTGGCCAGCAGGCTGAGGAACTTCCCCTGCTGCACCGACACCGCGATCGGCGGTAGTCCGGCGGCGCTGCTGGCCTCGAGCGCGTCGATCACCGACGGGTCGCCGCCGACCACCGTGCTGTCCAAGAAGGCGTCGACGTCTTTGGGCGTTGGTTTCTCGGTCATGCGTCCAACGCTAGCCGCACCCGAGACGGTTCGCCGGGCCGGTCGATCCGCCCGTTTACTGCATACCCATGGGGGGTATATAGTGGGGGTGCGGTCGACCCGCGCCGCACGAGTCACAACAGGAAGAAATGGGTGAGTCACATGGCAACTTACGAGTCCGGAACCCTGCTGACCTGCGGCCACGAGGGCTGCGGCTGTCGCGTCCGCATCGAGGTTCCCTGCCACTGCTCGGGTGCCGGTGAGGAGTACCGCTGCACCTGTGGCGACGCGCTGACCCCGGTCAAGTAGTCCGTTGACCCGCTCGTACGTTCGGGCGCCTCACCGCCCGAACGTACGAGCGGTCAGCTCGACCGTGGCCGTCGAGCGCAGGGTGGTGGCCGAAATCCCCAGCGCCACCGTATGACTGCCCGCGGCGATCCGCCAGCTTCGGATGCTGCCGTCGTAGTGGGCCAGCAGTCGCGGATCGGCGTCGATGGTCACGTGCCGGCTCTCGCCCGGGCCCAGCTCGACCCGCTCGAATCCCAGCAGCCGTAGGCACGGCTTTCCGGGCATCGCCGTCAGGTACAGCTGCGGTACATCCGCCCCGGCGCGATCGCCGGTGTTGACCACGGTGAAGCCGGCGGTAATGGTGTCGCCACCCCGCACGACCAGGTCGCGGTGTTCAAATCTGGTGTAGGACAATCCATGTCCGAAGGCGAACATCGGGACGTGGCCCTTGGCCGCGAACCACCGGTAGCCGACGTCGGCGCCCTCGACGTAGTCGATGGTGCTCGGCGTTCCCCACGGTAGCCCGGCGCCGGGCAGCTGCGGGCGCGGCGTCTGGTGCAGGTCGACCGGGAAGGTGATCGGCAGCCGGCCGCCGGGATTCACCCGGCCGGTGAGCACCTCGGCGATGGCCGTGGCGCCGGCCTGACCCGGATACCACGCCTGCACAACGGCATTCACCGCTCCCAGCCACGGCATGGTGACCGGGTTGCCGGTCTGCAGCACCACCACCGTGTTGGGGTTGGCGGCCGCCACCGCGCCGATCAGCTCGTCCTGGCCCGACGGCAGCGACAGATCGGCGAGGTCGAAGCCCTCCCCTTCGGCGCGTACCGCGAACACGATCGCGATGTCGGCGCGTTGTGCCGCCGCCACCGCCTCGGCCGGGCTGATTCCGGGATCGAAGTCAATCGTGTTCTCGGGCAGAAGCTTTCGCAGTTCCTGCAGTGGACTGGACGGCAGCAGGTACAAGTTGCGCAGCCCGGCCTCCAGCGCTGTGCCGCCGATCGGCACCACGGCGGCATACCCGCCCGCCGGAACGACGGTGCTGGAACCGAAACCGGCCGGCACGCCCAGTTGCGCGTACCCGCCGATGACGGCGATGCGCGCCGGCGAGTCGGGGCGCAACGGCAACAACCCGCGGTTGGTCAGCAGCACGATGCCCTGCCGCGCGATGCGCAAGGCAATGTCGTTGTGGGCGTTTAGATCTGGTGCCGGCGCCCGGTCCGACCGGTCGACGCCGACGGCGAAGATGGAGCGCAGGATGCGCCGGACCATGTCCGAGAGCCGATCCTTGGGCAACCGGCCGTCGGCGTAGGCGTCGCGCAGCGGCGCACCGAAGGATTCGGCCTGCCACAGCAGCGCGTCGATCTGGGCGCCGCATTCCTGATCCAGACCGCCCAGGGCGCATTCCCAGCCCGGAGTGGCGCCCCAGTCCGACATCACCCAGCCGCGATACGCCCAGGCGTCCTTGAGGACGTCGTTGAGCAACACACTGTTCGCCGCGGCGTAGACGCCGTTGACCTTGTTGTATGCGGTCATCACCGCCCCGGGCTGGGCCCGTTCGATGGCCAACTCGAAGGCCAGCAGGTCGGATTCGCGGTGCGCGTCGGGGTCGATGACCGCGTCCAGAAAGTGGCGATTCGTTTCGTTGCAATTCAGCGAGTAGTGCTTGACGGTCGAGATGACGCCCTGTTGCTGGATGCCCGCGACCGACTCCGCGACCATGGCGGCGGTCAAAAGCGGGTCCTCGGAAAGGTATTCGAAGTTGCGGCCGTTGCGCGGGTCGCGGGCCAGGTTCATCGCCCCGGCCAGCTGGACGTTGAATCCGCGGCTGCGGGCTTCCCGGCCGATCAGTTCGCCCGCGGCGCGGGCCAGCGCCGGATCGAAGGTGGCGGCCAGCGCCAGGCCGGCCGGAAGCGCGGTGGCGGTGTCACCCGGACGGTAGCCGGGGTTGGTGACACCCAGTCCGGCGTCGCTCATCAGCAGCGGCGGCACGCCGAGGCGCGGCACCCCCGGCACGTAACCCGCGCTCATCGGCACGTCCGCCGGGATGCGCTCGTCGCGCACCGGCCACATGTCGCCGGCGCCCATCACCGCGACCAGCAGCGAGAACCGCTCGTCGTCGGTCATCTGGGCCTCGACCGTGCGCGCCCGCTCGTCCGGATCTTTCATCGCACACCCTCTTTGGCGTAGACGACGCGCAGCACATGCCCGACTTCGGGTCCCATCACCAGCTCCGTCAACTCGCAGATCGTCGCGACGAACTCCGGGCCGTGCGGCGGCCCGGCCCGGCACAAATGATGCGCCACTTCGTGCAGCACCACCAGCTCGCGCAGGGCCCACTCGGCGGTGTCGCGGTCGGGCACCGCGATAACGCCTGCGCCGTAGCGGTTTTCGTAGTGCGCGGCGGTGGCGGCCCGCCGCGGCCGCACCCGCAGCGGCGGCACATCGGGCCACCGTTGCCGCACCGCGGGCAGGGCCAGCACCTGGTCCACATAGCGTTGCACGGAGGGCACCGAGCCGAATCGGCCCTCCGGCGGCAGCGTCAGCCGGGTGCCGAAGAACTCCACCGCGGGTGACCCGTGCTCGGCGGCGCGGTCGAACAGCGTCCGGACGAACTCCTCGGCCGCATAGACCCTGGAGCGCTGAGAATCCCGCGGCGGGGAGTCCCCGGGGCTCACCCGCTCAGCGCGCTCCGCGCCCCGGGCAGCTCGGGGCTGCTGCCCAGCCGCGCCCGCCTTCCGGCCCGATCGCCCGCCCGCCGCGCCGCCGAGGAATATCCGGCCGACGCGCGACTGGCCTGCCAGGTTCCGCGCGCCTTCGACGCGCTGCGGTAGAAGTCCACCAGCTCGATTTCCTTGTCCCGCAAGGCAATAGCGGTGCCCGGCGTGCGACGACGGTCCTTGGTGGCTTCCTGGCGCGCCTGATCGCGGGCCTCGGCCAGCCGCTGGCCGACGCGCGCCCCGAAGGCCAGCTGGAAGTTGAGCCGGGCGGTGATGGTCGGGGTCGGGCGGTGCGCTCCCGAGGCGAGGTAGGCGTCGGAGGCGCGGACCATCTGCACGACCAGGCTGGCATACAGGGCATGGCTGGCGTCGATGTCCTCGGCGAACCCGTAGGCGTAGACGAACGTCGAATTGGAGGCCACATCGCAGCGCACGTCGTTGGCCGCCGCGATCAGCACGAACAGCTGCACGTAGGTGCGCAACCCCTTGCTGCCCGCCGCGCCGATGGTGATGGTGCGCTGGGTCGGGGCCTGGGCCGCCGAACGTTGGGCCGAATGCGAGCGGGCCACCGCTAGGTCGATGGATGCGGCCGTCGCGAGCCGCTGCGCGGCCGACATGAACGCGTCGGCCTCGTGGCTGTTGTCGGTGCCTTCGGCCTGCCGCAGCAGCGCGGCGATGCGCGCCAGCATCTTGTCGTCACTCACTGCGCCGCTCCTCCTCATCGCTGCGCTCTGCATCGTCGCCGGCGGAAATCACCCGCGCCGCTCCTCCTCATCGCTGCGCTCTGCATCGTCGCCGGCGGAAATCACCCGCGCCGCTCCTCCTCATCGCCAGCGGAAGTCATACGCGCCAACTTACGGGAGGGGTCCGACACGGGCGGCCTCACAGCCGAGCGGTGATCCAGCCGACCACATCGTCGAGCACCTGCTCGCGCTCGGGCTCGTTGAACACCTCGTGGTAGAGCCCCGGGTAGACCTTCAACTCGACGTCGGCCGAGCCCACGCATTCGACCAGGCGCCGGCTGCCGGCGACCGGGATCAACCGGTCGTCCGAGCCGTGCACCACCAGCAGCGGCGCCGTCAGCGCCGGGGCCCGCTGCGGCATCGTCTCACCCACCTGCAACAACGCGCGGCCCACGCCGGCCGGGACCTTGCCGTGGTACACCAGCGGATCGTTGCGGTAGGCGGCCACCACCTCGGGGTCCCGGGAGACGGCGTCGGCGTCGAGTTCCTGCGCGGGCAGCCCGGGCACGATCACGCCAAGCACCTTGGCGGCCAGCGCCAGCAGCGGCGACACCTGGTCCTGGGCCGCCACCGCGGGACCGGACAGCACCATCAGGTCGTAGTTGTCGGGGCGCTCGACGCCGTAGGCGAACACGATCCCGCCGCCCATGCTGTGCCCGACCACGATGCACTTGAGGCCGTGATGCTCCCGGGTGGCGATGCCGACCAGGGTGTCGAAGTCGGTGGTGTATTCATGGATGTCGCGCACCAGCACCCGCTTACCGCCGGAACGGCCGTGCCCGCGATGGTCCAGCGCGTAGGTGACCAGGCCGGCCGCACCGAAGCGCCTGGCGACGTGGTCATAGCGGCGCGCATGCTCGCCGAAGCCGTGGGACAGCACCAGCACCGCGCGCGGCGCGACCTCCGGCGTCCAGACGTCATAGACGATGCGCACACCGCCGACGCCGTCGAAACTACGTTCGGTCCGGTTCACTGCGGGTCCCTCATCATTACCGGCAGCGTAATGGCTGCGGGTCCGCGCCGCGCTTGCAGACACTGCGTACGCTCATGCGGGTGAGCCTGCTCGCGCAAACCCCTGAAGGTGACTCGGTGGTGGGCGCCGATTTCACCGCGCACGCCGAACCGTACCGGCGTGAACTGCTGGCCCACTGCTATCGGATGACGGGATCCCTGCACGACGCCGAGGATCTGGTGCAGGAGACGCTGCTGCGGGCCTGGAAGGCCTACGACCGCTTCGAGGGCAAGTCCTCGGTGCGGACCTGGCTGCATCGCATCGCCACCAACACCTGCCTGAGCGCGTTGGAAGGCCGGCAGCGCCGGCCGCTGCCGGTGGGACTGGGCGCCCCCAGCGCGGACCCTACCGCCGAGCTGGTCGAGCGTCGCGAGGTGCCCTGGCTGGAACCGCTGCCGGCGCTGACCGACGACCCGGCCGACCCGTCGGTGATCGTCGGCTCGCGCGAATCGGTGCGGTTGGCGTTCGTGGCCGCGCTGCAATACCTTTCGCCGCGGCAACGGGCGGTGTTGCTGCTGCGCGACGTGCTGGGGTGGCGCGCCGCCGAGGTCGCCGAGGCGATCGGCACCACCACGGCCGCCGTCAACAGCCTGCTGCAACGCGCCCGCGCCCAGCTGGACGCCGTCGGGCCCAGCGCCGATGACCAACTGGCGCAGCCCGATTCGGCCGAGACCCAAGACTTGTTGGCGCGCTACATCGCCGCGTTCGAAAGCTACGACATCGACCGCCTGGTCGAGTTGTTCACCGCGGAGGCGATCTGGGAAATGCCGCCGTACACCGGGTGGTATCAGGGCGCGCGGACCATCGTCACCCTGATCCATCAGCAATGCCCGGCCGAGGGCGCCGGCGACATGCGCCTGCTGCCGCTGATCGCCAACGGCCAACCGGCGGCGGCCATGTACATGCGGGCCGGCAACGTCCATCTGCCCTTCCAGCTGCACGTGCTGGATGTGCGCGGGGACAGGGTTTCGCATGTGGTGGCCTTCCTCGACGACAGCCTGTTCGCCAAGTTCGGGCTGCCCGCCGCGCTGGGTCCCCGGCAGGAAGGTGTGCGCGCATGACGAGTTCCACCGTCGGGGTCACGCCGGTACCCGGCAACCCGCGGCTGTTGCTGAGCGCCTATGACCTTGCGACGGTCGGATACGTCGCCGAGGAGTTCTTCGTGTCCGCGACGGCGTCCCGTTACGGCCCGACGGGCGAGCTGGGCGCCGACGGGTGCTGGGAGGTAACCCGTTGCGGCGCCGCCGATTTCACCACTCGGGTCGTGGTGCTGACGCCCGCCGACCCGGCCCGCTTCAACGGGACCGTGCTGGTGGAATGGCTCAACGTGAGCGGCGGCATCGATGCCGCCGCGGTCTGGATGATGGCACACCGCGAGATCCTCCGCGCCGGTTACGCGTACGTCGCGGTGTCGGCCCAGCGGGTGGGCGTCGAGGGCGGCGAGAGCCTGCTCGGCGCGGACATGTCGCTGAAAAGCCAGGACCCGCAACGATATGCGGCGCTGCACCACCCGGGCGACGCGTTCAGCTACGACATTTTCACCCAGATCGGCGGGCTGCTGAAAACCGGCGGGCACACGGCGATGCTGCGCGGCCTGCCGGCCCGACACGTGATCGCGCTGGGCGAGTCCCAGTCGGCGATGTTCCTCACCACCTACATCAACGCCGTCGATCCGATGGCCGGCGTCTTCGACGGCTTCCTGGTTCATTCCCGGTTCGGGCCTGCCGCCCCGCTCGACGGGACCTCGATCTTCACCGAATCGACTGAGCCGCAAGCGGTGACATTCCGGCCGGAGCTGCGCGTCCCGGTGCTGACGTTGATCACCGAGACCGACGTGTTCGGCGGTCCGCGCGAGGGCTACTACTTCGCCCGCCAGCCCGACAACCCCAGGCTGCGGGTCTGGGAGATCGCCGGGGCCGCGCACGCCGACAACTACACGATTCAGGTGGCTTTCATCGACAGCGGCTCGGCGCCACTCGAGGACATCGTTTCCGGCTACGCGCCGACCAACATGCTGATGGGCCAGCAGTTGCCGCACTACATCAACTTCGGCCCGCAGCACCACTACGTGGTGCAGGCAGCGCTGGCGGCCCTGAACACCTGGGTCACCGCCGGCCAGCCGGCGCCGGGAGCCGAGCCGTTGCAGGTGCGGGAAGGCCCTGCGCCGCAACCGGTTCTGGACGGCAACGGGCTGGCCCGCGGCGGCCTCCGCACCCCGTGGGTGGACGTCCCGATCGCCCGAACCTCGGGGCTGGGCGGTCAGGAGAGCGTCATGTCGGCGATCTTCGGCTCCGGCGAACCGTTCGACGCCGCCACCCTCGAGCGGATGTATCCCGGTGGGCGGACCGAATATCTGGAGCGCTTCACCGTCGCGCTGGACGCGGCGATCGGCGCCGGGTTCATCCTGCCCGCCGACCGCGCCGAGATACTGCGGCTCGCCGCCGCGACGTTTCCGGGTTAGAACAGCCGGCTGTCCGGCGGTGGCCCCGGCACCGGGCGCACCAGCCCGGCCCCGGTGATCAGCGGCAGGTCCAGCGCCGACAGCAGGCCGGGCGGCGCCGCGCACACCGCCGGGATGGCGTTGACCATCCGCGACGACCCGGCAATCCGGGCTCCCAGATCGTGGTCGTGATCCTCGGCCATCTCGAATTCGCAGCGCATGCTGGGCGAACCCTCGATCTCCACCCGGTACAGACCGCGGCCCGACGCCAGCCCGTAGCCCAGGTCCTTGGGCGCGATAGCAATCCGCGGCTGGGGCCAATCCGGCGCCAGGTCGTCACGCATGCGGGTCACGTGATCGAGCACGAACGTCGGCTTCGCGCCGACGTAGCCGGTCAGCGTCGAGCGCATCGCGGCGATGGTCCCCGCCGCGATGTGACCGGTTGGCGTGTCGAAGGATTCGGGCGCCGGAATGCGCTCGTTGCTCTCCTCGATGTGGTCGATCTCGACGCCCAGTCCGGCGGCCAGCTGGTGCAGCACGGGACCCCAGCCGAAGGTGAAGATGCCCGGCTGGGCCGCGAATGCCGGGTGGTCCGGCGGCTGCCCGAACCCGAGGATCTCGTAGACGGCGGAGGCGTCCGGATAGGTCGCGTAGTTGAACATCTCGGTGACCCGCACCGATTCGATCACCCTCGACACGCCGGTAAGTACCAGTGGCAGAACGTCATTGGCGAATCCGGAGTCGATGCCGGTGGTGAAGAAGGACACCTGCCCCTCGAGCGCGGCCGCCCGCAGCGGCTCGGTGAAGGCGCTGTCGACGGCGTCGGGAAAGACGAGCGGCACCACCGAGCACGACACCACGTTCTTTCCGGCCCGCAGGATCGACACCATGTCCTCGACGGCCTCCAGCGGCCGCAGGTTGGCGCCGGCGGCGTATACCACGGCGTCGGCGTCGCCGGCGAGCATCGCCGCCGGGTCCTGGGTGGCCACCACGCCGACCGGCGCGACGCCGCACAGCTCTCCGGCATCCCGGCCGGCCTTGGCGTCGCTGTGCACCACCAGGTCGACCAGCTCCAGCTGCGGGTGGTCGATCA
This sequence comes from Mycobacterium sp. MAC_080597_8934, assembly GCF_000523975.1. Lineage (NCBI taxonomy): Bacteria > Bacillati > Actinomycetota > Actinomycetes > Mycobacteriales > Mycobacteriaceae > Mycobacterium > Mycobacterium sp. MAC_080597_8934. Next base: position 268,477 of record NZ_JAOS01000052.1, on the reverse strand, counting down.
CCCCGCGCAGGGCGATCACGCCCATCGAACCCGGGCCCCACACTCCCACCTTGTACACGCTCTTCTCCTACTATTAGGACGTCTGCTGCGGTATTTTGGACGGATAGTAGGAAGGCGACGGTGGCCAAGTCAATCGGTGAGACCCCGCGCAGGTCGGGCGTGAAATCGCCGCCGACCGCGCGGGTAATGGATGTGCTTGCGGCCGTGGCCGATTCACCCGGCGGCCTGACGTCGGCCGAGCTGGCCAAGGGCTGCGCGATCAGCAGTTCGACCTGCGCGCTGGTGCTGGCCGAGCTGGAACGGCGGGCCTGGGTGACGCGGCGCGACGATCGCCGCTACGTGCTGGGCAGCGGCCTGTTCGGGCTGGTGCACGGGCTGCGCGAGCAGTTCCCGCTGCTGGATCGCGGGCGCGACGCGCTGCGCTTGCTGCACGAGCGGCTCGGCGCGGGCTGCTCCATGTCGAAGATCGGCGCCCGGCACCTGACCACCGTCGACAGCGTCGGCCACGGCACCGACGGCGAACACGCCGTCGGACAGCGCTTCCCCATCGACCCGCCCTTCGGTCTGGTGGCGATGGCCTGGCGCGACGACGATGCCGTCCAGGCCTGGCTGCGTCGCGTGACGCCCCGGCTCACGCGCACCGAGATCGCCCAGCACCAACGGGTGCTCGCCGACATCCGGGCCCGCGGCTACGGCGCGTGGCGGTTCGACGACACGCACCGCTCCCTGCACAATCGGCTGGCCGAGGCGCTGGCATCGCTGGAGCCGACGGCCCAGGTCGCCCGGCGGCTCACCACGCTGATGACCATGGTGACCCTGCGCTCCGTCACCGATGTCCTCGAAACAGAGTTGCCCACAACGGAATTCGTGGTGCTTCCGATCTTCGGCCACGACGGCCAGCCGGAATACCAGATCGAGATCCACCTCGGTCACTCGGCCGGTTTGACCCTGCCCGAACTCGACGACGCGCTGGAACAGGCCCGGCGGCTGCTCACCGCCCCGGTTCGCTGAGCCGGGCGGCGACTAGTCTGGGGACATGTCAGCCGGCTTCGAGATTCGGCGGGCGGCGACCCGGGCCGTCACCACCACACCGTGGCTGACATCGCGGCACTCGTTCTCGTTCGGCGACCACTACGACCCGGACAACACCCACTTCGGGCTGCTGCTGGTCAACAACGACGACATCGTCTCCCCGGGAACGGGATTCGACACCCACCCGCATCGGGACATGGAGATCGTGACGTGGGTGCTGGCCGGTGCGCTGGCGCATCAGGACTCGACCGGCAATCGTGGGGTGGTCTATCCCGGTCTGGCGCAACGCATGTCGGCGGGCCGCGGCATTCTGCACTCGGAGCGCAACGACTCCCCCAGCCTCCCGGTCCATTTCGTGCAGATGTGGGTGATCCCCGACGAAGCCGGGATCGACCCGAGCTACCAGCAGCACGAGATCGACGACACCGCGCTGGGCGGCGGCCTGGTGACGATCGCCTCGGGCATACGGGGCCACGACGCGGCGATCAGCCTGCACAACCGCAACGCCGCACTGCACGGCGCCCGGCTGCCGGCGGCCGCCGCCGTTGACCTTCCGGCGGCGCCCTACCTGCACGTTTTCCTCGCCCGGGGCCGGGCCGACATCGAGGATGTCGGGGAACTGCACCCGGGCGACGCGGTGCGGTTCACCGACACCGACGGCCGCCGCGTCACCGGACTCGAGCCGTCGGAACTGCTGATCTGGGAGATGCACGCCCGACTGGGCGGCTGAGGTCATAGAGGGCCGGCGACGCGAGCCCATAGAGTGGGCACGACAGACAGGAGTCGGCATGGCCAGATCGCACCCGCAGCACGCGGCGCCCAACCCCAACCGGAACATCAAGGCGGTCCGCACCGTTCGGTTCTGGGCGGCTCCCCTGGTTATCACGTTGGCGCTGATGTCCGCGTTGTGCGCGCTGTATCTGGGCGGCATCTTGAACCCGACGACCAATCTGCGTCATTTCCCCATCGCGGTGGTCAACGAGGACGCGGGCCCCGGCGGCGCGCAAATCGTCGACCGGCTGGCCACCGGATTGGACCGGAACAAGTTCGACATCCGGGTGCTCTCGCGCGACGAGGCCAAACATCAACTGGACACCGGACGGGTGTACGGCTCGCTGCTGATACCGCCCAGCTTCTCCTCGAAGCTGCGCGACTTCGCCACCAGCGCGGTGTCGCCCGCCCGCCCCGACAAACCGTCGATCACCGTCTCCACCAATCCGCGGGCCGGCACGCTGGGCGCCAGCATCGCTGGGCAGACCCTCAACTCGGCGATGGGGACGGCGAACGGGATAGCCGCGCAACGGGTTATGGCCGAGGTGACGGCGCAGACCGGCGGCACGCCGCTGCCCGGGGCGACCCAGGCCGGCCTCAGCTCGCCGATCGAGATCCAGTCGGTCGTTTACAACCCGCTGCCCAACGGCACCGGCAACGGGTTGTCGGCCTTCTATTACGCGCTGCTGCTGTTGCTGGCCGGCTTCACCGGCAGCATCGTGGTGAGCACCCTGGTCGACGCCCTATTGGGTTACGTGCCGGCCGAATTCGGCCCCGTGTACCGCTTCGCCGAGCAGGTCCGCATCTCCAGATTCCAGACGTTGCTGTTGAAGTGGGCGATGATGGTGCTGCTCGGGCTGCTCACGTCGGCGGTGTATCTGGCGATCGCCAACGGGCTCGGCATGCCCATCGACCTGAGCTGGGAACTGTGGGCCTACGGCGTATTCGCCATCGCCGCAGTGGGTATCACGTCCAGTTCGCTGCTGTCGGTGCTGGGGACGGCCGGCATGTTGGTCAGCATGCTGGTGTTCGTGATCTTCGGGTTGCCGTCCGCCGGCGCCACGGTGCCGCTGGAGGCGACGCCGCCGTTGTTCCGCTGGCTGGCCGAATTCGAGCCCATGCACCAGGTTTTCCTGGGCACCCGCTCGCTGCTGTACTTCGGCGGCCGCGGCGACGCCGGCCTGAGCCAGGCGCTCACCATGACGTCGGCCGGCCTGGTCATCGGGCTACTGCTGGGCGGCATCGTCACACATCTCTACGACCGCAAGGGCTTTCACCGCATTCCGGGCGCGGTCGGATTCGCGATCGCCCAGGACCACCAGGCCCAACACCAGGCCCGGCGCGGCAAGTCCACTCAGCCGCCGGACAGCCCCGTCGAGCCGGAGACCCCGGCCGAGCCGGAGAGCCCCGACGAACCCGAAAGCCCAAGCGCGCAAACGTAATTCGGACGTGCCCGGAACGTCACCGACCCGTTACTTATGTTGACAGTGAGACTTGTGGGGCGGATGATGTGTACGTTGCATTCACTTCATGGCCGAAAGGGCTATCGTGCTGACCCGACGCGCCAGCTTCCGCCGGCTGGCGGCGTGCTGCACCGCCCTGTCCGCCTGCCTCACCCTGGCCGTCACCTCCGGGCAGCCGCTGGCCCGGGCCGCTGACGGCCGCGACCTGCTGGCCAACGCGATCAGCAGCACCCGCGGCTCCTACCTGGTCTACAACTTCGGCCCCGGCCATCCGGCGCCGATGCTCAACGCCGGCGGCAGCTGGTATGAGATGAACAACGGCGGGCACCTGATGATCATCAAGAACGCGGCCGGACGGCTTTCGCCGCACCTGCTGGTCGACACCCACCAGGGCGACCAGGCCCGCTGCGAGAACAACCCCGGCGCGCGCACCGCCGAGGGGCTGTGGCAGGCCTCCGAGCTCTACGCCCCGCTGCAGGCGTGGCAGCGGATGGGCCAGCCGACGATCGCGATCAACGCCAACTTCTTCGACGTGCGCCCGCAGAAGGGCGGCTCCTGGCGCCAGACCGGCTGCAGCTCGCCGCTGGGCGCCTTCGTGGACAACACCAACGGCCGCGGCCGGGCCAACCAGGCGGTCACCGGCACCGTCGCCTACCCCGGCAAGCAGGGCCTGTCCGGCGGCGGGGAGAGCTGGAGCGCGCTGACCACGATGATCCTTCCGTCCGGCGGGGCGCCATATGTGGTGTGGCCCAAGACCAAAAGCGACTACGACGCCGCCACTCCCGTCGTCGCCGACCTGCTGAACAAGAACGAGAAGTTCGTCGCAGTGTCCGGCATCGGCCTGCTGGCACCCGGCAACACCGGGCAGCTGCACGACGGCGGGCCGAGCGCGGCGCGCACCGCGATCGGCTACGCCCGGCAGAAGGACGAGATGTACATCTTCGAGGGCGGCAGCTACACCCCGGACAACATGCAGGACCTGTTCCGCGGCCTGGGCAGCGACAACGCCGTGCTGCTCGACGGCGGGGGCTCGTCGGCGATCGTGCTGCGCCGCGACACCGGCGGGATGTGGGCCGGCGCCGGCTCGCCGCGGGGATCGTGCGACACCCGCCAGGTGCTCTGCGACTCGCATGAGCGGGCGCTGCCTAGCTGGCTTGCCTTCAATTAGCTTCCGCTGCAGAGGGTTTGGCCGCGGGCGGGCCGAACCGGAAGATCAGCAGGCTGGCGGCGATCACCGCCGCCGCGACCACGAACACCGGCGCGACCACATACCGGGACATCGTCGCGCCCAGGAACGCGCCGGCGCACATCGTGGCGACGACGCCGATCCGCAGCCGCTGCCGTTCGCCGGTACCGCCGGCCAGGCGACTGTCCAGGCCGAGGCTGACGATCGTCGACGTCAACACCGTGGTGGACAACTCCTGGATCCCGAACTGCCGCGCACTGGAGTGCTGCAGACCGAACGTCACGGCGAGGATGCCGATCATCAGGAGCTTCGAATCCTGTTGGTAGCTCAGGATTCCCGACCCCGCCGGCACCGACAGTCCCACCAGTAACACGATCTCGGTCGCCAGCACCGTGCTGATCCACGCCCGGACCCGCTCGCCGAAATGCCGTGCCAGCCTGCCGCTGAGGATGGTGGTGCAGGCGAAGGTGGGCAGCGCCACCACGACCGCGGTCAGGTCAATGCTGGTCCGCGGCGCCAGCCAGAACCCCAGGAAGATCACGTTTCCGGTCATGTTGGCGACGAAGACGTGACCGAGCACCAGGATGCTGATCGCGTCGGCCAGTCCGGTCGCGAAGGTCAGCAACAGCAGCGCCGCCACCGTCCACCGTTTCGATACCGGGGAGGTAACGGCCATGGGCTGCAGCCTGTTTCGGTGCGCCGGGTCAGACCTTCGGGGTCAGGTCCAGCGAGGTGATGGTCGTCATCCTGGTGACCAGCCAGCGGCTCTTGGCGCGCTTCATGAACAACCGGTAGGACAGGTATTTCAGCGACGGCACGTTCTTGGTCAGCGGACTGGTGGATGTGGTGTTGGTGTAGACGATGACCACCGCGTTGGTGTCGTCGAGCGATTCGACGGCCGCGCCGGTGACGTCGGTGTGGTTGGTGATCTTGGCCTGTTTGTTCGGTGCCACGATGGCGTCGACGAATTTGCGGTACTGCGCTTCGAAATCGCCGCTGAGGTAGGCGGATGCGCGATCGGCCAGGGTGTCCATGTTTTCCGGCGTGTAAGTCCACAGCGTGGTGATCGCGTTGGCCGCGGTCCGCGCCACCTTCAGTTTCGTCGCGGCGACGGCGCGGTCGGCCAGGTAGGGCTGCACCATCGCGCCGGCGAACCCGGCCGAGCCGACGAAGAGCAGCGCGGCGACCATGGCGGCGACGGCCCAGGCCTTCCCCGCCAGCCGCTTGGTGCGGCGACCGGCGGCCGGCGCGGCACCGGCGGTCTCGACGGTCTCGGCGGAGTGGCTGTCCTCGGCGCCGTCGGCCGGTGCGGCGTCCGAGGTCTTGGCCGCCTCGGATTCCGTTGCCGCGTCACCGTTTTCCCGATCGTCGCCCGCTGCCGCAACCGTCGCCTCATTCTGGTCGGCGGCCGGGTTCTCCTCGGCGGTCAGATCACCTGCTGCAGGCTGCTGATCTTCCACTGGTTCCCTTCCTGCGTGGCGGTTGCCGCCCAACGGTTGGTGTTCTCCAACACCTGTTTCTCATCCGGCGACTTGGTGGTGATTGCCGTGGCCACCATGACATTGGCGCTGCCGTCGTCGTTCCACCGTTCCAGTCCGGCGTCCAGGACGGTGCCGGTGGCCGGCTCGGCCCGGGCGACCTGGAGCAGGATCTCGTTGGCGTTCTTCTCGTATTGCTTGGCGAAGTCGCCGGTCGCCTGGGCCAGGATCCGATTCACGTAATCGTTGGCGTGAAAGGGATCGATGGAGGTGAATTGGGTCATGAAGCCGCTGACGTAGCTGAGCACCTCGCGATCCTTCGAGGCCGCCCGCTCCCGGGATTCGTGCGAGACCAGCATCAGCGCGCAGAGCGTGACCGCCGTGACCATGAGCAGCGCGGCGGCCGTGCCGGCGAGCGGCAGCAGCCATCCTCGCGGCGGCCGGACCGGGCGCGCGACGAGCAGTGGCCGCTCGCCGGGCGCGAACTTGCGGCGCGGACTCATTTCGCCCCGCCCGGCGGTTTCGGCTTGGTCAGGACGGTGAGATCGTCGACCCGCCAGGTGTTTTCGCCAACCTTGGCGAAGCTCACCCGCACGGTGGCGCTGATGTAGCGCACCTCGGGTGCGGCGCCGCGGCGGCCTTGCATGAACAGCAACATGGTCGCACGGTCGCGGCTCGCGGACTCGATCGAGCTATTGGTCACCCAATATTCGTTGATCACCGGGTTGCCCTTCTGCACCACGTCCTGCTGGGTCTGGAGCTGGCGCCGATACTTGTCGGTGGCCAGCGACTGGGCCCGGGCGAAGTCGTCGTGCAGCGACTTCGGGTCGTACGTCAGCATCTGGGCCACGATTTTCGGCCCCTGGGTGGCGATCTGCGCGCGGGTCTGATCGGAGGCCCGATCCGCGGAGTACACCACGCCGTAACTCATCGCGGCACCGCCCAGGCACACCGCCGCCGCGCCCAGCACCGCGGCCGCGGCCCAGCGGGTGATGTGCGGCGGCACCTGCTCCGGCGCCAAGCGCCGCACTTCGGTGCCAGCCAGCATGTCGGCGAACGTGCGGCGGCGTGAATCCCACAGCGGCCAAAGCCATCCCACGATCGACGCGGTGTCGAGCAGGTGCGCCAGGTCGCGCAGCAGCAGCCGCCACGGCCCCGGGGCCGCGCCCGTGCGGCGGGTCACCGCGATGCCGGCCAGTGCGCGGCCCAGGCTCCACCCGGTGATCACCGGCAGCAGCAGCCGGTTGACCAGTGCCAGCAGCGTGACGACGCCCAGCACGCAGACGCCCACCCACCACCACACGCCGCGGGCCGGCACCGTGAAGGACACCAGCGCCATGGTGGCGATGACGGCGGCGCCCGGTGCCACGTCGATGGCGAAGGCGCCGACGCGAGAGTGCCAGGGCGCCAAGGCTTCTCGCACTGGTTCCGGCGTGCCCATGGTCGCGGTCTGTTCGACCAGCACCGTCACTTCGTCACCTGGTCGAGCTTGGAGATCTTGTACTGCCCTTCGGCGAGGGCCATTTTCACCCGCAGCCGGTAGCCGGATTCGTTCTGCGACTGGTCGCTGGCCACCTTGACCCGCAGCGCGACCAGGATGTCGATCGAACCGTCGGGGTTGTTGCGCTCGACCGCGGCCCGCACGTCGGACACCTGGACGTGAATGTTCGCGGACTGGTACGCCTGCACCAGCATGCTGGTGTACAGCAGCGCCTGCGAGCGGTAAGCGTCTGTGCCGCAGTCGATGATCTTCTGCTCGCTGGCGGTCATGGCGTTGGTGTCCGGCGCCTGGGTGGCCTCGACGCAGTCCACCGCCGCCTTCAGCGCGGCGGCGTTGTTGCGGGCGATCACCTGGCTTTCGTGGTGGTAGCGCAGCGCCAGGTAGCCGCCCGCGCCGATGCCGGCGGCGCACAGCACCAGCACCGCGGCGATGGCGGCCAGCCACCCGCGCCCCAGCCGGGAGGGGCCGCGCGGAACGGCCGCAACGGGCACGGCGTCGTCGGCGTCATCGGGTGCGGATTCCCCCGCCACCCCGGGAGCACCCTGCGAACCGGTCTGCTCGTCGGTGCTTGCGGGTGCCGTCGAATCCTCGTCCTTGTCCTGGGGGCTCAACGAATCGTCGTCCGTGTCGATGGGGTTCAGCCGGCTGGCGCCAGCATCTCCTTCCATCCGTCGTCTCCTGTTCTGGTCGAGTTCTCGACGGAGTATTTCACCCCGTCCGGCCCCACCAGTTCACCGCTTTGGGGACTGTAGACCGCGGTGGGCGGCCCGCTGGGCTTGTAGACACACGGGTTGGGCTGCTGGCCGTTGCACTGCACCGTACCCGACCCCGGCCGCGACAACGGGTCGCTGACCGGCGGGGGTGTGCCGGCCACCCGGTCCGAGGGCGCCGGGTTCAACCCGTTGTCCACCGACGGCGCCGGGATCACCATGCCGGGCTTGACCGGCTGGTCGCAGCGCGCGGCCGGTGCGGGGCAGGTCAGGATCTGGTTGGGGTCGCCGTACCAGGGGTTGGTGCCGGCTGGCACGTAGGGCTTGGGGTCGCGGCATTCCCGCGGGGTGGCAGCGCGTTTGCCCGGGATGTCGGTGCACGGGATGTTGCGCGACCCGCGCACGCTGTTGGCCGGGGTGTCCATCGGGATCTTGCAGTAGGTGCCGGTGGGCAGCGGCTGGAGGCTGGTGTCCGCCGGGGAGCGCCACTCCGAGGCCGGGATGAACCCGGTCAGGCACGGCGGCGGCTGGTTGATCGACAACGCCAGGTCCAGCGCGGCCATGTTGGGGAACGGTGCGGCCACCGTCTGGGCGATCGATGCGCCCTGCGGCAGGAACACCAGCACCTGCTCGACACCGGTGTGGTAGCGCTTGAGCAGGTCGATGACCACCTCGAGGTTGGCCAGCGTCTGCGGCAGCGATTCCCGCACGTCGTTGAAGACGTCGTTGACCTGGTCGGCCGTCGGCGCCGCCTGGCGCAGCAGGCTTTTCAGGTGCGAGTCCTCCTGCGCGGACTGGGCGCCCAGCCGGTTCAGGTTGCGCGCCCAGCGCTCGATGGCGTCACCGGATTTGACCTGGCTGTCGATCACCGGCCCGGAGTGCTCGATGATGTCGTTGACGTCGGTGATCTGGTTCTTGAAGTCGCCGACGATGGCCTGGGTGGCGTCGACCAGCCGCTGCAGGTTGGGGCCCAACCCGCCGACGGACTGCGCCGTCTCGTCGAGCAACTGGCCGATCTTCTCCTTGGGCAATACCGCCAGCCCGCGGTTCGCGGTGTCCAGGGCCGGCCCGATCTCGGCCGGCACCGTGCCCTTGGTGATGGTCTGCCCGGACGACAGGTACTTGCCGGGGTTTCCGCTCGACACCAGGTCCAGGTACTGCTCACCGACCGCCGACACCGAGTGCACGTTGGCCACCGCGTCGATCGGGATCTTGTAGTGGCTGTCGATGCTCATGGTCGCCTCGGCGCCGTGCTCGGTGGGCTCGACGTCGGTGACCTTGCCGATGGTGATGCCGCGATAGGTGACGTTGGCCGTCGGGTACAGGCCGCCCGACGCCGGCAGCTCGGCCTTGAGCGTGTACCGGCCGATCCCCACCAGGCTCGGGATTTGCAGGTAGTAGATGCCGAGCACGAGCAGCGAGATGACGGTCAGGATCCCGAAGGCGACCAGTTGGCGTCGGACGAAGGGAGTCAGCAATTCCGGTCCCCCCTTTCCACCAGCGGGCCGCCCGGCGCGTCGTTCGGGTTCGGCGTGTAGCGCACGTCCGGGATCATCGTCTCGGGGTCACGGCCGTAGGACTGCTCCAGCGCCCGCAGGGCTCCCGACAACCCGGTCCCGGTGAGGAACGCGTTGTCGACGGCGCTGTAGGTCAGGTCCAGCGTCAGCGAGATATTGATGTAGTCGCCGCGGAAGATCTTCGGCACGGTGTCGATGTCGAACGGCTGGGTCAGGATCAGCTTCAGCGCGCCGATCAGGTACGGCGAGGCCTTGCCGAGCTCCTTGAGCGGGCACTGCAGCGCCTGCAGGTCGGTGTGCAGCGGCCCGCGCGCCTCCGACAGGTACTGGTCGGCGGCCTGGCTCAGCCGTCCCACCGAGTCGACGGCGTTGATCAGCAGCTGCTTGGTGTCGGCGAAATGCTTGATCAGCGGCGGCACGTCGGTGAGCAGCCGGTCCACCACGTCCGCGCGGCCACCCACGTAGGTGAGGAGCCGGTTGGTGGAGTCGATGGCGTGGGTGATGTCGTCGCGCTGCTGGTTGAGCTGGTTGGTGAAGGTGTCCAGCTTGCCCAGCAGCGCCCGGATCGCCTCGCCGCGCCCGTTGAAGATGTTGTAGACCTCGTTCTGCAGCACCTCCAGGTTGGGGATGCCGCCGCCGCGCAGGATCAGCGACAGGCTGGCCAGCGTCTGCTCGGTGGTCGGGTAGGACGACGAGTTCTTCAGCGGAATGGTGTCGCCGTCCTTGAGCAGCTCGGGCGACGGGTTGGGCGGCGCGGCGAGCTCGACGTGCTGAGAACCCAGCAGTGAGGTCTGGCCGATCTTGGCGGTGGCGTTCTTGGGCAGCTTGACGTTCTTGTTGATGCCCAGGGTCAGCGTGGCGATCCAGTTCTTCAGCTGGATGGCCTTGATCGAGCCGACGAACACGTCGGCGACCATCACCTTGCTGTTGCCGTTGATGGCCAGGGTGTCGGGCACCTGCACGTAGATGTTGTAGGAGTTGGGCCCGCTGCCGGGACCGCCCGGGATGGAGACGTTCGAAATGCCTTTCCAGCCACAGGACGTCAGCACCATCGCGGCCACCAGCAGCGTCAGCCCCTGCCAGGACCGGCGCCGGATCACCCGAAGCGCGCCCATGGCGCTCGTCGCGCGCCTCAGGGGCCGACGGTTCGGCTTGCTCCTCGCGCCCCCGGCGCTCGTCGCGCGCCTCACTGGCCACCTCCGAAGTCAGCCGGGGCCGCCGGGCCGCCCGCGTTGGGTGCGGGGGCCGACACCGGCGCCGGCGTCGGCGCCACCGGGCCCGGGGCCACGCCCGGCCCGGGCGGTGGCGGCGGGATCGGCACCGGGGCGTTCAGACCCATGGGCGGCAGGATCGGGTTCTCGTCGTAGGCGTTCGGCGGACCCGGCGGGGTCTGCAGATTCGACTGGACGGGGGCGATGTTGGGTCCTCCCATGAGCTCTTCCAGCGAGTCGGGCGTCATCAGGCCCGCGGTGATCGGCCCGACCTGCTGGCCCTGCATGCCCGGGGCGACGATCCAGCCCGGCTGGGTGTTGCGGTGCGACGTCGGGGTGTCCGGCACCCAGATACCCGGCACGGTGGTGTCCTTGTAACCGTTGGGCGGCTGCAGCCGCGGCTCGGAGTAGGCGACTTCCTTGGGCAGCGTCTCGGCGGTGGAGAACAGGTTCAACCCGAACGGCGGGTAGTTGAACTTGATCGCGTCGAGGATCGGCGCCAGGTACTGCGCGCACAGTTCCGCCGACTCCTGGTAGCCCAACCGGCTGCCGGCCTGGATCGCGCTGCAGATGAACTGCATCGGGTTGGCGAAGTTGGTGATCGACGGAATGGCGACCACCGACCCGTGCGACGGGTGATAGATCTGGTTGATGTTGGCCGCGGCCGTCGGCAGCACGTGCAGCGCGGTCTCCAGCCCGTTCAGCGGGTCCGGTTGCAGCAGCGCGTTGGTCGCCGTCTCCAGGTTCTTGACGTCGTAGGTCAGCACCCCGCGGTTCTTGTCCAGCCACGGGCGCACCGTGGTCAGCAGGCTGTCGAACTGCTCGATCGCGTTGGCCAGGTCGCCGTCGGAATGCGCCAGCCGGGTGGTGAAGTCCGCCAGGTTCTGGTTGAGCGCGACGAACTGCTGGTCGTCCTGGTGCAGCGCGTTGACGAACAGCGCCAGGCTGCGCACCACCGCGAAGAAGTCGCCGCGCCCCTCGTTCAGCGCAGTCAACGCCCGCGACAGGTTGGTCAGCGTCGTGTTGAACTGCTTGCCCTTGCCGGCCAGCCCGTCCGCGAACGACTCGATGACCTCACCGAACGGGCCCTTGGGCTGCTCGGCCGTGGGACCCAGCTTCGAGATGATGTTGGTGATGCTGTTGCGCAGCTGGTCCCACTCCACCGGCACCTGGGTGCGCTCCTCGGGGATCACCGCGTTGTCGGCCAGCACGGGTCCGCCCTTGTACGGCGGCTCCAGCTGAATGGCCCGCGACGCCACCAGGGTCGGGTTGAGGATCACTGCCGACGCGTTGGCCGGCACCCGGTACTTGTTCTGGTAGTGGAAGGTGACCTTCATCTTGTCGCCGGACGGCTCGATCTTGTCGATCGCGCCCACCCGCAGGCCCATGATCTGGACCTTGTCACCCGGGTAGAGGGCGTTGGCGGCCGGGAAGTAGGCCACCACGGTGTTGTTGGTCAGCTTCTCGTACAGCCGCCAACCGACGTAGCCGACGACCAGCGCCAGCACGATCACCAACGCCCCGAGAATCACCGACGTCCGGGACAGCTTCGGCAGCCGGATGTTGCGGATGTCAAAGATGGTGCTCAATTCTGGCTACCTCCCCCCGCTGCGCCGCTGCCTCCGGTCCCGCCGGGGTTGATGAACGGCGCCGGCAACTGGTTGCCCGGCCCGGGGGGTGCCGGCGGACCCGGCGGCAGCCCCGGCGCGAACGTCGACGGCGGCGGCACCGGTCCGGCCGGTGCGAGGTTCTCGGTCCGGGCGCCCGGCGGCGCCTGCGTCGGCAGCGGCACCGGCGTGCCCGGAACGTCCGGCGGCGCGTCGCCGGGCCGGCCCGCGATCGGGATGCCGGGCGTGGGCGGCAGGCCGGCGGGGTTGGGCGGCGACGTCATCACGTCGACCGGCGCCGGGAAGCCCGGCCCGCCGAACGGGCCCGTCACCGCACCCGCGCAGGGCAGCGGGTTGTCGGGGCGGGGCAGCCCGTCGGCCGCCGGCGTGTACGAGCAGGGCGACCCCGGCGGCACGGCCGGGCCCGGGTGGTCCGGGGTGCCCTCGAGCACCGGCGGCGCCGGCGGCGGCGCGCCGTTGGGGAACCGGGTGCCGTTGGGGTCGGGGAACCGGTAGGCCGGCAACCCGGCGCTGCGCCAGAAGTCCTCCGGGTCGATGCCGCGCTTCTTGAACGCGGCGTCCACCCACGGCTGCGAGATCTGGTACAGGGCAAGGTTGTGCAGGACCACCTTGAAGAACGGGCCCGACGCGATGGCCTCGTTCAGCGACGGCAGGAACTTGCCGACCTCGGTCAACCCGTTGGCCAGGTCGTCCTTGCGCTGCACCAGGATGTCGCTGACCGTGCGCAGCTGCTCCAGCACGTGGTTGAGGTTGGGGTTGTCGTTGATCAGGCCCTTGACCTGTTCGGAGAACGCGGCGATGTTGCCCAGCAGGGCGTTGATGGCCTGCCCGCGTTCGTTGAAGGCGGCCAGCAGCGTCTTGGTGTTGACCAGCAACCGGTCGATCTGGTCGCTGCGATCACCCAGCACGCTGGCCACCTGGTTGGCCTGGGCCAGCAGATGCTTGACCTGTTCGTCGCGCTTGCCGATGGTGTCGGAGAACTTGGCCACCCCGTCGAGCGCCGGGCTCAGGTGCGGGTAGGTCTGGTCGATGGTCTGCGACAGCACGTGCAGCGACTGCTTGACGGTCTCGATGTCCCAGCCCTGGGCGGCCTTGGTGACGTCGAAGAACGCGTCGTAAATCTGGTACGGCGTGGTGCTCTGGCCCAGCGGCAGCGTCGACCCGGGTCGCAACTGCTGGCTGCCGCGGGCCTCGACGTCGAGGATCTTCTTGCCGAGGATGGTGTCGGTCTTGATCGCCAGCCGGCTCTCGGTGCCGATGGTGTTGGTGCCGATGGAGAACTTCACCACGATGTGGTCGCCGTCGATCTTGAGGCCCTCCACCTTGCCGACGTCCATGCCGGCGATGCGCACCTTGTCGCCGGTGTTGATGCCGCCGGAGTCGGTGAACTGGCCGTAGTAGCTGGGCTTGGCGAACAGCATCGGGACGCTGGTGAAGCTCTGGCCGACGCCGATCACCAGCACCGTCACCACGATGCCCATCAGGCCGATGCGGACCCGGTTGGGGGGTTCGAGTGTTCTCATTGCGGTGTGCACCTACCCGTCGGCTGCTGGAACAGCCGGACCGTGCGGACCGGGCCACCGGCCTGCAGGCCGTTGATCTTGAGCGTGATGTCGCAGGCGTAGAAGTTCACGAAGTCCCCGTAGGACCCGATGGCGCGCCCGATCATGTTCAGCGCGGTCGGCACCTTCTTGAGGTAGTCCTGCAGCTGGTCCTGCTGGTCGATCAGCGGCTGCTGCACGGCGTCGAGGTAGTTCAGCGTCTTGTGCAGCAGTGAGCGGTCCTCGGCGAGCAGGTCGGCGACGGTGCCGGCGGCGTTGCTGATGTGCGCGGTCCCGCCGGCCAGCTGGTCGCCGTGGTCCTTGAGCCCGGTGATCAACACCTCCAGGTTGTTGATCGTCTGGTCGAACTGCTGGCGGTGCCGGACGGTGGTGTCCAGCACGGTGTTCAGGTTCTTGATCACCTCGCCGATCGCCTGGTCGCGCTCGCCGAGCTGGCTGGTCAGCTGCGCGGTCTGGTCGAGGATGTCGTTGATGGTGCCGCCCTGGCCCTGGAACACGGTGACCAGCGCGGTGGCGATGGTGTTGACCTTCTGCGGGTCCAGCGCCCGGAACAGCGGCTTGAAACCACCGATCAGCGCGTCGAGGTCGAGCGCGGGCTGGGTCCGCGACAGCGGGATGAACCCGCCGGGCGGCAGCACCTTGTCCGCGCCTTCGCCCTGACCGCGCTTGAGCTCCAGGTACCGGTTGCCGATCAGGTCGAGGTAGCGGATCTGCGCCGTCGTCGACTGGTACAGCGGCACCGAGCGGTCGACGTTGAATTCCACCCGTGCCCGCTTGCCGCCGTCGACCAGCTGCACCGAACTGACCTTGCCGACCTCGACCCCCGAGGCGCGGACGAACTGGCCGGCGCGCAGCCCGCTGATGTTGCTGAACTCCGCCGAGTACCCGTTGGTGCGGTCGAAGCGCATCTGACCGAACACCACGATGATCATCACGGTGAAGATCAGCAGCACCACCGAGAAGATGCTGAGTCTGACAAGGGTTCCGGTGATTTTCATGGGTTGATCGTGTTATCCCCTACCTGGCGGCCCCACACGTACTCGTTGGCGTACGGCGATCCGGTGTCCAGGTGGTTGTACGGCGCAAGGCTGTTGCCGGTGTCCATCACCAGCTCGGGTGCCGGCCACAGGTCGTGGGTGATCGGCTGCCAGCATCCGGGCGCGCCTCCCGGCCCGCCGCGGGCGTTCACCCGGGGCAGGTTCTCGGGATAGATGTAGGGGTTGGGCGCCCCGCCGACCAGACCGGCGATCCCGCCCACCAGCGAGGCCAACACGGGAATGGTCGCGACGGGGTTGAGGAGCAGCCCCAGCCCGGAGGTGACCTCGGTGTTCATGTTCAGTGAGTAGCCGTTGAACCCGCCCTCGGAGGCACCGGTGATCGGCACGATGTCGTGGTAGTTGTGCAGGGTGCAGTAGAGCTCGGGGCTGTAGGTGTCCAGCAGTTGGGCGGTGGGGACCAGGTCTTGGGCGCCGCGCGCCAGATACGGCCCGCCCTTGTTGAACAGGTCGGCGCCGGTGTTGCCGAATCCGGCCGCCGACAACAGCGCCTGGTCCAGATCCTTCTGCTGGGCGTTGATCGTGCGCGACGTGATCACCGCATTGTTCAGAAAATCGAACAGGTCCGGCGAGGCGTCCGCATAGGTGTCCCCCAGCGCCGCCAACCCCTGAACGTCCTTGCGCGCCTGCGGCATTCGTGGGTTCACGTCATCGAGCAACGCATTCGCATTGACCACCGACTGGCCGAACTTCTCGCCCAGACCCGACAACGACTGCGCGGCCGCGCTCAACGTCAAATTCAGCTTGACCGGATCCACCTTCTCCGCGATCGAGGTGATCGTCTGGAACAGGGTGTTGATCTCGGTGGTGACCGAGCGGGCGTCGATGATGGTGTGCGGGGTGATCTTCTGCGGTGACGGGTGCGCCGGCGTCGTCAACGACACGTACTTGCCGCCGAACACCGTCGTCGCCTTGATATCGGCGTTCACGTTCGACGGGATCAGCTTGAGATACCGCGGATACACCTCCAAGGTGAATTTCGCCGCCGGCTTTCCGTCGCGCACCGTCTCCGAGATCGTGCCCACCCGGCCGATCTCGACGCCGTTGTAGGTCACCTTCGACCCGGGATCCATCACCAACCCGGCCCGCGACGCCAGCATCGTCAGGCTGGTCTTGGGGGTGAAGTTGCCGCGGAACTGGCCGTAGATCAGCGCCAGGGCCAGGGCGCCGACGACCAGGATCGCCAGCCCGGCCAGCTTGTACGGCGGGGTTCGCGGGGCGTTGGTCTGGACGGGTCGGGCCATGGCGGTTACACCGTGAGCGCGAAGTTGGGGTTGACGCCGTAGAGCGCCAACGCGGCGGCCAGCACGACGACCTGCACCGAGACCAGGGAGAACCGCATCGATCGACCGACGGCCTCACCGACGCCGACCGGCCCGCCGCCGGCGTTGTAGCCGTAGAAGCAGTGGGTGATCATCACCACCGCGGTGATGATGATGGCTTCCAGGAACGACCAGAACACGTCGTCGGGCCGCAGGAACGTGCGGAAGTAGTGCTCGTAGGTGCCGTTGGATTGGCCGTAGAGCACGGTCGTGGTGATCTGCGGGGACAGGAACGACATGATCATCGCCAGCGCGTAGAGCGGGATGATCACCACCAGCCCGGCCATGATCCGGGTGGTCGCCAGGAACGAAATCGACTTGATGCCCATCACTTCCAGGGCGTCGATCTCCTCGCTGATGCGCATGGCGCCCAGCTCCGCGGTGGCGCCGGCGCCGACCGTGGCGGCCATCGCGATGCCGGTGACGACGGGGGCGGCGATGCGCACGTTGATCAGGGCGGCGAAGAAGCCGGTGAACGCCTCGACACCGATGTTGCCCAGCGAGGCGAAACCCTGGATGGCGACCAGCGAGCTACCCGAGAGGGTGACGAAGCCGACGATGGCGACGGTGCCGCCGATGACGGCCATGGCACCGGTGCCCATGCCGATCTGGGCGATCAGCCGCAGGGTCTCCTTGCGGTAGTGGCTCAGCGCGTGCGGGATGTGCGCGAGGGCCACCCCACCGAACCAGGCCATCTGGCCGACGTCGTCGAGGCCGCGGGCGGCGGCCAGGCCGTAGCGGTTGAGGTTCTCGGCCGCCCGCGGGAAGCGCGAGCGAAAGACGGCGGCGGTTGACATGTCAGTGCCCCGTCCCGAATCGCACACCGATCGTGGTCAGCACCACGTTGACCGCGTACAGCGCGACCACGCACAGCACCACGGTCTCGTTGACGGCGGTGCCGAGCCCCTTGGAGCCGCCGCGCACGGTCAGCCCGCGGAAGCACCCGACCAGCCCCGCGATCAGGCCGAAGACGGCGGCCTTGACCGTCGCGATGACCACCTCGGGCAGGCCGGTGATGGTGGTCAGGGTGGCCAGGTACGCACCACCCGACACGTTCTGCAGGTAGACCCCGAACAGGTAGCCCCCGACCAGGCCGACGGTGATCACCAGGCCGTTGAGCAGGGTGGCGACCAGGGTCGCGGCGATCACCCGGGGCACCACCAGCCGGTGGATCGGGTCGATGCCGAGCACCTCCATCGCGTCGATCTCTTCACGGATGGTGCGCGCCCCCAGGTCCGCGCAGATCGCAGTCGACCCGGCGCCGGCGACCACCAGCACGGTGGTCAGCGGGCCGAGCTGGGTGACGGCGCCGATGGCCGCGCCGGCGCCGGACAGGTCGGCCGCCCCGAACTGGGCGAGCAGCACGTTGAGGGTGAAGATCAGCAGCACGGTCAACGGGATCGACACCATGATGGTGGGCAGGAACGCCACCCGCATGATGAACCAGCACTGCAGGACGAACTCGCGCCACTGGAACGGCCAGCGGAACAACGCTTTCCCGGTGAGCACGCACATCCGGAAGAAGCCACCGACAAGGGTCAGCGGGGTCTCCAACTGGTCGCGCAGATAGCCCACCAAGTAGGGACCCCGTCGACTTGTCGACGTTGAAGTCACCGCTGCCCCCTCCGGCCGTCTCCGCGCGCCTGGTGGCGCGGCACATCGTCTAGCACGCCTGTCTCCCTCACCGCTACGCGGCTGGGGGTGCCCCCACCTCGCCCCGACTCAACGTGTGTGACCATCGGCTCCCTACTGGCAAGTAGTAACGGAGACCACAGGAATATACCCGATGGCCAATCACGTGTGAACCGCATCCGCACAATTAACCCTTCGTCAACAACGGGCAAACGTTACAGCGTCCGTCAACTTTCCTTTCTGGTCCCAGAACCTCTTGCCCCGGAATGGATTTAGCCGATTCATCCGCCTCCGTAGCGGATCCGCAGCTCAGTCTTGAGCACCTTGCCGGCAGGGTTGCGCGGCAGCGCGTCGACGATCTCGAGCGCCTTCGGGTGCTTGTAGCGCGCCAACCGTTCGGTCAGGAACTCGTCGAGATCTTCGAGCGCCAAATTGTCGTTCGCGACAGCGGCGACCGCGATGGGCACCTCGCCCCACTTCTCGTGCGCCCGGCCGATGACGGCGACCTCGACGATGTCGGGGTGGCTGGCCAGCACGTTCTCCACCTCGGCGCAGTAGATGTTCTCGCCGCCGGAGATGATCATGTCCTTCTTGCGGTCGACCACCCAGACGTAGCCGTCCTCGTCCATGCGCACCAGGTCGCCGGAGTGAAACCAGCCGCCCGCGAACGCTTCCGCGGTGGCCTCCGGGTTGTTCCAGTAGCCGCTCATCAAAGTCGGTGCGCGATAGACGATTTCGCCGACCTCGCCGACGGGCACGTCGTTCATGTTTTCGTCGACCACCCGGGCCGCCACGGTGGGGATGACCTTGCCGACCGAGCCGCGCTTACGGATGGCGTCCTCGCCGAGCAGCATGCAGGTGACCGGCGACATCTCGGTCTGGCCGAACGCGGCCAGAATCTGGGTGCCGGGGAACATGGCCGACATCTCGCGCAGCAGGGCGTCCGGCGCCGGTGCGGCCCCCCAGGAGATCACCCGCAGCTTCAGGTCGCGCGGCCGTGCCCTCTGTTCGGCGCACACCGCCTGCCATTGCGCGGGTACCAGGAAGATCCCGGTGACCTTCTCCGCGGCCAGCACGTCGAGCAGTTGCCCGGGCTCGAACGCGCCGAGCGGATAGATCACGGTGGGGATGCCGAGCAGCAGCCCGGTCAGCATGTTGCCGATGCCGGCGATGTGAAAGAACGGCACCCCGATGAACCCGACGTCGTTGTTGATGTCGGCGCCGTTGGTGTACAGCCCGGTCATCGTCTGACCGGTCAGATTGGTGTGGGTGAGCACGGCGCCCTTCGGCCGGCCGGTGGTGCCCGAGGTGTACATGATCAGCGCCGCCGCGTCGTTCGGGATGTCGACGGGTTGGTGCGCCGCCCCGGTCTCGTCGATCAGGTCTTCATAGCCCAGCACGGTGTCGTCGGAGGAGCCGCCGGCCACCACGACGGTGTCGAGCAGCGACTCGATGTCGCGCACCCCGGTGGCCACCGGGGCGAGCACGGCCTCGGTGATGACCACCCGCGCCTGGCAATCCTGCACCAGGAAGGCGATTTCGGCCGCGGTGAGCCGGAAGTTCAGCGGCACCGCGATGGCCCCGAGCATGTTGATCGCCAGCACCGACTCCATGAACTCGGGGCGGTTGAGCATCAGGACCATCACCCGGTCGCCGAAGCCGACCCCCCGCCGGCTCAGCGCGTCGGCCAGCGCCCGCACCCGGCCGTGCAGCTCCCCCCACGTCAGGCTCTTGCCGAGGAACCGCAGCGCCGTCGCGTTCGGCTGCATCAGCGCGTGCCGTTCCAGCTGGTTCACCCAGTTCTGCCGGCGGGACAGGTACGGCTGCTCGTTCGCCTGAGTCGGATGGTGTGCCAATTGGGCGGTCAAACTCAACACTTCCCTTCACTCGCGCACCGCTTGCGCCAGGTTGATATTTGATAAAACTTAGTGTTGTGTGGGTCACATTATGGCGTTGACGGTCTACTGACAAGCCCCCGTCGACACCGGTCAAAACGTAAACCCCGTCCCACCAAGCCACTGAAAGCCCTGGCAAGCCCCGTGAACGCACCGATGTCCATGCAGCCGAGGAGCCGGCGGCGGCCGCTGCGCCGGGCCCAGTTGTCCGACGAGGTCGCGGGGCACCTGCGGGCCGCGATCATGTCCGGCGCGCTGCGGCCGGGCACCTTCATCCGGCTCGACGAGACCGCGGCCGAGCTCGGCGTCAGCGTCACGCCGGTGCGCGAGGCCCTGCTGAAGCTGCGCGGCGAGGGCATGGTGCAGCTGGAACCGCACCGCGGTCACGTGGTCCTGCCGCTCACCCGCCAAGACATCGAGGACATCTTCTGGCTGCAGGCGACCATCGCCAAGGAGCTGGCCGCCGCGGCGACCGACCACATCACCGACACCGAGATCGACGAGCTGGATCGCATCAACGACGCGCTCGCCGCGGCCGTCGGGTCCGGCGACGCCGAGACCATCGCGGGCCTCGAGTTCGGCTTCCACCGGGTCTTCAACCAGGCCAGCGGCCGGATCAAGCTGGCCTGGTTCCTGCTCAACGCCGCCCGCTACATGCCGGTGCTGGTGTACGCCGCCGACCCGCAGTGGGGGCGGGCCGCCGTCGACAACCACCGGCAACTGATCGCCGCGCTGCGCCGCCGCGACACCGCCGCGGTGATCGAGCACACGGTCTGGCAGTTCACCGACGCGGCGGCGCGGCTGACCGAGATGCGCGACCGCACCGGCACGCCGAGCAACCGGGGTTAGTTCGCGGCCAGCTGCTCGGCGCGCTGCTTGAGATTGTCGGCCAGGTGGTCGAGCACGTTGTTCAGCATCGACTTCACCATCGGCGCGGGAACCGGCATCGACGGCTCGACGTCGATGTCCACCGTCAGCAGGCTCGAGGCGCCCATCTCCACCACGCTGAACAGCTGCTCCTGCTTCTTGAACAGCTCCCCCTGCTGCATCACGGTCTGGATCTGGTTCGGCCCCGGGTAGTAGACGGCCTGGATGTAGACGCCCTCGAAGCCCTGGTAGGCGGCGTCCAGCCGCAACTGGCTGGGGCGGCCGTCGTCGTAGCGGGCCAGCACCCAGCAGCCCGTGACCCCGTCACTCCACTCCGGGTACCGCTCGAAATCGGCGACGATGGCCATGATCGCGGCGGCGTCGGTGTTGACCTCGACGGTCTTGCTCAAAACGGGCATGCGCGAAGCATAACGGGGCACGCGAAAGTCCCAGCGCCGGGCGCTATTTCGGTGCGGCGTCCCCGACGGCGGCGCCCGCCAGCAGGGTCCGGATCGGGTCGGGGATGGGCACCGGCTTGCGGGTGTCCCGGTCGACGTAGACGTGCACCCAATGCCCCAGCGCGGTGATGGGCTCGGCGCTGCCCGGCGCCGCGGACCGGAACATGCCCAGCCGGTAGGTGACGCTGCTGCGGCCCAGCCGGGTGACGGCCAGCCCCACCTGCAGGCCCTCGGGGAAGTGCAGTTCGGAGAGGTATCGGCAGCCCGACTCGGCGACGATGCCCAGCGCGGGCGTGGTGAGCGGGTCCAGGCCGGTGCTGGTGTTGATCCAGCCGTTGATGGCGGTGTCGAACAGTTGGTAGTAGACCGCGTTGTTGAGGTGGCCGAACATGTCGTTGTCGGCCCACCGGGTGGCCACCGGCCACAGCACCGGGAAGTCGTTGCTGGTCAACCCCTCCGGGGCGGGGGGAACTACGGGAGCCGACGCCATGGTTGTATTCCAGCATGTCCGGAATTCGGGGGGCGGTGCTGCAGCGCATCGGGGCGCCCCGGCCGTATGCGCGCTCGCGACCGATCAACATCACCGACGTGGAGTTGGCGCCCCCGGGGCGCGACGAGGTCCTGGTCCGCATCGAGGCGGCCGGCATCTGCCATTCCGACCTGTCGGTGGTCGACGGCAACCGGGTGCGCCCGGTGCCGATGCTGCTCGGTCACGAGGCGGCCGGGATCGTCGAGCGGGTCGGTCCCGGGGTCACCGACCTGGCCGTGGGCGCCCGGGTGGTGCTGGTGTTCCTGCCGCGCTGCGGCCGGTGCGCGGCGTGCGCGACCGAGGGCCTGACGCCGTGTGAACCGGGCAGCGCGGCCAACGGGGCCGGCACGCTGCTGGGCGGCGATATTCGGCTCAGCCGGGCCGGCCGGCCGGTCTATCACCACCTCGGGGTCTCGGGGTTCGCCACGCACGCGGTGGTCAATCGGGCCAGCGCGGTCGAGGTGCCGCCCGACGTGCCGGCCGACGTCGCCGCGCTGCTCGGCTGCGCGGTGCTGACCGGCGGCGGCGCGGTGCTCAACGTGGGCCGCCCCGCGCCGGGCCAGACGGTCGCCGTCGTCGGGCTGGGCGGCGTCGGGATGGCGGCGCTGCTGACCGCGCTCACCTACGACGGCGTGCCGGTGGTCGCCGTCGACCAGCTGCCGGAGAAGCTGGCCGCGGCCCGGCGGTTGGGCGCGCACCAGGCGTACACGCCGCAGCAGGCCATCGAGGCGCGGGTGAAGGCGGCGGTGGTGATCGAAGCCGTCGGCCATCCCGCCGCCCTGCAGACCGCGATCGACCTGACGGCCCCCGGCGGGCGCACCATCACCGTCGGCCTGCCGCCGCCGGACGCGCGGATCACGTTGTCGCCGTTGGGTTTTGTGGCCGAGGGCCGGTCGCTGATCGGCAGCTACCTCGGTTCGGCGGTGCCGAGCCGGGACATCCCCCGGTTCGTCGAGCTGTGGCGCGCGGGCCGGCTGCCGGTGGAATCGCTGGTGTCGTCCACGATCCGGCTGGAAGACATCAACGAGGCGATGGATCATCTGGCCGACGGCACCGCGGTGCGCCAGCTGATCCGGTTCGACGGCTAATCGCGGTGCAACGCCGCCGACAGCACCTCGCCCTGCAGCGCGAACAATCGCTGCGAGCCCGGCCAGTCCGGCAGCAGCGAGTCGAAGCCGTGGCAGGCGCGGGCGAACACGTGCAGCTCGGTGCAGACTCCGGCGTCCAGTAGCCGGCGGGCGTAGTCGATGGCCTCGTCGCGGAACGGGTCGATCTCGGCGCAGGTGATCAAAGCCGGTGGCAGCCCGGCTAATTCGGGCCGCCGCGCGGGTACGGCGGCCGCGGACCCGACGGTCGGGCCCAGGTAGTAGCGCCACATCAGCTCGGCGGCCTCGCCGTCGAAGGCCGGGCTGGTCCGGAACCGTGCCTTCGACCCGGTGGCCCGGTCGTCGAGCACCGGCTGGTGCAGCAGCTGGAACACCACGGCCGGCAACGACCCGTCGGGGTGCGCCAGGCAGGCGGCCAGGGCGGCGCCGGCACTGCTGCCCGCGACGGCGAGCCGGGCCGGGTCCACGCCGAGGGCGGCGGCTTCGGCGTGCACCCACCGCAACACGGTGCCCGCGTCCTGCAGCGCGGCCGGGTAGGGGTGTTCGGGGGCCAGCCGGTAGTCGACCGACACCACCGTGCAGCGGCCGCGCCGGGCCAGCTCCACGCACTGGCGGTGGTCGGTGTCCAGGTTGCCCAGCGCGAATCCGCCGGCGTGGCAGTAGATCACGGCGGGCGCCGGTTCGGGCCCGCCGCGATAGATGCGCACGCCGACGCCGTTCGCGTCGTCGTCGACGATCCGCACGCCGGCGGTGTCGGTCTGCGCGGCGGCCAGCCGGCGGCGCTCGTTGAACGGCGCCCGGGTGAGTTCGATTGCGGCGGGCGAGAAGTCGGTCCGGGTGGTGGCGACCGCGCGCAGCGCCGGGTCGAGGCGCTCGGCGCCGTCCAGCGCCGTCACCGCGCGTCCGCCTCGGAGGCCGGGGCCGGGACGCAGACCGCCGGCGCCTGGAACCGGTAGTCGGCCGGCCTGAACCGGCGCGTCATCGACCAGAAGGCGCGTGCGCTGCGCGGCCACTGGGTGACGACGCGGCCGTTGGGGGCGCGAAAGTAGTTGCTGCACTGGGTGGTCCAGACGGTGCCGACCATCCATCGGTCGATCTTGGCGACGAAGTCGGCCAGCGCGGCGGGCCGCACCGCGATGTAGCGGCGGCGGTGGCGGCGCAGATACTTCAGGGCCCGCACGATGTAGCGGGCCTGGGCCTCCAGGACGAAGATGACGCTGTTGGAGCCGACGTTGGTGTTGGGTCCGTACAGCATGACGAAGTTCGGGAATCCCGGTACGGCCATGCCGAGGTAGGCGTAGGCGCCGTCGCGCCACACCTCGCGCAGCGTGACCCCGTGCTCGCCGGTCACGTCGAGTTCGCCGAGATAGTCGGCGGCGGCGTAGCCGGTGGCGCAGACCACCAGGTCGACCTCGCGCTCGGTGCCGTCCTCGGTGACCAGCGACCGCCGGCGCAGGGAGCGCGCGGGGCTGGTCAGCACCTCGACGTTGGGCCGGGTCAGCGCGGGCAGGTAGTCCGAGGAGAACACCAGCCGTTTGCAGCCCATCGGATGATCGGGCGTGAGCTTGCGGCGCAGTTCCTCGTCGGGGACGCTCGCCTCCAGCAGTCCCAGCGCGATGTTGGTGAATTGCCCGGTCTTCTCGCTGCCGTGCTCGATCACCGAGATGTTGGATTCGCTGCGCAGCCACAACCTGGTCCGGTAGAGCTTCTTCGCCAACGGCAGGTGCGCGAACGCCCAACGCTCCCACCGCGTGTAGGGCCGGTCGGGCTTGGGCAGGATCCAGGTCGGCGACCGCTGCACCGAATACACCCGCTCGGCCACCTTGGCCAATTCCGGAATCAGCTGGGAGGCGGTGGACCCGGTGCCCAGTACGGCGATCCGTTTGCCGTGCAACGGAATCGAGTGGTCCCAGCGCGCCGAGTGCATCACCGTCCCGGTGAACGGCTCCTCCTCGACCAGCTCGGGAAGCAGCGGGCGGGTGAACAGGCCGACGGCCGAGACCACCACGTCGAAGTGGTGCCGGTGGCCGGACGCGGTGGTCAGCCGCCACCGCTGCGTGTCGGCCTCCCAGTGGGCGGAGCGGATTTCGGTGCCCAGCCGCAGATGTGGCCCCAGCCCGTATTTGTCCGCGCAGCGCTGGAAGTAGTCCAGGATCTCGGGCTGTCCCGACCACAGCCGCGACCAGTGCGCGTTCAGGTCGAACGAGTACGAGTACAGGTGGGATTTGACGTCGCAGGCCAGGCCCGGGTAGGTGTTGATCCGCCAGGTGCCGCCCACGCCGTCTTCCCGGTCGAAGATGGTGAAGTCACCAAACCCGGCCTGCGACAGCAGGATTCCCAGCGCCAGGCCGCCCGGGCCGGCGCCGATGATGCCGATCGACAGCTCGCTCATCGGATCTGCAGGCATTGCCCGCCATCGACGACGAGTTCGGCGCCGGTGATGAACGACGCCTCGGCGGACACCAGGAACGCCACCGCGTCGGCGACCTCACCGGGCTGCCCGATCCGCCCGAAGGACGCGACCGCGGCCAGCCGGGTCTGGGTGGCCTCGTCGAGCATCGGCGTGGCGATCGGGCCGGGGAACACCGCGTTGACCCGGATACCGGCCGGGGCGAGTTCGGCGGCGGCGGTTTGGGTCAGGCCGCGCAGCGCCCATTTCGACGAGCCGTAGGCGCAGTGCTGCGGGAACGGGCGGATCGCGCCGGTGCTGCAGATGTTGACGATCGACGCGCCGGGTGTCCCGCGGAGCCGTTCCAGCGCCGCGCGCATGCCCAGGAAGGCACCGAAACAGTTGACCCGCCAGGCGTTTTCGAAGGCGTCGGCGGTCTCCTGCGGCAGCGGGGTGCGGTGCAGCACGCCGGCGCAGTTCACCAGCGCGCTCAGCGCACCGAAGCGGTCCACCACGCGTTCGACGGCCGAGCGCCATTGTTGCTCGGAGGTGACGTCGAGCTCGACCGCGATCAGCCGGTCGTCGCCCGATGCGGCCACCGTGGCGGCCAGTTCGTCGATGCGCCGATCACACGCGGCCACCGCAAACCCGTTGCCGCGCAGCCGTTCGGCGATGGCCCGGCCCTGACCGCCGGCCGCGCCGGTCACCAGCGCCACCCGCGGCGGCTGGGCCGATCCGCCGGTCATTGCGTCGCCTCACGCAGGTGTTCGGCTGCGCCGCGGCGCAGTGCCTGTGCCTCGGCGGCCAGCGTGATCATGTCGAATCCCAACTGCGCCATGGCATGTCCCGTGCTGCCGTCCCCGGCGTGGATGCCGGTGACCAGGCCGGCCTTGGTGGCCGCCTTGTGGATGTGCACGATCGCGTCGAGCACTTCCGGCTGCCGGGTCGCGCCGATCACGCCGGCGCCCAGCGAGATGGCCAGATCGGCGGGGCCGACGTAGATTCCGGTCAGCCCGTCGACGGCGCAGATCTGGGTGATGCCGGACAGCGCCGCCGCGGTCTCGATCATCGCGAACACGCTGACCCGCGACTCGTGGGCCGCCGGATCATGGCCCAGGCTGGCGCGCAGCGGGCCGAAGCTGCGCACGCCCGCCGGCGGGTAGCGGGTGGCGGCCACCGCGGCCGCGGCCTGGTCGGGTGACTCGATCATCGCGATGATGACGGCGTCGGCCCCGGCGTCGACCACCCGCCCGATCGGTGCGGCGTCGGCGTTGGGCAGGCGCACCACGGTGCCGATCCGCAGGTGTTCGATGCGGCGCAGCACGCCGGCGATGTCGGCGTCGTCCAGATAGCCGTGCTGGGCGTCGAAGCCGACGTAATCGTAACCGGCGCGGGTGAATTCCTCCGGCCCCAGCAGTGTCGGGCCGGTGACCCAGCCGCCGAATATCGGGGACCGCCGGTTCAGGGCCAGCCGCAGGTTGCTCGGCGCGGTCACGGTCGGCCACTCACCCGGCGATCGCGATCTTGATCCGGTCGGCGACCGGCCGGCAGGCCAGCTCGAAGGCGTCCTGCACCTCGTCGACGCCGAACGTGTGGGTCAGGTAGGCGCCCAGCAGCCAGGGATGCTCGGCGGCGAACTTGCCGGCCAGCTCCAGCATTCGCCGCCGGTCCAGTGTCACACCGGATTTCAGGGTGAGGTTGTTGCGCAGCATGGTCCGCATGCTGATCGGGTAGGTGTCGTCGTCAGCCACACCGAAGTAGAACACGGTGCCGCCGGGCGCGGCGGCGTCGATGGCGTGCGCCAGGGTGGCGACCTGGTGGCCGACGGCCTCGATGACGACGTCGGCGCGGTCGGCGGGGTCGAGCTGGCTGACCCAGCGGTCGCTGGTGGCGCGCACCGGGTCGTCGACGCCGAACGCCCTTGCCACGTCGCGGCGGTCGATCGGGTCCACTCCGGTGACCCGCCGCGCGCCGGCCGCCTTGGCGACGTAGGAGAACAGCAGGCCGATCGATCCCTGGCCGATGATCGCGACGTGCTTGCCGGCCAGCTCGAGCTGCTCGCAGGCGTAGAGCACGCAGGCCAGCGGCTGCAGCCCGACCGCCTGCGCCGGGCTCAGCGCCGGGTCATAGGGCGCCAGCCCGTCGCCGTCGCTGACGACGCGTTCCATCAGGCCGTCGAATCCGGATGCCCAGCCGACGACGCGGTCTCCGGGACGGTGCGCCGGATGCCGGCTGGCGATCACCTCGCCGGCGACCTCGTGGATGGGAAAGCCGTCCTTCTCGGGGCCGCTGCGGCCGTCGTCACCGGGCAGCCGGCCCCGGGCGCCGCGGAAGGCGGGCAGGTCGCTGCCGCACACGCCGGCGGCCGAAAACCGCAGCAGCACTTGACCGTCGGCGAGGCACTCGGGGGTCTTGTCGTCAATCGCGGTCGGTTCGAACCGATACGGCGCGACGATCCGGTAGCACCACACCTCAGACCTCCACCGGGATCTTGTTCCAGCCCCATTGGAAGCTGGACGGCAACCGGGTGGCGGCGTCGGCCCGGATCGCGTAGTCGGGCACCCGGCGCAGCCATTCTTGCAGCAGCACAGCCAGTTCCAGTCTGGCCAGGTGGTAGCCGATGCAGAAGTGCTGGCCGCGGCCGAAGGCCAGGGAGCGGCGGATGGGCCGGTCCCAGACGAAGTCGTCGGGGTCGGGGTATTCGCGTTCGTCGCGGTTGGCCGAGGCGAGCAGGGTGATCACCCGCTGGCCCGGGTTGAGGGTCTGCCCGTGAATGTCGAAGGGCTTGCGCACCGTTCGCGCGAACCACTGTGCGGGCGCGCAGTAGCGGATCATCTCCTCGCGGGCCACCGGAATGTTGTGCTGCGGGTCGGCGCGCACGGCGGCCAGCTGGTCGGGATGCCGGCTGAGCTCCCAGAGCCCGTGGGCGACGATCTTGGGCACGGTCTCGGTGCCGCCGATGAAGATGCACAGCATCTGGGTCGCCACCTCGAGGTCGTCGAGCGCGCTGCCGTCGGGCAGCTGGTAGCCGAGCAGGCCGTCCACCACCTCGAGCGGCGGCCCGGACGGGTCGGCGCGGCGGCGCTGCACCGCGGGCAGCAGGAACTCGAAGTAGTTGGGGCGCGCCTGCCCGGTGTCCACACCGACGCCCGGCTCGGCCAGGCTGCCGGCGTTGACCGCGGCGAGCACCTGCGGCGCGAGATCGGTTGGGATTCCCAGCAATTCGCAGACGATGGTGGCCACCACCACCCCGCCGTACTCCTGGGTCAGGTCGAAGGAGCCGCGCGCCAGCAGCTCGTCCAGGCGTTCGTTGGCCAGGGTCCGGATCCGGCCCTCGAGGTCGGTGACCGCCCGCGGCCGGAACGGGCGCGAATGGGTGCGCCGGATCTCGCCGTAGAGGTCGGAGTCGAACATGGCGTGAAACGGCAGCGGGTGCAGCGGCGGGTCGTCGACCGGGCCGTCGTTGTGCTGGGCCAGCACCGATGCCGGCGGCAGCGTGCCCTCCGAGGCGACGAAGGTGCCGTTGTTGACCTCGAGCACCCTCCAGATGTCGTCGAACCGGGACAGCGCGAAGGTGTCCCACTGCGGCATGTAGTACACCGGGTGGTGGTCGCGCAGAATCCGGTAGTACGGCAACGGGTTTGCCATCACCTCGGCGTCGAAGGGATCGTAGGCGAAGTCCACCGGCGCTCCTTGGGCCATCACTGCAGCGGCGAGGGGGGTAGGGCCTGCAGGATGGAATCCTCCCAGCCATCGCGCAGGGCCGGGGCCACGCTCATCCAGGTGACGATCTCGGCGGGCGGGCTCTCCTTCCACGACGGGTAGTGGTTGGCGAAGCAGTCCCAGCCGCCGTCCAGCGCCCAGTAGTGGATGACCTCGTTGTAGCGGAAGGTGGTGGTGAACGAACCCAGCCAGCGCTTTCCGGTGCGCTCCGACCACGGCACGTAGAGTCGCTCCAGCTCCCGGATGTAGTCGTCCTGGCGGCCCGGCTTGGTCTGCATGATCTCCTGAATCACCAGGGGCGCAGTGAAATTGGTCTCGCGCAGCTGGGCGAGCGTCTTGTTGCTGGGGCCCGGGTACATGATGCGCCCCTCCCCCGAGGCGCCGATGTCGGCCAGAAACGCCGACCATTTTCCGGCCGCGGCCTCGTGGCTGCCGCCGCGCGCCTGGGCGGCGCCGATCCTGGCGTAGTCGGCGAATCCGTCGACCTCCCAGATGATCGTCACCTGCGGCCAGTGACCGTTGTACGGGGTGGATTCCCAGATCGCGAACAGCCGGGCGCCGAGCTGGTCCATCATCGGCCGATAGGTGTCGGTGAACACCTCGGTGAAGCGGTCGCTTCGCCCGGATCCCAGCGAGATCGTCTCGTGCAGGTAGAGCAGCGTGTGTCGGTAGTACTTCTTCATGGGCTAGTCGAGCCGGACCAGCTCTGAGTCGGCGGCCGAGCACACGTCGCACAGCAGCGATTCGGCGGGGGCGATGCCGGCGTCCGAAATCCCTTCTGCCGCAAGCGCATAGCCCTTGAACCTGCGCGCGGCCGCGCTGAGCAGGTGCTGGGCCCTGGTGGTCGCGCGGCTCACGCCCAGCGGCCAGCCGTCGCCCCACAGCGCGACCGCGGTGAGCCGGTTGTGCAGCGATTCGAGCACCGTGTCGCGCACCCGGGCGTCGGCGGTGAACGCGTCGGCGCTGACGGCCAGGCCGGCGGTGCCCTGGCCCAGCCCGGCGAGCCCGGAGTCGAGGTCGGCGGCGCGCACCCCCAGGATCCGCAGCGAGCGGGTGTTGCAGCCGTGCGGGAGCAGCACGGTCACCTCCCAGCCGGCCATCGCCCGGTCGTAGAGCCAGCCGCCGGCCGACTGCACGACGTCGACGGCGCTGGCGGCGACGACGTCGAGCCGATACCGCAGGCCCTCGTCGTTCGCGCGGGTGACCCGGGCGGCGCTGCTGTTGCTGATGTCGAACGTCGGAGCGACCATCGATCCATTCCTCACCACCGCCCGCAACGAATCCGTTGCCGGGCCTCGAGCGCTTGTCATGGGCTTTGCACGGGCTGGAGCCGCTTGCCGGTCCGGGCGATGCGACTCACCGCACAGCGTGACACTTCCGCGCAAATTTGTAAAGCTCCCGGCGGCCGGTCAGGAGCCGCGGCGCGCCTTGAGCTCGGCGAGGACCTCCGCGGTGTGCTGCCCGAGTTCCGGTGCCGCAGAACGCGGTGCCCAGGGCGTGCCGTGGAAATCCGCCGGGGTGGCCACCATCGGCACCGCGGCTTGGTCGTCGGCGCCGTCGGGCACGTAAACGATCCCGCCCGCGGCGTGGAACTGCTCGTCGGCCACCACGTCTTCCAGCGAGTTGACCGGCGACCAGAAGAAATCCGGTTCGCCGGCGAAGATCTGCGCCCACTCGTCGAGCGGGCGGGTCGCGAAGATCTCGTCCAGCGCCGCGATCAGCCCCACCGAGTTGGCGGCGCGGGCGCGGGCGTCGGCGAAGCGGGGATCGTCGCGCCACTCGGGGCGGCCCACCGCGCGGCACAACGCCGGCCAGTGCCGCTCCGGCTCGAGCCCGACGATCCAGAACCGCCGTCCGTCGGAGGCGGCGTAGTTGTTCATGCACGGGTTGCCCATCGACTCCCGTTGCCCGATCGCGATGGGCTGGCCGCTCATCAGGTAGGTGTTCAGGTCGAAGCTGACGGTGTAGGCGCCCTGCCGGTACAGCGAGGTGGTCACCAGTTGGCCGGCCCCGGTGCGCTCGCGCGCCAGCAGCGCCGCGCACACCGCCGCGGCCATCGTCATCCCGGCCGAATGGTCGCCCATGCCGCCACGCTGGAACGGGGGCGTGTCGCCGGGCCGGGTGAGCAGATGGGCCACCCCGGCGCGGGACCAGAACGCGGCCACGTCGAAGGCGGCGCGGTCGGCGTCCGGCCCGCTCTCCCCGTACCCGGTGATCAGCCCGTACACCAGCCGGGGGTTGGCCGCCGACACCGACGCGAAGTCCAGCCCCAGCCGCTGCAGCGCCCCTGGCCGCACGTTGGTCAGGAAAACGTCTGCGCCGGAAAGCAATTCGAACGCCGCCCGGCGGTCCGGTTCGCTGCTCAGGTCCAGCACGACGCTGCGCTTGGACCGGTTGTCCATCTCGAACGGCGGGTTCAGCCCCAGGTCGCAGCCCAGCATGCGGCCGAACATGCGGGCCGGGTCGCCGGTCGGCGGCTCGATCTTGATCACGTCAGCGCCCCAGTCGGCCAGGATGCCGCCGGCGGCCGGCCCGGCCACCCAGACCCCGAGTTCGACGACTGTGACGCCTTCCACCGGTCCCGCCATGGGTGAGTTCCCGCCTTCTGCCGTTCGGGCGTCACGCCATCGTGGCGCCGCGTGTCGAGTGTCACGCTAGCGTGGGCCTCGGGTGGGGTTTGCGTGCGATGGGAGGACGACCCATGTCTTTGGTGGCCGGCGGGGTCCGCTCAGCAGCGATCCGGCGGGGCGGTTCTCGCCGCCGATCCCCGCCGAGGTCGTCTACGTCGAACCGCATCCCCGGCGGGTGCAGGCGGTCAAGGACGGGCGTTCGGTGATCGACACCGAACGGGCGCTGATGGTGCACCGGCGGGGGCGGCCGCTGAGCTACGTCTTCCCGGCCGACGAGGTCGCCGGCCTGCCCGGGGAGCCGGAGCCGGAGGCGCCCGGTTTCGTCCACGTCCCCTGGGACGCCGTGGACACCTGGTGGGAGGAGGGACGCAAGCTCGTGCACTACCCGCCCAATCCGTATCACCGCGTGGACTGCCGGGGCACCCGCCGGCGGCTGCGGGTGCGCGTCGGCGGCACCACGCTGGTGGACACCGACCACACGACGATCGTTTTCGAGACCGCCCTGCCGCCCAGGCTGTACGTCGATCCCGCGCACGTGCGCACCGATCTGCTGCGCCGCTCGGAGACGACGAGTTACTGCAACTACAAGGGTTTCGCGACGTACTGGTCGCTGGTCGACGGCGACCGGGTGGTCGACGACGTCGGCTGGTGCTATCCGGATCCGCCGCCGGAAAGCCTGCCCATCAAGGGTTTTCTGAGTTTCGACGAGACCCGCGTCGAGCTGCTGGCCGACCTGCCGGTCAGCGCCCGTAGCTAGGCCGTCCGAGCCCCAGCTCGTGCTGGGCGATCATGTTGCGGAACACCTCCATGGTGCCGCCGTAGATGCCGGCGGGCACGGCGTGCCGGAAGATGAACTCGATGGCGCCGTCGTCGGGTGAACCCGGCGTGCCGGTGGGCAAGGCCGATGCGGTCCCCAGCAGGTCCATCAGTTCCTGGGATACCTCACGCATGGTTTGAATGAGCGCCACGCGTCCGTACATGCCGGGGGTCGACATGGCCGCCTCGATGCGGGCCATGCCGCGCCCGAGCCGGTATTTGACCGACTCGTCGTCGATCGGCCGGCCGCCGGCCGCATCGGGTCTGGCCAGGATGGCCGCGACACCGTCGGCCGCCTCGGCCATCAGGTGGCCGTGCTCGGAGAGCATCGAAATGTTCTGCAGGCCATGGTCTTGGGGGTCGGTGATGCCGTGCTCGGCGTCGAGGGCGAACCGCATCACCGTCCAGCCGCCGTTGACCTCGCCGATGCGGTAGAGGTCGTCGACGCGCACGTCGCTGTAGTAGACGATGTTGGTGCGGTCGCCGTCGACGGTGCGGATGCCCTGGATCTCGATGCCCGGTGAGTCGAGCGGCACCAGGAACATGGTCAGGTTCTTGTGTTTTGGCCGCCGCGGATCGGTGTTGGTGAGCAAGAAGACGTACTCGGCGTTCTGCGCGTTCGAGGTGAACATCTTGGAGCCGTTGATGATCCAGCCCGACCCGTCCGGCACGGCCCGGGTTTTGCAGGTGGCGACGTCGGAGCCGCCCTCGGGTTCGGTGTAGCCCAGGCAGAGCCGGATCTTCCCGGACAGCACGCCGGGCAGGATCGAGTCGGCGAGTTCGGGCGCCCCGAATTGCTTGACCAACCGCGCGACCACCGCCGTGGTGCCCCAGTGGAACCACGGCGTGTGCGCGCGGCCGACCTCGAGCTGAAAAATCCGCCGGCGCACCGGATCGAATCCGCCCTCGGACTCCAGCTTCCAATCCGATTCCAGGTAACCCGCTTCACCCAGCGCCACATGCACCGGCTCACTGAAGTTTTCGCCGGTTTCGCGATCACGCCGGCGCACCTCGTCGGTGACGTGCTCGGCCAGGAACGCGCGCGTGCTCTGCTGGAATGCCGCGTCCTGCGCCGAAAGTTCTACCCGGGAGAAGTCCATGGTTGCGGCTAGGCGGCGTCGACGACCAGGGTGCGGAACCGGTCCAGGGTCTCCAGCGCGTGGGCCATGCTGTCGCCGGGCAGGTGCACGCTCACCCAGGTCACCCCCAGCTTGGCCAGCTTGTCCAGGCCGTCGAGATAGGCGTCGGCGTTGAATTCGTCGTCGACGGGGCTACCACCCTCGAAGTTGGTGAAGGTGATGTCGATCGTCGACCAATCACGTTGCGCCGCATCGCATCTGCGACGCAGGTCGGCGATGCCGTCGGCGAGTTTGGCCACCGAGTCGATGACGGCGGTGCCGGCCGTTTGGGCCAGCTGCGGCGGGGCGGGAAACGGGCACCAGCCGTCGCCGTAGTCGGCCACCCGCTGGCGCGCGGCGGTGGTGTTGCCGCCGATCCAGATCGGCGGATGCGGGCTGCTGACCGGCCGGGGATGCGCGGTGATGCCGCGGGCGCTGAAATGCCTTCCCTCGAACGAGATGTCGTCGCCGGTCCACACCGCGCGGATCACCTGCAGGGCCTCCTCGAACAGCTCGGCGCGCTCGTCGTAACTGACGCCCAGCGC
The DNA here is from genome assembly GCF_000523975.1 of Mycobacterium sp. MAC_080597_8934. Lineage (NCBI taxonomy): Bacteria > Bacillati > Actinomycetota > Actinomycetes > Mycobacteriales > Mycobacteriaceae > Mycobacterium > Mycobacterium sp. MAC_080597_8934. The sequence goes on along the minus strand of NZ_JAOS01000052.1, from coordinate 234,333 downwards.
CGCGAACTCGCGCTTGAGGTAGCCCACGCCGACGGCGAGGGTGAAGCGGCCGCCGGAGAGCAGGTCGAGGGTGGCGCCGGATTTGGCCACCACGAACGGGTTTCGATACGGCAGCACCACGATGTTGGGGATCAACCGCAGCGTGGACGTGGTGGCGGCGGCGAAACCCAGTGCCACGAAAGGATCCAACGCGTCATGCCCACCGGCCTCGAGCCAGCGCTGCGACGGCGCGGGGTGGTCGGTGAAGCCGAAGCCGTGGATCCCGGCCGCCTCGGCCGCCGCGGCCACCTTGGCGATGCCGTCCCCGCTGACCAGCTCCCGGTTGTAGGGATGGCTGTGCATCGGGTGGGTGATGGTGAAACGCATGGCCGTTAGAAGCGGGCCCGGGAATCGATCGCGGTGTCGCTGGTGCGCAGCGGGCGGATCAGCGCCTCCTGCGCGAAGGAGGCCAACAGCTCGCCCTGTTCGGTGTGCACGGTGCCGCGCACATACGACATTCCGGCGCCCACCTGGGTGCTCTCGTGGCTGTAGAGCAGCCAGCCGTCCCAGCGCACCGGCTCGTGGAAGGCGACCGAGATGCTCATCGGCGCGGTGGACACGGTCAGGTGCGCCTGGGCGGTGCCGATGCCCGGATGCGCGCGCATGGTGGTGGAGATGCCCAGGTGCCCGGTGAAGTAGGCCAGCAGCGCCTTGGCCAGGTCGTCACGGGTGGGGATGGGGTCGTAGTGCAGCCAGGCGTACAGCTCCGGCGGGCCGACCTCGTCGGGGCTGTTGACGTCGACGACGTCCACCAGGCGCAGCTCCCGGCCGACCATCGGCATCGGGGAGGGGTTGGCGTCGGCGGGCCCGGCGACGTCGGGCCGGGGCAGCTGGTGGCGGATGACGTCGCCGGTGGGCACGTCGGCCAGCACGGTGATGCTCAGGCAGCGCCGGCCGTTCTGGTGCACGGCGACGACGGCGGTGGCGGTGGACCGGCCTTCGGCCACCACATCGAGGACCAGCTCGATGGGCGGTCCGACCGCGACTGCGCGGGAGAACACGGCGTGCGCCGAGCGCACCGACTTGTCACCGAACCGCTTGGCCACCGCGACGATCGCCTGCGCGAGCACCTGGGTGCCCTCGACCACCTGGCGTTCGTCGCCCCCGCCCCCGATATCACCGGCGGTGTCGGCGGTGAACCGGTCCTGCCCGTCGGGCCGCACCTCGAACAGATCCAGCAGGCCCTGCACCGTCCACTCGGTCGATTCCTGGGAAACCTTGCTCAACTCGGATTCCACCTCTCGTGTCGCCCAGCTTCGCGCTCAGCGTGACACTTTGCGTAAGATTTGTAAAGCTTGGCTAACAACACGGCGGGGCGGCATAGCGGCCGGGCGACGGAACGCACAGGGAGGCAATACAATTGGGCATCGTCACCACCAGCTCGGAGACCGCGTTCACCCAGTCCGCCGAAACGGTGTACGACTTCGTCACCAATCCGCAGAACTGGACCAAGACCTATCCCGGCAGCGCCCACATCGGCAAGCTGCCCGAGCTTCCGCTGCGGGTGGGCGACACCTGGGAGGAGACCGGCCCCGACGGCGACCGGATCTTCAGCTGGCAGCTGGCCGCCGCGGTGCGCCCGTCGCTGTTCGTGTTCACCTCGATCGGCCGGCTGGGCCACGACCGCGACGGCAACGGCGGCCTGCCGGGCCGCATCACGGTCTGCTACCGGTTCACCCGCCCCGGCCACGACATCACGCTGTTCTCCCGCACCATGACGATCGAGGCGGACAAGGACGCCCCGCTGCCCGATCAGCTGTTCGTGCAGGCCAACCCGGCCAGGATCGACGCCTACCACGAGGCCGTCGCGCGGGAGCTCGCCGCGCTCGATTGACACCGGCACCCGCGGTGCATGACACTTTGTCGATGTTTTGTAAAGCGGAAGGTTTGCCGAAGGCATGAGCGGATGATCCCCGAGCCACTGGTCAACGGGTTCTGCTTCGGCGAGGGCCCGCGCTGGTTCGAGGGTCTGCTGTGGTTCTCCGACATGCTCGGCGAAGCGGTGCACACCACCACCATGGGTGGCGCGCTGACCACCCTGCCGCTGCCCGGGCACTGTCCGTCCGGGCTGGGATTCCGCCCCGACGGCTCGTTGCTGATCGCCTCCACGCGGGACCGGCGGGTGTTGCGCTACGACGGCGAAACGGTGGTCACCGTCGCCGAACTCGCCGACATCGCGCCGGCCGACCTGGGCGACATGGTGGTCGACCGCGCGGGCCGCGCCTACATCGGCTGCCAGGCCTTCACCGGCGGCGCGATCATCCGGCTGGACCCCGACGACCGTGCGACCGTGGTGGCCGACGACCTGGACTTCCCCAACGGCATGGCGATCACCCCGGACGGGGCGACGCTGATCGTCGCCGAGTCCACCGGGCGGCGGCTGAGCGCGTTCGCCATCGACGACGACGGCGCACTGTCGGGCCGGCGGGTCTTCGCCGACGGCCTGGACGGGCCGCCCGACGGCATCGCGCTGGACGCCGACGGCGGGGTGTGGGCGGCGATGACGCTGGCGCACCAGTTCGAGCGGATCGTGGCCGGCGGCGCCGTCACCGACCGCATCGACATCGGCGACCGCGTGGCCATCGCCTGCGCACTGGGCGGTCCGCAGCGCCGCACGCTGTTTTTGTTGTCGAGCACGGACGCCTATCCTCAGCGTCTGGTCGGCACCCGCCTGTCCCGGTTGGATGCCGTCACGGTGACCACGCCCGGCGCCGGCCTGCCCTGACTTTCCGGAGAGGTTGACGATGACCGACGCCTACTACGAGCTGATCGACTCCGACGCGTCGGGCGAGAGGTTCCGGGCCACCGATCTGGCGCGCGGCACCTGGTCGGCGACGATCCAGCACGGCGGTCCGGTGTCGGCGCTGCTGACGCGGGCCCTGGAGCGCTGCGAGCAGCGCGACGACACCCGGCTGTCCCGGGTGGTGATCGACCTGCTGGGTGGGGTGCCGGTCGAGGGCGACCTGTGGGTGCGCGCGGAGGTGCAGCGCCCCGGCAAGCAGATCGAACTGCTCGGCGCCCAGATGCTGGCGCCGGGGCCCGACGGCGCCCCGCGGCCGGTGGCGCGCGCCAGCGGCTGGCGGTTGCAGCACCAGGACACCGGATCCCTGGCGCACGCGGCGGCGCCGCTGCCGCGTCCGCGGGCCGAGGCCTACGACCGCAACCTCAAGGCGCGCGACTGGGACCGCAACTACGTGCACAGCCTGCAGTGGCTGTGGTTGACCGAGCCGCTGAGCGAGGGCCCCGGGGAATCCTGGATCAGCCCGACCGTCGACCTGGTGAAGGGCGAATCGATGACCCGGCTACAGCGGCTGTTCGCGGTGGCCGACTGCGACAACGGCATCGGCAGCAAGCTGGACATCACCAAGTGGACGTTCCTCAACACCGATCTGGCCGTGCACGTGTTCCGGGTCCCCGACGGCGACTGGATCGGCATCCGGGCCGAGACCAGCTACGGGCCGGACGGGATCGGCACCACGATCGGCACGTTGTTCGACGAGCAGGGCGCCGTGGGCGCCATCCAGCAGTCGGTTCTGGTGCGCCGGCGTCCCGGTCGGGCCTAACGTGGGAGCGAATGACCATGACACCGCGGCGACACTTCGTAAAGTTTGAATCATGAGCCATCCGGTCCGGGCGACGGCGATCGCCGACACCGACACCTCGACCCGCCAGCGCATTCTGGCGGCCACCGCCGAGGTGCTCGGTCGCAACGGCAAGACCAAGCTCAGCCTGTCCGACGTCGCCACCCAGGCCGGGGTGTCCCGCCCGACGCTGTACCGCTGGTTCGCCTCGAAAGAGGAGCTGCTGTCGGCGTTTTCGGCCTACGAGCGCCAGATCTTCGAAAGCGGCCTGGTCAAGGCCACCGCGGGTCTCAAGGGTGTGGACAAGCTGGACGCGGTGCTGCGGTTCATCGTCGACTATCAGCATTCCTACTCCGGCGTCCGCATGGTCGACGTCGAGCCCGAGCACACCATCGCCCAGTTCTCCGGGGTGATCCCGCAGATGCGCGAGGGCCTGCAGCGCCACCTGCCCGGACCCAACGCCGCGGTGAAGGCGGCCACGGTGATCCGGATCGCGATCTCGCACTACATCGTGCGCAGCGACGACGCCGATCAGTTCCTGGCCCAGCTGCGCCACGCCGTCGGCATCAAGGCGCCGACCGACTGACCGCCGGCCGGGATCAGTCGAACAGGACCGCGGCGTTGAGGTAGCCCGTCGGGTCGAGCGCGGCCTTGACGGTGCGCATCGCGGCGATGTCGGCGGGCTCCCGGGACATGCCGAGGTAGGGCCGCTTGCGGCTGCCGACGCCGTGTTCGGAGCTGACGTTGCCGCCGCTTGCCGCGATGAGATCCATCATCGGCTCATACAGCGCGTGCTCCCGGTCGGCCGCACAGCGCAACACGTTCAGGTGCAGGTTGCCCTCGCCGATGTGGCCGAACAGCACCGGCAGCGCGTCGGGCGCGTGGGTGTGCACCAAATCGATTGCGGCTCTTTCGAATTCGCTGATCGACGACAGCGGCAGCGAGACGTCGAACTTCAGCGGCGGCCCGTACACGCCGAGCACCTCGGCCAGCGCCTCCCTGACCTGCCACAACCGTTGCCGCGCAACGGCATCCACGCCGACGGCCGGTTCGCCGCTGAGCGGCGCGTCGTCCAGCAGGCCGGCGAGCCGCTCGGTCTGGTCGTGGTCGGCGGCCAACTCCACCAGCAGCAGCCAGTCGGCGTCGACCGGGGCGGGCACGCCGCGATGCTCGCGGGTCAGCGCAGCCGCGCGGCCGTCGATCAATTCCAGCGCAGCGATGCCGTCCACGTCGCGGAACGTGCGCCCGGCGGCCACCACGGCATCGAGTTCGGCGAACCCGCAGATCGCCGTCACCGTGTGCGTCGGGGTGGGGTGCAGTCGCAGGTCCAGCTCGGTGATCACGCCCAGCGTGCCCTCGGCGCCGACGAACAGCGCGGGCAGGTCGTAGCCGGTGTTGTCCCGGCGCACCCGGCTGCGCCGGCGCAGCAGCGCGCCGTCGGGCAGCGCGACCTGGATGCCGAGCACCTGCTCGCCCATGTTGCCGTACCGAACAGTGTGCAGCCCACCGGCATTCGTGGAGGCCATGCCGCCGACGGTCGCGCTGTCGCGGGCCGCGAGGTCCACGCCGAACACCAGGTTGGCGGCCGACGCGGCCTGCTGCACCGCGGCCAGCGTGGCCCCGGCGCCGACCTCGATGCGACGCTCGACGGTGTCGACGTCGGCGATGCGGTGCAGCCGTTCGGTGGACAGCAACACGTCGTCGTGCTCGGGCACCGTCCCGGCCACCAGCGACGTCCGCCCACCCTGCACCGTCACGTGGGCGCCGGCGTCCCGGCACACCCGCAGCACCTCGGCGAGTTGCTCGGCCGAGCCCGGCCGCACCAGCGCGCTGGCCCGCCCGCGATAGCGGCCGGTGTGGTCGACGCTGCGCGCCGCCAGCACGTCGGGGTCGGTGACGACGTGAGTGGATCCGACCGTATCCGCCAACGCGCGCAGCATGTTCGCGGTTATAGCACCGCGCTAGAACTGCTTGTGCGGCACGTCGGTGACCAGTCCGCCGTCCATCACGAATTCGCTGCCGGTCGCGTACGACGACTCGTCGCTGGCCAGGAACAAGACGAACGTCGACACCTCGCGGGACTCAGCCGGACGGCCGAGCGGGACGGTCACCATGTCGTCGGGCAGGTGTTTGGTCATCGGGGTGCGGATGAAGCCGGGGTGCACGGAGTTGACCCGGATGTTGTGCGGCGCCAGCTCCAGCGCCGCGGACTTCGCCAGGCCGCGCACGCCCCACTTGGAGGCGACGTAGGGGTGCACCATGGGCGCACCGCGCAGCCCCTCGATGGAGGAGATGTTGATGATCGAGCCGCCGCCGGCCGCGATCATCGGCTCGACGGCCACCCGCATGCCCAGGAAGGTGCCGGTCAGGTTGACGTCAATCACCTTCTGCCACTTGGCCAGATCGAAACTCTTCAGCGGCCCGAGCGCGACGGTGCCGGCGTTGTTGACCAACACGTTGAGCTTGCCGAATTCGCCGACGGCGGTTTCCACGGCGGCGTCCCACTGGTCGGGCTGGGTGACGTCCAGGTGGACGTAGCGCACCGAGTCGCCGATCTCGTCGGCCACGGCCTTGCCCTCGTCGTCGAGGATGTCGCCGATCACCACCTTGGCGCCCTCGGCCGCCAGCAGCCGCGCGTGCTCGGCGCCCATGCCGCGGGCGCCCCCGCTGATCAGCGCAACCTTGCCGTCTACCCGTCCCACGCGGGTCTCCTTTCGATTCAGGTGGTCACCAAAGTGCTTGGTGCGTAAAGGCCTTTGCCGGTCACCAGCGGCAAATCGAGGGTGGTCCGGATGCCAGGTGGGGCCGCGATCACCGCCGGGATGGCGTTGACGATACGGCCCGCGGCTCCCGCGATCGCGGCGTGGTTGTGGTCTCCCTTGCGGCTGCTCGGGACGATGTCGACGGCGTACGACGGCTCCCCGGTGATCTCGACCCGGTAGGACCCGTCGCCCGCGGCCGGCTGCGGCAGGTCGGGGCGCAGATCCGGCCGCAGCCGGGTGACGTGCTCGATGACGATGGCGGGGTGGCCGTTGACCATGCCGCGAATCTCGAACTGCAGCACCGCCAGCGTGCCCTTGGCCACCCGGCCCACCGCGATGTCGAAGTCCTCCGGCGCCGGCTCGCGCTGGTAGGACTCGGTGATCTCGTCGACCTCGATGCCCAGCCCGGCGGCCAGCTGACGGATAGCGGTTCCCCAGGCGATGCTGAGGACTCCCGGCTGCAGCAGCATCGGGATCTCGTCGAGCGGACGGCCGAATCCCATGTAGCCCATGACTTCCGCGCCGTTGTAGCTGGCGTAGTCGTGAATCTCCATGCAGCGCACCTGCTCCACCCGCTGACAGGTTCCCGCCAGCGCCAGCGGGATCAGGTCATTGGCGAAGCCCGGGTCGACACCGCTGATGAAGATGCTCGAATTGCCTTGCCTGGCAGCGTCTTCCACGCGGGCGATGTACTTCTCGGGCATCACACCCCAGGGGTATTGCAGCAGCCCGGGCGACGATCCGACGACGTTGATGCCGGCGGCCAGGATGCGCATGACGTCGGCCATCGCCTCGGGCAGCCGGGTGTCGCCCATCGCGCAGTACACCACGCATTCGGGCTTGGCGGCGATGACGGCGTCCAGGTCGCCGACGGCGGCGACGCCGGTGACCACCCCGGCATCGAGTCCGACGCCGCACAGCTCGCCGGCGTCCTTGCCGACCTTCTCCGGGGTGGACACGCACACCCCGGTCAGCTCGTAGCGCGGGTTGGTGATCAGTTCGGCGAGGGCCAGTCCGCCGACGTTTCCGGTGCCGACGTGCGCGACGCGGATCGCCATGACAGTCTCCGTCCGTTGAGCGCCCAAAACTTTTCTAGACACTAGTCCATTAAATGGGCGGCGCCTACCGGCCCGGAGCCGCCGGCGGTTCCGCGTCCGTCGGCTACGACGAGAGGGTCAGGGGCCCAGCGGCGAGGTGGTGCGGATCTCCTCGTCGCGGATCAGGCCGCGCAGCAGCGCGGTGCTGAACTCGGCGGCGATCTCCTTGGCGCTGCGGCGTCCGCTCGGGCGCAACCACCGGTAGGCGCCGAGCGTCATGCCGATGTAGCCGAGCGCCAGGACGTGCGAGTCGCACTCGTAGAACTCCCCGCTGGCGATCCCACGGTCGATGAGCCCGTGCACGTGCTCGTAGACCTGGGTCTCCTTTTCCCGGACCGCGGCGACCTGTTCCTTGGTGAACCACTCGGTGATGTAGGGCTGCTCCTGGAAGTAGACGGCCGCACCCTCGGGGTTGGCGGCGATCTGGTCGAGCAGCCGCACGGTGTACTGGTACAGCGCCTCGCGGGCGGTCATCGAGGGGTCGTCGTGGACCGCGGCCAGCGTCCGCTCGGCGGCCTGCTGGTAGATGTCGTAGAGGATCAGCGACTTGCTGGCGTAGTAGTGGTAGACGGTCGCCTTGTTCAGCCCGATCACGTCGGCGACGTCGTCCATCCGGGTGCCGTGATACCCGCGCGCGGCGAACAACTTGGTGGCGACGGCCAGCAGCTCTTCGCGGCGGGTTTGCCCATTCGGGGTGCTGCTGTCGGCGGGCATCTGTTCTCACTATCGTCGGTACGGGCAGGCCAGCCCCGGTTCGGCCAAGGATAACTATCAATCAACTGGTTGGACAGTTTAAGCAAAACGCCGGGTGTCCCGTCGACGGCTATGCGACTAGACTTTCCTCGAATGCGCTGAGTCGAGAGGTGGGGCCGATGGATCCGAGTCCGGATTACGACGGAAGCGACGAAATCGAGTTCTTCATGCGGTACCTCACCTGGGGGTTGCGCGGCGTCACCGACGGCAACGGCTACCCGCCGCCGGCCTACCCGCCCGTCTAGGCACCGCGTGAGAGCGCCAGTTAGAGCGCCTTCAGCTCCTCGGCAACCTCGGTCACCGACTTCTTCGCGTCGCCGAACAGCATCGTCGTCCCCTCGGCGTAGAACAGCGGGTTGTCGATGCCGGCGAAGCCGGAGTTCATCGACCGCTTGAGCACGATCACCGACTTGGCCTTGTCCACGTTGAGAATCGGCATGCCGTAGATCGGGCTGGACGCCTCGTTGCGGGCGGCCGGGTTGGTGACGTCGTTGGCGCCGATGACGATCGCGACGTCGGTGCGGGCGAACTCGTCGTTGATGTCGTCCATGTCCTTCATCGCGTCGTAGTCGACCTCGGCCTCGGCCAGCAGCACGTTCATGTGCCCGGGCATCCGGCCGGCCACCGGGTGGATGGCGTACTTCACCGGCACGCCCTTCTCCTCCAGCAGCGCGGCCATGTCCTTGACGGCGTGCTGGGCCTGCGCGACGGCCAGGCCGTAACCGGGCACCACGATCACCTGGTTGGCGTAGGCCATCTGGATCGCGGCGTCGGCCGCCGAGGTGGACTTGACGTGCTTGTCGCCGCCGTCACCGCCGCCCGGTGCCACGCCCCCACCGCCGAAGCCGCCGGCGACGATCGCCGGGATGGAGCGGTTCATCGCCTTGGCCATCAGGTTGGTCAGGATCGAACCCGAGGCGCCAACGATCATGCCGGCCACGATCATCGCGGTGTTGTTCAGCGCCAACCCCGCGGCCGCGGCCGAGAGCCCGGTCATCGCGTTGAGCAGCGAGATGACCACCGGCATGTCAGCGCCGCCGATGGGCAGCACCACCATCAGGCCCAGCACGCCGGCGGCGGCCAGCAGCCCGATCATCCACCACAGCGACACCCCGCCGCTGCCGGGATGGGCGTGCAGACCGATCACCACCGCGGCGGCCACGGCGCCGGCCAGCAGCAGCAGGTTGATCGGCTGCTGGGCCTTGCCGAAGCCGATCGGGGCGCCGGAGATGATCTCCTGCAGCTTGCCGAACGCGATGATCGAGCCCCAGAACGAGATCGATCCGATGATCGCGGCGAACAACGACGCCACCACGATGTGCACCGTCGGTGACTCGCCGTGCTGGAACGCCGAAAAGCCGGATGTCTCAATGAATTCCGACAGGGCGATCAGCGCGACGGTGCCACCTCCGACGCCGTTGAAGAAGGCCACCAGCTGCGGCATGGCCGTCATCTTGGTGTAGCGGGCCGGCGGGACGCCGAGCACCACGCCCACCACCAGGCCGGCGATGATCAGCACCCATTGGTCGGTGTGGCGAATCTTGATCAGCGTCGCGGCCACCGCGATGGCCATGCCCACCGCGGCGATCAGGTTGCCGCGCACCGCCGTCTTGGGCCCGGTCAGCCCCATCAGGCCGTAGATGAACAGCGCGAAGGAAACGATGTAGAGGCCGATCACCAAGTAGTTCATTTGGCCGCCGCCTCTTGTGTTTCCGGCTTCGCCGGGCTCTTCTTGCTCTTGAACATGCCCAGCATCCGGTCGGTGACGATGAACCGCCGATGACGTTCAGGGTTCCGAACACCACCGCGACGAACAGGATGATCTGCATCGCCAGCGACGGATGCTCGACCGAGCCGAACACCACCAGCGCGCCGAGCACCACGATGCCGTGGATGGCGTTGGTGCCCGACATCAGCGGCGTGTGCAGCGTGTTGGGCACCTTGGAGATGACCGCGAACCCGACGAACCCGGACAGCACCAGGATCGCCAGGTTGGCCAACAGTTCGTCGTACATCTATGCACTCTCCCGTGTCACACACGCCGCCGCCACGACTTCGTCGTCGAAGTCGGGGGCCAGCTTGCCGTCTTTGATCAGCAGGTCCAGCAGCGCGGTGATGTTCTTGCTGTAGAGCTCGCTGGCGTGCTCGGGCATGGTCGCCGGCAGGTTCAGCGGGGCGGCGATGGTGACGTCGTGCTTGACCACCGTCTTGCCCGGCTCGGTCAGCTCGCAGTTGCCGCCGGTCTCGCCGGCCAGGTCCACCACCACGCTGCCCGGCTTCATCGACTCGACCGCCGCGGCGGTCACCAGTCGCGGCGCCGGGCGGCCGGGCACCAAGGCCGTGGTGATCACCACGTCGAACCCGGCGATGGCCTCCTCCAGGGCCTTCTGCTGCTGGGCCCGCTCTTCCTCGGTGAGCTCGCGGGCGTATCCGCCCTCACCGGCCGCATCGATGCCCAGGTCGAGCCACTGCGCGCCCACCGAGCGCACCTGGTCCGCGACCTCGGGACGCACGTCGTAGCCCGACGTGCGCGCGCCCAGCCGCTTGGCCGTCGCCAGCGCCTGCAATCCGGCCACCCCGACGCCGAGCACCAGCACGCTGGCCGGTTTCACCGTGCCCGCGGCCGTCGTCAGCATCGGGAAGAACCGGGTCGACTCCGAGGCGGCCAGCAGCACCGCCTTGTAGCCGGCCACGTTGCCCTGCGACGACAGCGCGTCCATCGCCTGGGCCCGCGAGATCCGCGGAATGGCCTCCAGCGCGAAGGCCTGCACGCCCGCCTGCTTCAAAGCGCCGATCGAGTTGTCGGCGTTGCGCGGCGCCAGGAAGCCGATCAGCGTCTGACCGCTGTGCAGCTTGGCGACCTCGTCGGCCGTCGGCGGCGCGACCTTGACCACGATGTCGGCGGCCCACGCGTCCCCGATGTCGGCGCCGGCCTCGGTGTAGAGCGCGTCGGGCAGCAGGGCCCGCTCGCCCGCGCCGGACTCGACCACCACCGCCAGGCCGCTGCCCACCAGCGACGCCACCGCCTTGGGCACCAGCGCGACCCGCCGCTCGTCGGCCCCGGATTCGGCGACCACCCCAACCTTGACCGCGTTGGCCTGCGCATTTGTCATGGCGCGTACATCTACTTTCCTTGCTGATTTCCTTGCCTACCGGCAACTCATCGGCGACCCCGTTGGCGTGAACACCCTAACCCGGTCGCCGCGCCGCGCCGCAGGCCGCACCCGGCCCCCGCCGTCGCCGCCGCGCCGGCGCTACCAGAGCGGAATCTCCCGGCCGTGTTCGGACGCCGGGCGCGGCCCGAAGTAGCGGCGCTGCGACTCGTCGATCGGCACGTCGTTGATGCTGGCCTCGCGGCGGGCCATCAGCCCCGATTCGGCGAACTCCCACAGCTCGTTGCCGTAGCTGCGGTACCAGTGGCCGGACCGGTCGCGGCACTCGTACTGGAACCGCACCGCGATGCGGTTGTCGTGGAAGTCCCACAGGCTCTTGCGCAGCGAGTAGTCGAGTTCGCGCTGCCACTTGCGGGTCAAAAAGGCGACGATCTGATCGCGGCCCACGATGTACTCGTCGCGGTTGCGCCACCGCGAATCGGGCGTGTACGCGAGGCTGACCTGCTCGGGATCGCGGGTGTTCCAGGCGTCCTCGGCGGCCTGCACCTTCTGCAGGGCCGTATCCCGGGTGAACGGCGGGAAGGGGGGTCGGGATTCGGTCATGCCGCATCTCTACCGCGAGCAGACACAAAAGCCCATTCCCAGCGGCGTGTCGGGGGGCTTTTGCGTCTGCTCGCGTTGGGCGGCGACCCGTGTCCTATGGTGACGGGCATGGACTTCGCGATGTCGGCCAAAGCCAGCGACTACCACAAGCGGCTGACCGATTTCATGACCGAGCACGTCTTCGCGGCCGAGGCCGAATACAACAAGTACCGGCACGAGGCCGGCCCGCACGACCACACCGTCCCGCCGGTGGTGGAACAGCTCAAGGTCAAGGCCAAGCAGCAGGGGCTGTGGAACCTGTTCCTGCCCGCCGAGTCGGGTCTGACCAACCTGGAATACGCGCCGCTGGCCGAGATCACCGGCTGGAGCCTGGAGATCGCGCCCGAGGCGCTCAACTGCGCGGCGCCCGACACCGGCAACATGGAGACGCTGCACCTGTTCGCCACCGAGGAGCAGCGCAAGCAGTGGCTGGAGCCGTTGTTGGCCGGCGAGATCCGCAGCGCCTTCTCCATGACCGAGCCCGCCGTCGCGTCCAGCGACGCCCGCAACATCGAGACCTCCATCGTGCGCGACGGCGGCGACTACGTGATCAACGGCCGCAAGTGGTGGACGTCGGGCGCGGCGGACCCGCGCTGCAAGATCTTGATCGTGATGGGCCGCACCAACCCCGACGCGGCCAGCCACCAACAACAGTCGATGGTGCTGGTGCCGATGGACACCCCGGGGGTGACGGTGGTGCGCTCCACCCCGGTGTTCGGCTGGCAGGACCAGCACGGCCACTGCGAGATCGTCTACGACAACGTGCGGGTGCCCGTCACCAACCTGCTCGGCGAGGAGGGCTCGGGCTTCGCGATCGCCCAGGCCCGGCTCGGTCCCGGCCGCATCCACCACTGCATGCGCGCCCTCGGCGGGGCCGAGCGGGCGCTGGCGCTGATGGTCGACCGGGCTCAAAAGCGGGTGGCGTTCGGCCGCCCGCTGGCCGAGCAGGGCGTGGTCCGGGAGTCGATTGCCAAGTCCCGCAACGAAATCGACCAGGCGCGGCTGCTCTGCGAGAAGGCGGCGTGGACCATCGACCAGCACGGCAACAAGGCCGCGCATCTGCTGGTCTCCCAGATCAAGGCGGTGGCGCCGAAGGTGGCCTGTGACGTCATCGACCGGGCCATCCAGGTCCACGGCGCCGCCGGGGTCAGCGACGACACGGTGCTGGCCCGCCTGTACGGCTGGCATCGCGCCATGCGGATCTTCGACGGCCCGGACGAGGTGCACATGCGGACCATCGCCCGCGCCGAGCTGGGCCGGGAAAAGTCTGCGCTCGCCGCGGCGGTCACCGCGCATGCCTGAGGCGCTGCGAGAACTGTCCGGCGCGTGGAACTTTCGTGACGTCGCCGACGGTGCGCCCATGCTGCGGCCGGGTCGGCTGTTCCGGTCCGGCGAGCTGAGCGGGCTCGACGACGAGGGCCGCGCGACGCTGCGCCGGCTGGGCATCACCGACGTCGCCGACCTGCGCGCGGCCCGCGAGGTGGCCCGGCGCGGCCCGGGCCGGGTTCCCGACGGTGTCGAGGTGCACCTGCTGCCCTTTCCCGATCTCGGCGAGCACGAGGCCGGCACCGACGACCAGGCGCCGCACGAGCACGCCTTCCAGCGGCTGCTCACCGGCGACGGGGCCGAGCAGTCGGCGGAGTCCGTCGACGAGGCCGCCACCCGCTACATGATCGACGAATACCGGCAATTCCCAACGCGTAACGGGGCGCAGCGAGCGCTGCACCGGGTCATCTCGCTGCTGGCCGCCGGGCGTGCGGTGCTCACCCACTGCTTCGCCGGCAAGGACCGCACCGGGTTCGTGGTGGCGACGGTGCTCGAAGCGATCGGCGTCGACCGCGACGTCATCGTCGCCGACTTCCTGCGCAGCAACGACGCCGCGCCCGCGCTGCGCGCGCAGATCTCGGCGATGATCGCGCAGCGCCAGGACACCGAGCTGACCCCGGAGGTGGTGACCTGGACCGAGGCGCGGCTGTCCGACGGTGTGCTAGGGGTGCGCGAGGAGTACCTGGCCGCCGCCCGGCAAACCATCGACGAGAAGTTCGGGTCGCTGCAGGCCTACCTGCGCGACGCCGGGGTCGGCGAGGCAGACGTGCAACGCCTGCGCGCGGCGCTGCTCGCCTGACCCGCCGACCGCGCGCTGCCTACCCCAGCTTGAAGTCGGCCTGCTTGGCCGCGGACAGGTCGGTGATCTCGTCCCACCGCGCGGCGACGTCCTGCACCGTCGGCGGCTTGTCGTAGGTGACGCCGGCGTTCTGGAACAGCGCGACGCGCTGCACCTTGCCGCCACCGACCACGAAAACCGAAGCGCTGTTGGGGTTTTCCTCGGTGCACAGGTAGGCGACCACCGGCGCGACGTACTCGGGGGTCAGCTTGGCCAGCACTTCCTTGGGCAGGATGTCCTCGGTCATCCGGGTCGCCGCGATCGGGGCGATCGCGTTGGCGTGGATGTTGTACTTGGCGCCCTCCAGCGCCAGGCTGTTGATCAGGCCGACCAGGCCGAGTTTGGCTGCCCCGTAATTGGTTTGGCCGAAGTTGCCGAACAGGCCGCTGGTGGAGGTGGCGACGACGACCCGGCCGTAGCTCTGCTCGCGGAAGTGCGGCCAGGCGGCGCGGATCACGTTGTACCCGCCGTACAGGTGCACCTTGAGCACGGCGTCCCAGTTCTCGAACGACATCTTGTGGAAGGTGCCGTCGCGCAGGATCCCGGCGTTGCTCACCACGCCGTGCACGGCGCCGAACTCATCAAGCGCGGTTTTGATGATGTTCTCCGCGCCCGCGGGCTCGGCCACGCTGTCGTAGTTGGCCACCGCGCGGCCGCCGGCGTCCTTGATCTCCTTGACCACCTGGTCGGCCATGTTGTGGCCGGCGCCGGTGCCGTCGCGGGCCCCGCCGAGGTCGTTGACGACCACGCTGGCACCCTCGCGGGCCAGCGTCAGGGCGTACTCACGGCCCAGCCCGCCACCGGCTCCGGTGACGACGATGACGCGATCCTGCACTCCGGGCATAAGATTCCTCTCTGCTGTGAAAAGCTCTGTCTAGCAACCGATTCGGTGAAGCCAGCGGTCAGAACATCTTGCGGGCCATCTTGAAGGCCCGCTCCGTGTACGGAGGGTAGATGAAGCTCGACAGGTCGGGACGGGTGGGTTTGGTCAACACCGACTTGCGGTGGCTGAACTCCTCGAAGCCGTAGCGACCGTGGTAGGCGCCCATTCCCGACGCGCCGACCCCGCCGAACGGCAGCTTGGCCGTCGACACCTGGAAGGCGAGGTGGTTGATCAGCATGCCGCCGGCCGGCACTTCCTTGATCACCCGCTCGCGGGTCTCGCGCGTCTTGGTGAACAGGTAGGCCGACAGCGGCTTGGGCCGTGAGTTCACGAAACGTATTGCCTCATCCAGGTTTTGGACGGTGATCACCGGCAGCACCGGTCCGAAGATCTCGTTGCGCATCAGCGGCCCGTCGGGGTCGGGGTCGACCACCACGGCGGGCTGGATGCGCAGGGTGGACGGGTCGCACGCCCCGCCGACGGTGACCTTGCCGTCCGACCCGGACAGGTAGCTGCTGATCCGGTCGAACTGGCGCTGGTTGACCACCCGCATGCCCTCGGGCTTGTCGGCGGTGAACTTGGTGATGGCGGCACCGATCTTGTCCACCAGTTCGTCGCGAATCTTGGCGTCCGCCAACACGTAATCGGGTGCCACACAGGTCTGCCCGGCGTTGAGCAGTTTCATCCAGGCGATCCGCTTGGCCGCCACCTCCACGTCGGCGTCGGCCGCGACGATGACCGGGCTCTTGCCGCCCAGCTCCAGGGTGCACGGCGTCAGGTGCGGGGCCGCGCCCTCGTAGACCTTGCGCCCGATTTCGGTGCCGCCGGTGAACATCACCCGGTCCAGGCCCTGGGCGATGAGCTCCTGGCTGGTCGCCCCGTCGCCCTCGATCACCGCGATGGCGTCGTTGTCAAGGTATTTCGGCACCAGCTCGGCCATCACCCGCGAGGACGCGGCCGCGATCTCCGACGGCTTGAGGATGACGGCGTTGCCGGCGGCGATCGCCCCGACGGCCGGGCCGAGGGTGAGGTAGAAGGGGTAGTTCCAGGCGCCGATGATCAGCACGGTGCCATAGGGTTCGTACTCCACCCAGCCGCGGCCGGGCAGCTGCGGCAGCTCCAGCAGCTGATAGCGGCGCCGGGTCCACTTGCGCACCCGTTTGGCCGCATACTTGGCCTCACCGGCGGTGGTGGCGATGTCGGCGATGTAGGCCTCGAACGGGCCGCGGTCCAGGTCTTCGGCCAGCGCGGCGGCGATCGCGGCCTCGTTCTCCTCCATCAGCTTCTGCAGTTGCAGCAGCTGGCGCTTGCGCCATTCGACGTCGCGGGTGCGTCCGGTGGCGAAGGTCTGACGAAGCCGGGCAACCGTGCCGGCGATGTCGGCCGATGCGGTCCCGTTGGCCGAAGTTGTGGTCTTCGATGCAACCGATTCGGTGGTCATCATTGTCCTTCCCGAGCAGAGTCGCGCTGCGCGGCGGCCGCTCATCGGTGATAACCGCGATCCTAACCATCTAGTTGGGGGAGCAATAGGAAGGATCCGGCCCGCGGCCGGGCCGCGCGGTTACTTGACGCAGGGGACGCTGGTGGCCGTCATCTGGCTGAGGTCGGTCGGCGCGGGGGCGTGATCGCCGGTGCCGGTGGCGGACACCGTGCTCACCTGTCCCGACCCCGAGGCGCCGGGATGGGCGAGGTAGTCGGCGGCCGGGAACGCGGTGCCGACGGTCAGCCGCACGGTGCCGGGCGCGACCGCGCTCTGCGCGGTGGCCGGCAGGTGCAGTTGGTCGGCCAGCAGCCGCGCGGCCGCCTCGGCGCCGGGGCCGTATTCGATGCTGCTGTCCTCGGCCTGGGTGGGGGCGGTCGTGGCGCTGCCCCGGGTGAAGCCTCGGCCGGCCAGGGCCTCCTCGAGGGCGGCGGCCAGCCCGTCGTGTGTGGTGGCGTTGACGACGTCGAGGACCGCGGGCTCGGCGGGGGCGGCCGGTGGCTGGGAGCCCGGGACCGCCGCGTCCAGCGCGGCCGGCGCGTCGGACATGAAGCGTTCGTTGACGATCCGCCGGATCGCGGGAAGGTCGACCAGGTTGATGTCGGAGCCGTTGGGGTCCTTGCCGAAGCCCGAGATCGGCAGGGTGTACAGCGACAGCGGCCGCCCGGCCAGTTGCGAGGCCCGCGCGGCGAACTGCATCAGGTCCAGCCCGGCGTCGACGGCGACGTTGTCCCGGGCGACCTGCAGCAGCTTGCGCAACCCGCTCACACTGGACAGCGCGCCGCCGCTGCGCGCCGCCTCGACCAGCGACACCAGGAACGCCTGCTGGCGGCGGGTCCGGTCGAAATCGGTGAAGGAGCCGTCGTTTTCGTCGCGCCGCTGCCGCACGAAGGCCATCGCCTCGGCCGCGTCGATGCGCTGCACGCCCTGGTGGAAGTCCGCCCCCGAATAGCTGTCCCGGGTGTCGCCGGCCAGGCACACCGTGATCGGCTCGACCGCCTTGGCGATCTGGAAGAAGGCGCCCAGGGTGACCTCGACGAAGTGGTCGACCGAGATGCCCAGAAAGTCGGTGACGGCGCCGATCTCGGCCTTGCGGCCGGCCTCGCGGGCGGTCTGCTCGCGAGCGGCCAGGTCGGTGGCCCCGGCGCCGGAATTCCCGGCGGCCTGCGCATTCAGCGACTGCTGATAGGCCAGCCCGTAGGCCTGTTTGATCTTGCCGGCACACACCGATCCCGGGCAGCCCGGCAACTCGGCGTAGTCGTCGCGCGGGATCGACACCGCGGTGACGGGCCCGTCACCGTCCGAAAGATGAACGACGATAAGGACATTGGCGTTGTAGCCGCCGGAGCTTTCGTCGCCGGCGTGCAGCGCGTCGTAGATTTCCGGCGGCAGCGGCCGGCCGTTCTGGTCCAACCGGCTGTCCAGGCCCATCAGCAGGATGTTCTGGTTGTCGCCGAGCGACATCGCCCCGTTGGGCAGGGCATGCGAGATGATGATCCGGCCCAGCGCGGTGTGATAGCCGGTCCAGCCGACACCGGTGACGGCCATGACGAACGCCGACGCGACGCTGGCGACGAGCCGGCCCTTCAACAGCACCCAGCGGCGCGGGTGACCGGTTCCAGCGCTGCCCATAATGGCTGACCATTGTTCCCGATGACCAGGTCAAATCCCGGTAACCGGGGCCGCGCGCCAGCCGGGAATGCCCCTTAGCGGCGCTCGGCGACGACGAAGTCGGAGAAGGCGTCCTTGTCGTCGGCCAGCGGGACGTTCTCGATCCAGCGACCGAGCCGGCGCATCGCGGCCGTCGAGTGCTCGGCCGTGGCGCGCCAGCCGTGCGCGTTGAGCCACTCGGTGACGTCGGCGCGGTGATCGTCGCGGTACATCAGCTCGCCGACGTCGACGGTCTGCTCGAAGCCGATCTCGTCGGCCACCTTCTTGAACCGTTCCCGCATCTGCTGGCGCCGCTCGTCGGCGTGGTTGGGCGCGGTTTCGGCGGCCACCCGGCTGCCGGCCGGGCTGAGCTCGCCGATCAGGGTGAACAGCCGGTCCTGCGCCTCGGCGGGCAGGTACATCAGCAGCCCTTCGGCCAGCCAGGCGGTGCGCTGGGTGGGGTCGAAGCCGGCCGCACGCAGCGCGGCCGGCCAGTCCTGGCGCAGATCGACGGCGACCTCGCGGCGATCGGCGGACGGCGTCACCCCGTTCTCGGCGAGGGTGGTGGATTTGTAGGCCAGCACCTGCGGCTGATCGATCTCGTAGACGGTGGTGCCGGCCGGCCAGTCGAGCCGGTACGCCCGGGAGTCCAGTCCCGAGGCCAGGATCACGATCTGCCGGATCCCGGCGGCGACGGCGTCGGCGAAGTAGGTGTCGAAGAAGTGCGTCCGCACCGCCTGGTAGCCGCGCATGTGGTGCAGGTGCGCCGCCGATTCCTCGTCCAGGGCCTCCACCCGGGCGGCGATGTCGGGGTCGAGCATGGCCTCCCACAGCACGCCGGCGCCGGAGTTGGTGACCAGCAGCTTGGCGTACGGGTCGCGGATCAGCGGGTCGGGCTGCTCGGTCTCGACGGCGCGGGCGGCGGCCACCATCACCGCGGTGGTGCCGACACTGCTCTTGATGTCCCAGGTGTCGTCGTGGGTGCGCAGTGAGCTCATGGCGTTTGCTCCTTGGAATCCTCGGGGGAAGTCAGCCGGTGGACCCGCCGAGGTGGGCGCGCAGCAACGTGCTGCGGACCGCCTCGTCGGACAGGTCCTCGGGTACCGGGCGGCCCAGCCGGGCCATCTCGTCGCGGTTGTCGACGCTGTGCACCCGCCAGCCGTGCCCGGTCAGCCAGGCGGCGGCATCCGAGCGGTCCGGCTCGTGGTAGGTCAGCGCGGCGACGTTGACGTCCAGGCCCAGCCGCCCGCGCATCCGCAGCCAGCGCTGCGCGTTGCTGCGCGAGTTCATGCCGAACACCTCGACGGCGACCTGGCTGCCGGCGGCGCTGAGCGCGGTGACCATCTCGAACAGCCGGTCCTGGGCGTCGCTCGGCAGGTAGGGCAGCAGTCCTTCGGCCAGCCAGGCGGTGGGCCGGGCGGCCTGGAAGCCGGCGGCGGTCAGGGCCGCGGGCCAGTCGTCACGCAGGTCGACTGGGACGGGACGCCGGACGGCGGCGGGGGTGGCGCCGTGCCGCTGCAGGGTCTCGGTCTTGTACTCCAGCACCTTGGGCTGGTCGATCTCGTAGACGGTGGTGCCGCCGGGCCAGTTCAGTCGGTAGGCCCGCGAGTCCAGCCCGGCGGCCAGGATCACCACCTGCCGGATCCCGGCGCGCAGCGCGCCGTCGAAGTACTCGTCGAAGTAGTGGGTGCGCACGGCCTGGTAGTCGATGCCGACGCGGTGCGCGCGTTTGCCGTGCGGATCGTCGTCGAGCCAGGACAGCTCCGGGTCGGCCAGCCGCGCCCAGGCCGGCCCGGCGGACGACACCAGCAGGCCGGCGAATTCGTCGCGGATCAGCGGATCGGGACCGGCGGTCTCCGCCGCACGCGCCGCGGCGACGCCCAACGCGGTGGCGCCGACGAGTTCGGTGATGGTCCAGCTGTCGCCGGCGGTCCGGACGGACGGCGGCAGCGAGGAGTCCAGATCAGTCATGTCCGGACCATGCTACCGGGATAAGTTAGTTAGCCTATACGCTTTGTGCGCAACTTCACTGCGTGCCCATCCGCGCTTAGGACCCGGGACGCCACAGCGCGCCTTCCAGCAGCTGTCGCAGCATGCCGGTGACGGCCAGCATCTCCTGATAGGTCTCGACGTAGCCCGCGTACAGCCCCACCCCGCACATCACCACGAGCAGGGTCTCCACCAAGGCCGACGCGTCGATGTCGGCCGCGACCTCGCCGTGCTCGATCGCGTCGTTGACCACGCGGATCAAGAATTCGCGGGCAATGCGCACGGAATCGTTTTCCGCTGTGTTCCATTCGGGGTGCCGCTGCGATTCCAGGACGCCGCCGATAATGAATGCGGAACCCGCCGGATTCTCGGCATTGGCTTTCACCGCCGCGGAGATGAATGCCGTGAGCCGCCCCACCAGCGTGGTTTCGCGGTCTGCCTCTTTTATCCCGACCCCGATGACGAATTCATTCGTCTCGTCCATCACTTCCTGATACAGCGCCGGCTTGCTCGAGAAGTAGTGATTGATCGCCGGCCGGGTCAAATCGGCGCGCGCCGCGATGGCCTGGAAGGTCGCGCCGTCATAACCGCGTTCGCTGAAAACCAGGCGAGCGGCCTGAATGATGCGTTGCCGGGTTTCATCGGCTTTGGCCGCAGGCGGACGCCCTGGCCTGCGATTCCCCCGTGGAAGCATTCTCAGAGTGTGCCATCGCGGCGGTGCGGCATTAGCGCGTTTGGCGGAATGCTGCCAAACTTTCCGGCCTGGTAGTCCTGCAGCGCCTCGATCAATTCCGTGCGCGTGTTCATCACGAAAGGCCCGTAGTGGAATACCGGCTCGCGAATGGGCCGCCCGCCGAGCAGCAGCACATCAATGGCGCCGCGATCCGGCCCCGAATCCTGGACCTCGCGCGCGCCGACGGTGATCCGGTCACCCGGCCCCAGCACGGCCAACTGCCCCTGACGAATCGGGTGCGCGACCGGGCCGACGTAGCCGTCGCCGGACAGCACGTACACCAGCGCGTTGAAATCGCGCCGCCACGGAAGGTTGAGCCGCGCGCCGTTCGCGATCGTCGCGTGCGCCAGCGTGATCGGCGTGTGGGTGACGCCCGGGCCGTGGTGCCCGTCGACCTCGCCGGCGATGATGCGCAGCAGCGCGCCGCCGTCGTCGGAGGCCAGTAACGCGACGTCGCCGCCTTCGATGGCCTGGTAGCGGGGCGGGGTGAACTTGTCCTTGCGGGGCAGGTTCACCCACAGCTGGATGCCGTGGAACAGCCCACCGCTGTCGACAAGTTCGGCCGGGGGCGTCTCGATGTGCAAGATGCCCGACCCGGCGGTCATCCACTGGGTGGCGCCGTCGGTGATCAGGCCCCCGCCCCCGTGCGAGTCCTGGTGGGCGAACTTCCCGTCGAGCAGATAGGTCACGGTTTCGAAGCCGCGGTGCGGGTGCCAGTCGGTGCCCCGGGGCTCGCCGGGCTGATAGTCGACCTCACCCAGCTGGTCCATGTGCACGAACGGGTCCAGGGCGGCGGTGCTGACCCCGGCGAAGGCGCGCACCACCGGGAACCCTTCGCCCTCGTAGCCCCGCGGGCCGGTGGTGATGGATCGCACCGGGCGTTCGGTGTCGGCGGGGCCGGGGCCACCGACCCGCGGCAAGGTGAGCGTGTTGGCCGTGACTGCAGGCATTTGGCCTCCTCGATGTTGCGGACTACCCGGTATAACCGGACTACGGTCCACTTATTCCTGAGGGGCCGGACGCGCGATCGCCCCGGCGCTGTGCCGGGGCGATCCGTCGTTCGCTGCGGGGTGGGTCAGGATTTGCCGCGCGCGCTCTGCGCGGCGGCGCGTTCGGTGCTTTTGCCCTTGTGCGCCAACTGCCCGCCGGCGCTTTCCAGGTGTGCCCGGACGAACCATTGGAACTTCTCGAGCTGCGCCGCCTGCCCGATCAACAGGTCCTGGGTCACCTGGTCGAGTTCGTCCGTCTCGTCGATGTATTGGCGGATGTCTTCGATCACCCCGTTGTAGACGAGATCGAGGGCGGCCAAGTGCGCCTGGACGGTGTCGCGGCCCACCGAGTAGTCGTCCCACGACCGGTCCTTGATGATGGCTCCGGGCGTGCCCTGCGGCGAAGCACCAAGCGCCGCAATGCGTTCCGCGACGTCGTCGGCGAAACCGCGGACCGCCTCGACTTGCGGGTCGATCATCTCGTGCACGCCGATGAAGTTGGGGCCCACCACGTTCCAGTGAATGTGCTTGAGCGTCAGGTGAAGATCGTTGTAGGTGCTCAGTTGCTTTTGCAGCAGTTCGGTGAGCCGCGCCGCCTGCTTGTCGGTCAATCCCGGAATTGTGAACTCACTCATCGCTTGTTCCTGGCTTCCTTCCCTCGGTTCGCACTCGGTCACTTGGGCTGTCGAGTACCCGATGCCAAGGTGCGAAAAACGCCGCGAATCAAAGCGAGTGGATTTGCTGGACCGGAAGCCGCGGCCCCCGCCGGGGTTCACGAGCCAGCCCGCTGGCTTCGAGCAACCGGACCACCCGCTGGCGATGCGGCCGCATCGGCTCCAGCAATTCGAGCATGCCAGCGTCGTCGACGGGACGGCCCAGCAGCGTCCAGCCGACCATCTTGGGAATGTGGTAGTCGCCCACCGACACGGCGTCGGCGTCGCCGAAGGCCCGTTGCGCCGTCTCGGCGGCGGTCCACTCCCCCACCCCCGGCAGCGACGTCAACGCCGCGCGCGCCTGCGCGGCCGGCCGCGACACCAGCCGTTCCAGCGAGGCGGCGCGCCGCGCACAGGTCACCACCGTCTGCGCCCGCCGCGGGTCGACGTTGGCGCGGTGGAACTCCCACGACGGGATGCTGCGCCACGCCTGCGCCGAGGGCGGGACCATCATCCGCTCCGGCGCCGGTCCCGGCGCCGGCGTGCCGTACTTCGACACCAGCACCCGCCAGGAGCGGAACGCGTCCGCGCCCGGCACCCGCTGCTCGATGATCGCCGGGATCAGCGCTTCGAGCACCAGCCCGGTGCGGCCCAGCCGCAGGTGCGGGACGCGCCGCTGCGCGGCGGCGACCGTCGGATGCCGCGGCACGAAGTCCGAGGCGTCGTCCTCGCTGCCCAGCATCGCGGGCAGCATGTCGACGAACTGCGCCGCGCCGGCTCCCCACGCCACACACTGCACGGCGTTGGTCCCCGCGCGGCTGATCCGGGCGGTGACCGGGCCGGTGGGCAGCAGGCTGGTCCGCCAGATGGAGCCGTCGCCCGGGGCCAGGAAGCAGGGATCGCCCAGGCCGCGGCGGAGGGGCGCCAGGGTGTGCCCGAAGCTGACCGCTCCGGGAAACACCACGGTGCGCGCGCTGCTCTTCACCCGATGCTCTCCGATTTGCCCTGATTGACCGTGAACTGCGTGCCACGTCAATATTGCGGTGTGATGACGCCGTTCGATGATCCTCAGGGCGAACTGGCCTGGATGTTCTTACAGAGCACCACCGAGGGCGGCGATCTGGACGAGGGCTTCGCGCTGCTCAGCGACGACTTCAGCTACTGGACGCTCTACACCCGCGCGGCTTGCGACAAGGACACCTTGCGGCGGGCGATCGAGCGGCGCAAACAAGACCTGGAGCTGACCATCGACCTAGTGCGCTGTGTCAACGAGGGCGAGACGGTCGTGGTGGAGGCGCAGGCCGCCGGAACCACCTCCGCGGGCGTCGAGTACGACAGCCCGTTCGTGTGCATTTTCGACACCCGCGACGGGCTGATCGTGTCGATGCGCGTGTACAGCGACACCCGGGCGGTGGATAACGCGATGCCCGGATGGATCGGCTACTGAGCTCAGTCGGTCGAGATGCTGATCTCAGCCTTGTCGGGGTAGAACGCGGCGTGCCCGGCGATCGCCGCCACGGCGGGGTAGGGCTGCTCGTAGGTCCAGATCACGTCGTCGACGGTGTCGCCTGCCGAGGTGGTCACGCTGTAGTAGCTGGCCTCGCCCTTGAACGGGCAGTAGGTGCTGGTGTCGGTGCGGGTGAGCCGGTCCTGCGCCACGTCGGTGAACGGAATGTATTGCACCGCAGGCAATGTTGCTTCACGCAATTCCAGTGCGGCGGTGCTGTCGGCGATCAGCTCGCCGTTGACACGTACCTGCACCCGGCCCCGCGTCGGCTCGATGGTGATCGGGTGTCCCGCACTGGGCTCTTTGATTTCCGGGTGGGCCATGGTGGTTCCTCCTCAAGACGCCGGTGAGATGTGCAACGCCCATCCGCGCTTAACCCTTCCCGGTCAGCCGAACGCGCAGCGGTGGTATTGCGCCATGTTCGCCACCGCGGGCACAAGCGTCCGGTGAGCTGCAGTTCGACGTGTTCAATGGGCCCCGATACCGCCCGAGGCTAGTCGCCCGCGATGGGCCGCGGCGCATCCTGAACGGTGATCGGCGTGGTGTTCAGCGAGGAGTTGCGCTCTTACCCTTGGCATTTCGCATCGAGGCCCAGAACCGCGCCGCCTCGCGAATGGACTCCTCGACCGGGCGCGGCTGCCAACCGAGTTCGCGGACGGCCTTGCTGTGGTCGACGGGCGCCTCGGCGCGCATCATTCGCACCGAGGCGAGGCTGAGTTCGGCGTCCTTGCCGGTGAGCCGGGCGCGCAGATCGCCCAGTGCGCCAAGGGCATACAGCGTCGGGACGGAGATCGAGCGCCGCGGGGGCGGCACCCCGGCTTCGTCGGCGGCGATCCGCACCACCTCTTTGAGCGCGATCATCCGCTCGGAGATCAGGTACCGCTCGCCGACACGGCCGCGGTCGGCGGCCAGGACCATGGCCTTCGCGGCGTCGGTGACGCCGACGACTTCCAGCTGGATGCCCTCCATGGTGAACGGCAACTTGCCGAACACGGCCCCGGCGATGAAGGCGCCGTGCGGGGTGCGGCCCCAGTCGCCGCTGCCGTAGGTGGTCGACACGCACATCGCGACCGCGGGCAGCCCGGCCTCGGCCACATAGCGCATCACCAGGTTTTCGGCCTGCACGCGGGATTTGACGTAGTCGGACAGCCCGCGGGTGCCGATGACGTCGTCCTCGGTCGCCACGTGCCCGCGCCGTCGCCCGACCGTCGCGTAGGTGCTGGTGAAGATGAACTTGCGCAGCTCAGGTTGGGTTACGGCCACATCCAGAACGTTGCGCAGCCCTTCGACATTGGTGCGAAACAGCGGCGAGGTGTCGCGCAACCAGGCGCGGGTGTCGACCACGCAGTAGTAGACGTCGTCGACGCCGTCCATCGCCTCGGACAGCACCGCGGTGTCGAACACGTCGCCATGGAAGCGGGTCAGCGAAAGGTCGTCGATACCACGGGTATTGGCGCCGGCGCGCACCATCGCGCGGACCTGCGCCCCGTCGGCGACGAGCTGGCGGGTCACGTGCGAACCCAGAAAACCGTTGGCGCCGATGACCAGTTTGGGTTTGCCGCTCACTGCGCGCCCCCGTTCTGCCGCATCCACTGCGCGGCCGCGTCGTCGAGGGTGCCCAGCGTCTGCGCCTTGCGGCACCACTTCATCGCGGCGCGCAGGAAGCGCAACGGGTTGTAGACATCCTCCTGCCGCGACCACAGTCCGTCGCCGGCGTAGGTGATGATCGAGATGTTGGTCGCGGTGATGACGCTGCCGTCGCCGGGGTCTTTCATCGGGTTGTCGAGTTCGCAGATGATCCGGCCGCGCTCCTCGTCGACCACCGACCACAGCGACGGGAACGCGACCATGTGGCTGCCGGGATAGGTCGTCATGGTCCGCTTGATCCACTGGCGCACCTCGTCGCGGCCGTGCATGGTGCCGGCCGCGTGCTCGACGTACTCCACGTCGGGGGTGTAGTGCTCGACCCAGGCATCCCAGTCGTGCGATTGGGCCGCGGCATCGACCGTCGCTTCGAATTTCGCGAAGGCATCGACGAGCTCACTACGGGAGAATTGCGGGCTGCTCACGCCAAAACTAGAACACGTTCTACCGCAGTTTGTCGAGAGCTTTGCCTCGCGGGTGTATTCGATGGCCAACGTCAGGATAATCGGAGGGGGACTGCGGCCATTCGGCGAGAGCGAAACGAGGCGATGACATGACGAACACGCAGAAAGCGATTCTGGCCGGCGGGTGCTTCTGGGGGATGCAAGAACTCATCCGCAAGCAACCCGGCGTGGTGTCCACCCGGGTCGGCTACACCGGCGGTGACGTCCCCAACGCGACCTACCGCAACCACGGCACCCACGCCGAGGCCGTCGAGATCATCTACGACCCGGCGGTCACCGACTACCGGCAGATCCTGGAGTTCTTCTTCCAGATCCACGATCCGACAACGAAAGACCGGCAGGGCAACGACCGCGGACCCAGCTACCGCTCGGCGATCTTCTACACCGACGACGAGCAGAAGCGGATCGCGCTGGACACCATCGCCGATGTGGAGGCCTCCGGTTTATGGCCCGGCAAGGTGGTGACCGAGGTCAGCCCGGCCGGCGACTTCTGGGAAGCCGAGCCCGAGCACCAGGATTACCTGCAGCGCTACCCCAACGGGTACACCTGCCACTACATCCGCCCGGGCTGGAAACTGCCGCGCCGGGCTACCTCCGGTAGCTGAACCGCGCCCGGCTCAGCGCCGGTGCACCACGATCCGACCGCCGTGTTTGGGGGTGAAGGCCACGCCGCGGCAGTGCCAGGGCTCGTCCGGTGCGTCGGTGGTTTCAATGGTGAAGTGGCGCAACACCGTTCGTAGCACCACGTCCATCTCCATGTTCGCGAACGCCGCCCCGACGCACCGGCGCGTCCCGCCACCGAACGGGATCCAGGACAGCGCCGACGGCTTGTTGTCGATGAAGCGTTGCGGGTCGAACCGCCGGGGGTCGGGGAACACATCGGGGTTGTCGTGGATCTGCGCGATGCCGACGATGATCGAATAGCCGCGCGGGATCACCCATTCGCCGAGCCGGTACACGTCGGGATAGACGTGGCGGCCGGCGAAATCGATGACGGTCCTTGCCCGTTGCACCTCCAGGATCGCCGCCTGGCGCAGCTCGTTGCCGCCGTTGTCGGCCTCCTCGACCAGCCTCGCCAACAGCTCGGGGTGCCGGCTGATCCGCTCGAACGCCCACGCCAGCGTCGACGCCGTGGTCTCGTGCCCGGCGGCCAGCAGGGTCAACAGCTCGTCGCCGATCTCCTTGTGCGACATGGCCGCACCGTCGTCGTAGGTGCTGCGCAGCAGCAGCGCCAGCACGTCGGTCCGCTCGGCGAAGTTCGGGTCGGCCCGCTCCGCGGCGATCAGCCTCTCGATGACGCCGTCGTATTGGCGGCGCCACCTGTCCAGTTGACCCCACGGGCCGAACCGCGGGTAGCGCTGCGGCTTCGGCAGCGCCGCAAGCCGTGAACCCAGGGTGACCCAGGGCGGGATGAGCCGGCGCAGCTCGTCGAGCTCGGCGCCCTCGGCCCCGAAGACCGCGCGCAGGATCGCGTTGAGCGTGATCCGCATCATCGGCGGCAACGTCGGGAATGACTCGCCCTCCGGCCAGCCGGCCGTCTCGCGCAGCGTCTCCTCTTCGATGATGCTCTCGTAGTTCTTCATGCTCTTGCCGTGAAACGGCGGCGCCAGCAGCCGTCGCCGCCGGCGGTGGTCGTCGCCCTCGAGCCCGAACACCGAGCCGGAGCCGAACAGCCTGCTCAAATTGGGCTGGATGTTGCCCAGTTCGTCCGGGCTGGTGGTGAAGATCTGCTTGGCGAGCTGGGGATCGCTGACCATGACGACGGGCCCCCACATCGGCAGGCGCAGCGTGAAGACGTTGCCGTAACGGCGGGAAAGCCGTCGCATCATGGTTCGGCGCGACACGGCAAACCCGATGCCCTGCAACAGTTTCGGGCCTCGGACCGCGGGAGGCAGATGGACCGCGGCCGGCGGGGCGGTGGCTACTTCGCTCATGCATTGCTCCCAACATCTGCCCCGGGCCGGGGTTGGTACCGCGATGTACCACAGACCTTTCGAAGTACGGTACTCTGCAGTACCAAAGCTGACAAGATGCGTTTCGAACCGAGAGGGGGCGCCGGCCGTGACCTCAGCAATGACCGCAACGGATGGCGAGCCCGATCTCGGCGAGATCGATCCATTTCGGCTCCGATTGCTCGACGGTCTGGCCACCTCGATCGGCGAGCGCGGCTACCGCGCCAGCACCGTCGCCGACGTCGTCCGCTGCGCACGGACCTCCAAGCGCACCTTCTACGACCACTTCGCCGGCAAGGAAGAGTGCTTTCTCGAGCTGCTGGCGGTCGACATCGAGAAATTGGGGGCCAAGATCGCGGCCTCGGTCGATCCCGAGGCGGATTGGCGCGTGCAGATCCGCCAGGCGGTCGAGGCCTACGTGGGATACATCGAGGCGCGTCCGGCCATCACGTTGAGCTGGATCCGCGAGCTGCCCTCGCTGGGTGCGGCCGCGCGCCCGGTGCAGCGCCGCGGGCTGCAGTTGCTGACCAGCCTGCTGATCGACCTGAGCGCCAGTCCCGGATTCCGCCGCGCGCAGCTTCCTCCGCTGACCGCGCCGCTGGCCGTAATCCTGCTCGGCGGGCTGCGGGAGCTGACCGCACTTGCGGTCGAAGACGGAAAACCGGTCCGAGGAATCGTGGAACCGGCCGTGGATGCGTCCGTAGCTCTGCTTGGCCCCCGGCACTAGGCCCGTCCGCTCGCGTAAGTGGAAGTCTCCCAAGCCATTCCGGGCCGAGCCGGGTAGGGCTACGCTCACCGCAGATCCCGACCGTTGCGACATGGAGGTTCTTGCGATGCGGCTCTCGACCCGAAACCAGCTCAGGGGGACCATCACCGAGGTCGAACTCGGCACCGTGATGGCCGTGGTGAAGGTGACGCTGGACGGCGGCGACCAGGTCGTCACGTCGTCGGTCACCAGGGATGCCGCGACCGACCTCGGCCTCGAGGTCGGTAAGCCGGCGACCGTGTTCATCAAATCGACCGAGGTCACCATCGGCGTCGACTAGGGCGCGCGGCGCGTACCGCCCGGCACGCCACGACACTTACACCACGCACACGACACGCCGAAAACCGGCGCCGCAGTTTAAGTTTCGCGGCGCAGGAAGGCCCGCACCCGGTCCAGCACCAGATCGGGCCGCTGGTCGACGATCCAATGCCCGACGCCGTCGACCAGCTCCAGCTGAAAGTCATCGATCCGCTCGGCGTATCCGTCCAACAGGTCCGGGGTAAGCACCGGGTCCTCGGTGCCCGACAGCCAGCGCACCGGAACGTGCACGCGGGCGCCGTCGTACTCCCCGCGCATCCAGCTCAGCATCTCCCTGGTCTGAAACGACCGATACCACCGCGAGCCCGCCTCGGCGTGCCCCGGTTGGCGCATGCACTCGAGGTAGAGGCGGACGTCCTCCTCGGGCAGCGTGTAGCCGCCGCCGACCCAGGACCCCAGCAGCCGCACGAACCGGGAATCCGGGGTGCTGATCACCCGGGGGCCGATGACCGGCAACGAGATCGGGATCTGATACCAGAACCGCCACACATTGCGGATCGTCGACAGCGAGCGCTTCACGAACGGCGCCGAGGTGTTCACCCCGAAGAAGCCGGTCACCTTTTCCGGGTGGCGCAGCATCATGATGAACGCGACCGGTCCGCCCCAGTCGTGGGCCACCAGGTCGACCGACCGGACGCCCAGGCGATCGAGCACCCCGGCCAGGTCGTCGGCCATCTCGTCCTTGCGGTAACTCGACCGCGGCGCCGAGCTCCACCCGGCGCCGCGCAGGTCCGGGCACAGCACCCGGTAGCCGTCGGCGGCCAGCGGCCCGATCAACGCGCGCCATTCCCACCAGTTCTGCGGGAAGCCGTGTACCAGCATCACCGCCGGGCCGCTCGCCGGACCCGCGTCCGCGACATGGATCGTCACGTCGTCTCCGAGATCCACGTAGCGGTGTTCGACGCCGTCCAGCTCGGGCATGGTGACCATGTGTTGAGAAGGTAGCCGCCGGCGCGGGATTAGGCCAGGAACCGCTCGACGTAGGGGGCGAAACGCTCGCGCAGGCTGTCCTCGTCCAACCCGAACATCTCGTAGGACGTTTCGACGTTGCCCAGCCGGCCGCGGCGGTGACCCGCCAGGTAGTCGGCGACGTCCGCGCGCGCGTCGTCGGTGAACGGCTCGCCCGCCAGGGCGTACACCCGCTCGGCCACGCCGAGTTCGTCGGCCATGAAGTCGTCGAACCGGATGTCGATCGAACGGTCCGGACCAATGGTGTCGCGGTCGCGGACCAGCGCGGCCAGCATCTGCCCCAGGCGGTCGATCCAGGACTCGGCGATCTGGCGCACCGGCACCGGCGAGCGGTGCATGCGGGCTGAGTAGGTGATCATCGCGATCATCGACAGCGCCACCGGCACCGGGTCGCGGTGGGTGAACACCACGATGCTGTCCGGAAACACCCGATCGAGCACCGGCACCTGCTCTAGATGCTGGGGCGACTTGAGCAGCCAGCGCCGGCCGCAGCGCAGGAACTGCATCGCCCGCAGCTGGGTGGCCAGATATTCGTAGTGCGGCGTCTGATCGTGGGCCTGGTAGTAGGCGCGCCAGCGCGGCGCCTCGGCGAGCGTCTCCAGCAGCATGGTGGACACGTCGTTGGCCAGCAACTGGATCTCCTCGTGGACGTGATCGGTGGTCATCTCGTGCATCAGCGCGAAATGCGGCATCACCGTGTTGATCACCCCGACCGCGACGTCCATCCGGGTTCGCCGCGGATCCGGTTGCACGCCAACCTCATTGGGCATCGGAAACGGCTCCACGCTTTCCCAGTAGGGCATGGTGCGGAAGGTGGGTGGCGCGGCCAGCAGGTTGTGCAGGTGGGTGGTGCCGGTGCGGGGCAGCCCGGCGATCACCACCGGGGAGCGCAGTTCGATGTCGTGGATCTCGGGATGACGCTTGAGCAGGTCGGTCAGCAGCAGCCGGTTCTTGAGGATCTGCAGCAGCTGACCATAGAAGTTGACCGTCCCGGCGGCGTGCAGCCCGTCGATTTCGCGCAGCGCGGTCAGGTAGACCTCGAGGCGCTCCCGGTAGTCGTCGGGCCCGAAGTCGTGCAGGCCGGTGTCGGCGCTGGCCTGGGTGTGCAGCGCGTCGGCATCCAGCGGGCACTGCGGGGCCATCGCGGCCATCATGTCCAGGATCTGTCGGCCCTCGGCGCTGAACTGCGGCTCGGCCAGGTCTTCGAGGCGAACGGTCACGCCGACTTATGTTACTCTTAGTTTCGTAATGGTAGTGGATTTTGGCCGACCCCGTGATCCCCGGATCGATGCCGCGGTGCTGCGCGCGACGGTGGAGCTGCTGGCGGAGACGGGCTATCCCGGGCTGCTGGTCTCCGCCATCGCGCAGCGAGCCGGCACCAGCAAGCCCGCGATCTACCGCCGCTGGCCCAGCAAGGCGCACCTGGTGCACGAGGCGGTGTTCCCGGTCAGCGCCGACACCGCCATCCCCGACACCGGGTCGACGGCCGACGACCTGCGCGAGATGGTGCGCCGCACAATGGTTTTCCTCACCGCCCCGGCCGCCAAGGCCGCCCTGCCCGGGCTGATCGGCGAAATGCCGCCGATCCGAGCCTGCATTCGGCGCTGCTGGAGCGGTTCGCCGGCGCCATCGGCGGCGGCCTGGCCGACTGGCTCGCCGCCGCCGCGGCGCGCGGCGAGGCACGGCCCGACGTCACCGCCGCCGAACTGGCCGAGACCATCGCGGGCGTCACCTTGGTGGCCCTGCTGACCCGCCCCAACGAGCTCGACGACGCGTGGGTCGATCGCACCACCAGGTTGCTCCTGAAAGGAATCAGCGCATGACGCACGAATCGACCACCGCATGGCGGGAATTGCTGGCCGCCCTGGGCGAGCTCGACCGCTCCTTCCTGGAGGGCGACCGCGCGGTCAGCGACGACCGGCACATCGCCGACGGCTACCGCATGCTCGCCACCACCCTGGGCGTGGCGTTCGACACCTACCTGTTCCCCGAGCCCGACCGGCCGCAGTTCGTCGCGGTGAACACGCCGTTTCGCCGCGACCGGCGCTGGGGCGGCGACAACACCGACGCCTACTACTTCATCTGCCCGGTGGATCCGAAGCGCCGGTACCGGATCAGCGGCAACAAGGGTGACAGCGTGTACTTTTCGGTGACCGCCTACAACGAACCGTCACTCGGGGCGTGGTCGGACCGGGTCGTCGCGATCGTCCGCGACAGCGACCTGGACGTCGACGCCGACGGCAACTTCTCCTTCGAATTTCCCCCGACACCCGATGCGGCGGTGCTGATGACCCGCGACTACCAGGCCGACCCGCTGACCGGGCGCCCGGTGACGTGGCGAATCGAGGCGCTCGATGAGCCCGCGCCGATCCGGCACGGCGACGCCGAGACCGCCGCCCGGCTGCGCGCGGTCGCGACCTGGCTGCGCACCATGTTCGCCATCGTCCCGCTGGCGGTCGGCAACCGGGTTGACGACCAGCACGCGCTCGGGCACGAAACCGCCCACGCCGCAAACGCATTCGCCGACCCCTACCAGGTGCCCGACGCCAACTTCGGCTGGTCGGCACGCGATGCCTGCTACTCCTACGGCAGTTTCGTGCTCGACGACGACGAGGCCCTGGTCATCACGCACCGGCCCCCGTCCTGCCGGTTCTGGAACATGGTGGTGTGGAACCAGTTCATGGCCACCTACGGCGCCGCGGAGGGCCCCGACGCCCGGTGCTCGATCAACGGCCACAGCGCCGTCGCCAACAGCGACGGCACAGTGACCATCGTGTTGTCCGGCGACCGCACGCCGCACCCGAATTCCGTTACCACGCTGGGCTATCCGCGCGGCAACCTGGCCTTCCGGTGGTTCCTGGCCGATGGCGTGCCCGCCCGGCCCGAGGTGGAACTCGTCAAGGCCGCCGACGCCCCGACGGCGGTGCGCTGAGCCATCCCGTTGCGCCGAGCGTGGGGGCTGTGTAGGCGAGACGTCCGCAATCCGTACATGGCCCCCACGCTCGGGAGTCGCTCAGGCGGCCACCGGCTCGCGGTCGGCGGGCTTGGCGGCGCCGGGGACCCACGCGTCCGGCAACGACAGCTTGACGATCTTGCGCACGACGGTGCCGAACTGACGCAGCAGCGGCCCGCGGTTGTACGCGACGCCGTAGCGTTGGCAGATCGCCTGTACCTCCGGCGCGATCTCGGCGTAGCGCCGGGCCGGCATGTCGGGGAACAGGTGGTGCTCGATCTGGTGCGACAGGTTGCCGGAGAGCAGATGAAACAGCTTGCCGCCGGTCAGGTTTGCCGAGCCGAGGATCTGGCGGAAGTACCACATGCCGCGCGACTCGTCCTGCGTCTCTTCGACGGTGAATTCCTGTGTGCCGTCCGGGAAGTGGCCGCAGAAGATGATCATGTATGACCACACGTTGCGGATCAGGTTGGCGGTGAGGTTGCCGGTGAACACGAACGGCGCGAAGGGCCCGGCCAGCAGCGGAAAGGCGACATAGTCCTTGAGCGTCTGGCGGCGGGTCTTCTGCCAGATTTCGCGCAGCACCTCGCGCTTGTCCGCCAACCGGATCTCTCCGGAGCGGATACGTTCGGTTTCCAGCTCGTGCAGCGCCACCCCGTACTGGAACAGCACCATCAACAGGAACGCGTAGAGCGGGTTGCCGAGGAAATACGGCTGCCACGGCTGGTCTTCGCTCATCCGCAGGATCCCGTACCCGATGTCGCGGTCCATGCCGACGATGTTGGTGTGGGTGTGGTGCATGTAGTTGTGCGAGTGCCGCCACTGGTCGGCCGGGCACGCGGTGTCCCATTCAAAGGACCGGCCGCTGATCGCCGGGTCGCGCATCCAGTCGTACTGGCCGTGCATGACGTTGTGGCCGATCTCCATGTTGTCCAAGATCTTCGACAGGCCCAGCATGGTGGTGCCCAGCAGCCATGCCGGGGGCAGGAAGAGCAGGGCGCGGCCACCGACTTCCAGCGCGCGCTGCGCCTTGATGACGCGGCGAATGTAGTCGGCATCCTTTTCGCCGAGGTCGGCCATCACCCGTTCCTTGAGGGCGTCGAGCTCACGGCCGAATTCCTCGGCCTGTTCGGGGGTCAGGGTTATCTTGTTGTGTGTCACGGTTTTTACTCCTCAGAGGGACAGGTCCACGTCACCGACCGGAACGGACACGCAGATCTGCACGTCCTCATCGGGAGCGGTCGAGACCGCACCGGTGACCAGGTTGCGCACGGTACCGGCGGTTTTGCGCCGCGTGCAGGTGTGACAGATGCCCATCCGGCACCCGTTTTGCGGGGACAGTCCGGCGGCCTCGGCCTGCTCCAGCAACGACCGCCCGTCGTCGACGACGTCGACGCCGCTGTCGGAGAACGTGACTCGTCCGCCGGACGGGTCGGCCGGCGCCTCGAGCACCGGCGGAGTGAAGCTTTCGGTGTAGACGTTGTCGCAGTGCTCTCGGACGGCATCGACCAAAGATGTTGGGCCGCAGACGAACACCGCATCCGGTGCGGGCATCGCGGCGGCCAGGTGATCGGGCCCGAAGCGCCCGGAAAGGTCGCCGCCCGCGGATCGGGTGTACCCGTGCAGCACCCGCACCGACGGCAGCGCGGCCAATTCGTCGCGGTAGCAGGCCTCGGCGGGGGTCGGCGCGTAGTGAATGAAGGCGATCTCGCCGCGATGCCGCTGGGAAACCAGGGTGCGCACCATCGCCATCACCGGGGTGATACCGCTGCCCCCGGAGACGAACAGGACGCGCCGCGGGCGCGGGTCCGGCAACACGAAATCGCCGCCGACGCCGGCCAGGCCGACCACCATGCCGCGTCGGGCGTGGTCGTACAGATGGTTCGAGACCAGCCCGCCGTCGTGCCGGCCGATGGTCAACTCGAGGGTGGCCGCGCCTTCGCGGTTGGCCGGCGAATAGCAGCGGGTGTGCCGGCGCCCGTCGATCTCCACGGTGAGGTTGACGTACTGGCCGGCTGTGACGGTATGGCTGGACAGGAAGGTGTCGTTGGGCTCCAGGGTGAGCGTGACGCTGCGCGGCGTGGTGCGGCGCACGTCGGTCACTTTGGCGCGGGCCTCGCCCAGCGTCCACGTCGGTGCCACCAGCTCGGTGTAACGATCGACGCCGTGCGGACCGGTCAGCAGGTCGAGCAGCTCCGAACCCAGCACCCGCTGCCGCACGGTCCGCGCGAGGACCCGGCCGGAAGCCTGAACGGTTTGAGTGAACATATGTACACCGTTGCTCCGCCCCGGCCGAGCAGTCAAGGGTTTACTGCCCGTATGTGGTAGGGTTCACACAGTGAACAGCCGTACTCCTAGCTCACGGGTGCGCGGCTCCGGACGTGAGCGCTCCCGCGAAAGCCAGTCGCGGGAAGAGCGCAAGGAGGCGACCCGTCGCGCCATCATCGCCGCCGCCCTCAAGCTGCTGCAGGACCGCAGTTTCTCCAGCCTGAGCCTGCGCGAGGTGACCCGAGAGGTCGGGATCGTGCCGGCGGCGTTCTACCGGCACTTCGAGTCGATGGAATCCCTGGGCCTGGTGCTGATCGACGAGTCGTTCCGCAGCCTGCGCGACACCCTGCGCGACGCCCGGGCCGGCAAGCTCGACCCGAACCGGGTGATCGAGTCATCGGTGGAGATCCTGGTGGCCAGCGTCGCGGACCGGCGCGAGCATTGGCGGCTGATCGCCCGCGAGCGCAACAGCGGGCTGTCGGTGCTGCGCTACGCCATCCGCACCGAGATCCGGCTGATCACCTCCGAGCTGGCCACCGACCTGGCCCGGTTTCCCGGCCTGCACGAGTGGACCACCGAGGACCTCAACGTGCTGGCGACCCTGTTCGTCAACGCGATGATCGTCATCGCCGAGGCCATCGAGGATTCGCAGAGCGCCGAGGCGCGCGAGGACATCCGCCGGCTGGCCGTCAAGCAGTTGCGGATGATCGCCACCGGCATCGCCGGCTGGCGCAGCACGCCCTAGATCACGTCGGCTGCAGTAAACATGCGAGCACTGACTTACTCGTCGACGACGTCGTACAGCGAGTCGCCGTCCTCGGGGGTGCCGTCCACCTGGCCCCGGTGCGCGCGCCGCGGCAGGTCGTCCACCGGCTCGATGGCGTCGGGCACGTCGGGCTCCTCGGCGGCCAGCCGGTCGTCGAGGGACTCGCCCTCGCGTTCCTCCCCGGCCGTCACGCCGAATCGATCCGCCTCGCTCCAGCCCTCCGGGGGATCGACGACGATGTCGCCGTCGTCGTTGCGCACCTCGTCCGAGTCGGTACCTTCGCTCGCGTTCAGGGTGTCACCCGGGCCGCCCTCCTCGGGAAGGTCGGCGGGATCCACCAGTTCGTCGCCTCGAGGGTTATCGCTCATGCCGACACGGTTGCCCGCCGCCCGGGGTGGTTAAACGGCGCGGCCGGCGCGCGTCGCGCCACGGATCACCGGGGCGGCCGCCACATCGCCCACATGCTCGGACCGCCGTCCGGCAGGACGATCTCACGGGTGACGGTGAAGCCGAAACGCTGGTAGTACGGGACGTTTTCGGGTTTGGTCGACTCCAGGTAGGCAGGGCAGTGCTCGGCGTCGCAGCGGTCCAGCCGTGACCTCATCAGGGCCTGACCGAAGCCCTGACCGCGGACACCGGGATCGCTGCCGATCACGGCGAGATACCAGTGCGGCTCCTCGGGGTGCACGCTTTTCATCAGCTCCTGCACCGCACGGCCGCGCATCGAACGCAGCCCGAACACCCGCAGGTAGGTCGGCGTCATCGCCAGCTGCGCGCGCGGGGTCTCCCGCCATCGGTGGGGCGGGTCCCACAACGCCGCGGCGCCGATCCCGGCGTCCGCGCAGGCCACCTCGACGCCGCCGCCGGGCAGGTGGTGGTGGCGGGTCATCGTCGCGAACACCCGGGACAGCCGCGCGATGCGCTTGCGCCGATCGGGGAACAGCCAGACCATCACCGGGTCGTCGTAGAACGCGCGGGCCAGCGTGGCCGACAGTGCGCGGATGTCGGCCCCGTCGGCCGGGCGGACCTGCGGGGTCATCCATCCGAGGCTAGTGCGTACCCGGTGTGTGTGAGGCCGACGGTGGCGGGTATGACGACGGGGGTGACCGGCATTTCGCGGCGAACGTTGGGGCGGCTGGCGGTCGGTGCCGGCGGCATGCTCGCGTCCGCGGTCGAGGCCTGCGCGAAGCCGAGCGCCGGGCACGGCCGATCCGGCGCACCGCCGGCGCCCGCGGGCAAGGGCGTCGGGTTTGTGCTCTCCCACGAGCAGTTCCGCACCGACCGGTTGGTGGCACAGGCGCAGGCGGCCGAACGGGCCGGCTTCACCCACGTGTGGGCCAGCGATCACATCCAGCCGTGGCAGGACAACGAGGGCCATTCGATGTTTCCGTGGCTGACGCTGGCGTTGGTGGGCAGCAGCACCAGCCACGTCTCGTTCGGCACCGGGGTGACCTGTCCGACCTACCGCTATCACCCCGCCACGGTGGCCCAGGCGTTCGCCTCGCTGGCAATCCTCAACCCCGGCAGGGTGTTTCTGGGAGTGGGCACCGGCGAGCGGCTCAACGAGCAGGCCACCACCAACGGCTACGGCAACTACACCGAACGCCACGACCGGCTGGCCGAGGCGATCGCGCTGATCCGCCAGCTGTGGAGCGGCTCGCGAATCTCGTTCTCCGGCCGCTACTTTCAGACGAATTCACTAAAGCTGTACGACGTGCCGGCCACCCCGCCGCCGATCTTCGTGGCGGCTGGCGGCCCGAAGAGCGCGAAGCTGGCCGGGCAGTTCGGCGATGGTTGGATCGCCCAGTCCGGCGACGTCACCAACCCAAAACTGTTGGCGGCCTTCGGTGCTGGAGCCCAAGCGGCCGGGCGTGACGTAGCGACCCTGGGGAAACGGGCCGAGATATTCGCCGTCGTCGGCGATGACGCCGTGGCCGCCCGCGCGGCCACGCTGTGGCGCTTCACGGCCGGCGCGGTCGACCAGCCGGATCCGGTGGACATCCAGCGGGCCGCCGAGTCCAATCCCACCGACAAGGTTTTCGGTGGCTGGACGGTCGGCACCGACGCGGGTCGGCACGTCGAGGCCGTGCAGCGGGTCCTCGACGCGGGCGCCGTTCCCTTCCTGCACTTTCCGCAGGACGACCCGATGGTCGCCATCGACTTCTACCGGGACAATGTCTTACCGAAATTGCGCTGAACCCGCTTAGGGCAACGCCGGTTTCGCCGCTGCCGGCCACAAACTCGCGGGGGATCGGGCAGAATCGGGACGTTATGGATGCAGTGGACCCGGATTCCCGACACCAGCTGGCTGTGCGGATGGCCGAGCTGGTCCGCGGGATGGCCGCGCCGCGACGGCTCGATCAGGTGCTGGCCGAGGTGACCGCGGCGGCGGTCGAGGTGATACCGGGAGCCGACATCGCCGGAGTGCTGCTGGTGCGAAAGGGCGGCGAGTTCGAGACCCTGGCCGACACCGACAGCCTGGCCGCACGGCTCGACGTCCTGCAACACGACTTCGGTGAGGGACCCTGCGCGCAGGCCGCGCTGCAGGAGACGATCGTGCGCAGCGACGATCTGCGGCGCGAGCCGCGCTGGCCGCGCTACGCGCCCGCGGCCGTGCAGTTGGGTGTGCTCAGCAGCCTGTCCTTCAAGCTCTACACCGCGGACCGCACCGCGGGGGCGCTGAACCTGTTCTCGCACCGGCCCGACGCGTGGGACACCGAGGCCGAGACCATCGGCTCGGTGTTCGCCGCCCACGCCGCCGCCGCGATCCTGGCCGGAAGCCGTGCCGAGCAGCTGTATTCGGCGGTGTCCACCCGCGACCGCATCGGTCAGGCCAAGGGCATCATCATGGAACGTTTCGGCGTGGACGACGTGCGGGCCTTCGATCTGCTGCGACGGCTGTCCCAGGAGAGCCAGGTGAAACTGGTCGAGATCGCCCAGCAGATCATCGACACCCGCGGTCAGGGCGCCTAGTCCTGCTCACTCGGGTGGTGCCGTCGTTCTAGGATGGGGTGGCTTCATCGACGAGTCCGGCGCGGCGCGGCGCCGGGGAATGGTTGGCCACGGTGTGGGACTTCGAGACTGACCCCGAATACCAGGCGAAGCTGGATTGGGTCGAGAAATTCATGGCCGAAGAGCTGGAGCCGCTCGACCTGGTGGCCCTGGATCCCTACGACAAGAAGAACGCCGAGATGATGGCCATCCTGCGGCCGTTACAGCAGCAGGTGAAGGACCAGGGCCTGTGGGCCGCCCACCTGCGACCGGAATTGGGCGGCCAGGGCTTCGGTCAGGTCAAGCTGGCGCTGCTCAACGAAATCCTCGGACGCTCACGCTGGGCCCCGTCGGTATTCGGTTGTCAGGCACCGGATTCCGGCAATGCCGAGATACTGGCGCTGTTCGGCACCGACGAACAGAAGGCCCGCTACCTGCAGCCGCTGCTGGACGGCGAGATCACCTCCTGCTATTCGATGACCGAGCCGCAGGGTGGTTCGGATCCCGGGCAATTCGTCACCGCGGCCACCCGCGACGGTGACTACTGGGTGATCAACGGCGAGAAGTGGTTCTCCACCAACGCCAAACACGCGTCGTTCTTCATCGTCATGGCGGTCACCAACCCGGAGGCCCGCACCTACGACAAGATGTCGCTGTTCATCGTTCCGGCCGAGACACCGGGCATCGAGATCGTTCGCAACGTCGGGGTGGGGGCCGAGTCCTCCAGCCGGGGCAGCCACGGCTACGTCCGCTACACCGACGTCCGGGTGCCCGCCGACCACGTGCTGGGCGGCGAGGGGCAGGCGTTCATGATCGCCCAGACCCGGCTGGGCGGGGGCCGGATTCACCACGCGATGCGCACAATCGCCTTGGCGCGCAGCGCCTTTGACATGATGTGCGAACGGGCGGTGTCCCGCAAGACCCGGCACGGGCGGCTGGCCGATTTCCAGATGACCCAGGAGAAGATCGCCGACAGCTGGATCCAGATCGAGCAGTTCCGCTTGCTGGTGTTGCGCACCGCGTGGTTGATCGACAAGCACCACGACTACCAGAAGGTGCGCCGCGACATCGCGGCGGTGAAAGTGGCCATGCCGCAGGTGCTGCACGACGTCGCCCAACGGGCCCTGCACCTGCACGGCGCGCTCGGCGTCTCCGACGAGATGCCGTTCGTCAAGATGCTGGTGGCCGCCGAGTCGCTGGGCATCGCCGACGGCGCCACCGAGCTGCACAAGATGACGGTGGCCCGCCGCACGCTGCGCGAATACGAGCCCGTGTCAACGCCTTTCCCGTCGGCGCACATTCCGACCCGGCGGGCCGAGGCCCAGGCGCGGTTGGCCGAACGCCTCGAACACGCCGTCGCGGAATTTTAGGGTTCTCGCCCGGCGTCGACTTAGTCTCGCCGACAAGCGGTTTCGGACCCAATGAGTCGACGGCCGGCGATGCTCAGGAGATGTAGCGGACGATGCTTTCGGCCACGCACGCCGGCTTGGCCGACCCGTCGATCTCGACGGTGGTCGACACCGTCGCCTGCACCGCGCCGTTGCCCAGGTCGTCGACGCCGACCAGCGAACTCTGCGCGCGCACCCGGGAGCCGACCGGCACCGGGGCGGGGAAACGAACCTTGTTGAGCCCGTAGTTGATTGCCAGCTTGATGCCGTTGACGGTGTAGATCTGGTGCTGCAGTCGCGGCAGCAGCGCCAGCGTCATGAACCCGTGGGCGATGGTGGTGCCGAACGGGCCCGACGCCGCCCGCTCCGGGTCGACGTGGATCCACTGGTGATCGCCGGTCGCGTCGGCGAACAGGTTGACGTCTTCCTGGGTGATGGTGACCCAGTCACTGTGTCCCAGCGTCTCCCCGGCCGCGGCGGCGAGGTCGGCTACTGATTCGAAGGTGCGCATTGGGTGTCTCCTTGGTTTCGGCTGCCAACAATAGCGCCCGGCCACGGTTAGCCCCGGACGGTCACGGGTAGTAGCCGGTGAGCCAGCGAACTCCACCGCCGCGGAAGGTCGTTTCATGCCCGATGTGATCGCCCACCATGGACTTCTCAAGGACACCCGGCAGCATGTCGACGACACCGGCGGGCCCGGCAGACCGGTGCTGCTCATGCACCCGTGGCCGCTGTCCGGCCAGTCGTGGTCGGCCCAGGTCCCGGTGCTGCACGCCGCCGGCTATCGGGTGGTCACC
This sequence comes from Mycobacterium sp. MAC_080597_8934, assembly GCF_000523975.1. Classification (NCBI taxonomy): domain Bacteria; kingdom Bacillati; phylum Actinomycetota; class Actinomycetes; order Mycobacteriales; family Mycobacteriaceae; genus Mycobacterium; species Mycobacterium sp. MAC_080597_8934. Next base: position 193,022 of record NZ_JAOS01000052.1, on the reverse strand, counting down.
TACGACCGGCGCGGTTTCGGGCGCAGCGACAAGCCGCTCACCGGGTACAGCTACTCCCAGCTCACGCACGACCTGCACACCCTGGTCGAATCCCTCGACCTGCGCGACCTCACCCTGGTGGGCTCCTCGATGGGCGGCGGCGAGGTCGCCCGCTACCTGTCGACCTTCGGCCCCGAGCGGGTGCGCAGCGTGGTGTTCGCCTCCTCGGTGACGCCGTACCTGTTGCAGACCACCGACAATCCGGACGGGCCGCTGACCATGAAGGACGCGGCGCGGGCGACGGCGTCGTTCGTCAAGGACCAGGACGCCTTCTACGACCATCAGATGACCGAGTTCTTCTCCGCCAACGGACAATTGCGGGTGAGCCCGGCGACCCGCGCCGAGGCGCTCAGGTTATGCAAGCAGGCCGGCAAGGAGGCGTCGCTGGCCTGCGTGGCCGCCTGGGCCAACACCGACTTCCGTCCCGGGGTGTCGGTGCCGGCGCTGATCATCCACGGCGAGGGCGACGAATCCGTGCCGCTCGCCGGGTCGGCGCGGCGCACCCACCGGGCGATACCGGGCAGCCGGCTGTGCGTGATCGCCGACGGGCCGCACGGCTGCCACATCAGCCACGCGCAAGAGTTCAACGCGGCACTGCTGGACTTTCTGGCCGCCTAGGTGCCTGGGTGCGCGGCGCCGTTTCGGACGAGCCGTCGCGGGAATCCCACCCGCAACGCTGACCGCAGGAAAGGAAGGCGCATGCCAGACCACAAGGGCCACCGGGCCGAGGAAGACGTCGAACCCGAAAAGCACCAGGCTCGCTCCCGCGCGGGCAAGGGCAAAGACGACGGCTCCTACGTCGGTGCGGCGGGCTCCGACGACTCGTTCGACGCCGGTGAAACCGGCGCCGAAGCCCGCAGCGAACGCGGCTGATCAGCCGGCGAGCGCGCTGATCGCCGCTTGCAGCTTGGCGGTGGCCTGGTCGGCGACCTCCTGCAAGGCCCCCGCCTCGCCGGTCACCTTGACCATGAGTTGCGGGTCCATCGCCTCGACCAGCACCGCATCCCCCTCGGCGGGATCGGACCGCACCACCACGTTGCACGGCAGCAACTGACCGATCTGGCGATCGATGCCCAGCGCGCGGTGCGCCAGCGCCGGGTTGCAGGCGCCCAGGATCAGGTAGTCCTCCATGTCCGCGCCGAGCTTTTGTTTCAGCGTGGCTTTCACGTCGATGGTGGTCAGTACGCCAAAACCCTGATCCGCCAGTGCTTTTGTGGTCCGGTCCACCGCGTCCGGGAACGAGGTGTGCAGCGTGGTGCTCAATTTCGATGTCACCTGTGATTCCTCCTGCTTGCGACCGCTCGTCGTTCCGGCCCCGCGGTCAGGCCAGGCTCAGGAACAGTTTTTCCAGCTCATCGATCGACAGGGGCGGTTGCTGCTCGGTCCGCGTGATGCAGTCGCGCAAGCCCGAGGCGATGATCTTGAAGCCCGCCCGGTCCAGCGCCTTCGACACCGCGGCCAGCTGGGTGACCACGTCCTTGCAGCTGCGGCCCTGCTCGATCATCGCGATGACGCCACCCAGCTGACCGTGCGCCCGGCGCAGCCGGGTCAGGACGACGTCGATGTCGCCGGGGTTGTGCCGGGCGGCGTCGGCTTTGCGGGTGCGGCCGCTGTCGATTGCCATATCCATTTATACCATACCCCGTAGGGTATATGCCGCGGCGCTGGTTCGGGTGACCGCACCCGGCACGCACAATGGCGGCGTGAGGCTGCTGCTGATCGCCGACACGCACATCCCGGGCCGGGCCCGCGACCTGCCCGCGCAGGTGTGGGACGAGGTGGCCGGGGCCGACGTCGTGATCCACGGCCGGCGACTGGACGGCACCGGAGTTCTTCGACGAGCTCGACGGCCGGGCCGCCCGGCTGGTGGCCTGCTGGGGCAACAACGACGGCCCGGCGCTTCGGGCGCGACTGCCCGAGCGGGCCGACGTCACCCTGGCGGGCGTGCGGTTCACCGTCGTGCACGAGACCGGCGCCGCCGCGGGCCGGGAGGCGCGGATGTCGCGGCGGTACCCGGACAGCCAGGTGCTGGTGTTCGGGCACAGCCACATCCCCTGGGACACCACCACCCGAACCGGGCTGCGGCTGCTCAATCCGGGCTCGCCGACGGATCGCCGCCGCCAGCCGTTCTGCACCTACCTGACCGCGTGCGCCGCCGACGGCGCCGTGAGCGACGTGGTGCTGCACCGCCTCACCAAGTGACCGTGTCCCTGGTGGCGGCCCGTTCGGACCTATAAATAGCTCGGTTACAGAGGTATTATGGGCGGGGTGAAAGCACGCACGGACGTAACCTCCGAGCTGTTCGGCGTGGTCGGCCGGTTTCGCCGCCAACTGCGCAGGTCGGCCGGTCGCGCGTTCGATCCGGCCCGGCTCTCGGAGTCCCAGTCGGAATTGCTGTGGCTGGTCGGGCGGCGGCCCGGGATCTCGGTCAGCGCCGCGGCCGCCGAGCTCGGCCTGGTGCCCAACACCGCCTCGACCCTGGTCACCAAGCTGGTGTCGGGCGGATTCCTGCTGCGCGCCGCCGCGGACACCGACCGCCGGGTGTGCCAGCTGCGGCTCACCGAGTCCGCGCAGCAGATCGTCGACGAGTCCCGGGCCGCCCGGCGGGCATTGCTGTCCGAGGTGGTCGACGAACTCGACGACGACCAAATCGAGGCTTTGACAAGAGGATTGGAGGTCCTCGACATGATGACCCAAAAACTGCGGGAGCGGCGACCATGACCGGGCCGCCGCCGATGGCGATCGACGCCGAGCACCTGACCTACCGCTACGGCCAGTTCACCGCCGTCGACGACGTGACGTTGCAGGTGCGGCCCGGCGAAACGATGGGCCTGCTGGGGCCCAACGGCGCCGGAAAGACGACCATGGTCCGGATGCTGACCACGCTGGCCCCGGTGCAGCAGGGCGAGCTGCACATCTTCGGACTGGACGCGCGCCGCCGAACCACCGATATCCGCGCCAATATCGGCTATGTGCCGCAACAGCTTTCGGTCGAGCCCGCGCTCACCGGCCGGCAGAACGTGGCGTGGTTCGCCCGGTTGTACGGTGTGCCGCGCGCCGAGCGCGCCGAGCGGGTCGATCAGGCGCTGGCCGCGATGGACCTGCTCGACGTAGCCGACCGGCTGGCGTCGGCGTACTCCGGCGGCATGATCCGTCGTCTCGAGGTCGCCCAGGCGCTGGTCAACCGGCCGTCGCTGCTGGTGCTGGACGAACCGACCGTCGGGCTGGACCCGATCGCGCGCGACGGCGTCTGGGAGCACGTGCAGAAGATGCAGGCCCGGTTCGCCATGACCGTGCTGCTGACCACCCACTACATGGAGGAAGCCGACGCGCTGTGCGATCGGGTGGCGCTGATGCACCGCGGCGCGCTGCGCGCGGTCGGCGCACCCGACGAGCTGAAGGCCCGGATATCGCGGGTGTCGCCGCACGCCACGCTCGAGGACGTGTTCCGCCACTACGCGGCCTCGAACCTGGGCGGCGACGACGCGGCGCACCCGCGGCCATCGGAGTCCATCCGGCAGGTCCGCTCCAGCAGGAAGGTGGCTCGCCGTGTCGGTTGACAACGCCGCGGCCGCCACGCTGGTCCGCGCGCCGCGCGGATGGCAGCGGGTGGGCGCGCTGTCCAGTCGGGTCGGGGCGTTCGCGATCGTCGAGATGCAAAAGTTGCAGCACGACCGGACCGAACTGGTCACCCGGATGGTGCAACCGGCCCTGTGGCTGCTGATCTTCGGCACCACGTTCAGCCACCTGCACATGATCGACACCGGACCCGTGTCGTATCTGGCCTTCCTGGCACCGGGCATCATCGCCCAGTCGGCGCTGTTCATCTCCATTTTCTATGGGATACAGATCATTTGGGATCGCGACGCCGGCGTGCTGGCCAAACTCATGGTGACCCCGGCCCCGGCGTCGGCGCTGGTCACCGGCAAGGCCTTCGCGGCCGGCGTTCGCTCGGTGGCCCAGGTCGTCGGGGTGCTGGCGTTGGCCTACCTGATGCGAATCGGCTTGACCGTCAATCCATTACGGATACTGGCGGCGATGGGCATCGTCATGCTGGGTGCCGCGTTCTTCGCCTGCCTGTCGATGACGCTGGCCGGTTTGGTGCGCAATCGCGATCGGCTGATGGGCATCGGGCAAGCGATCACGATGCCGTTGTTCTTCGCCTCCAACGCGCTGTACCCGGTCGAGCTGATGCCGACCTGGTTGCACGTGCTGAGCAAGATCAACCCGCTCAGCTACGAGGTCAACGCGCTGCGGGCGCTGCTGATCGGCACGCCCTTCAACCCGGTCGACATCGCGGTGCTGGCGGCGGCGGCGGTGACCGGAATCCTCACGGCCTCAACACTTCTGCGCCGCCTGGTCGCCTAGTCCTGCTAGCCCCGCTAGCGCATGCGCCGTCGCGGCGCAAGATCGCCGCACGGTTCCGAGAGTCGATCGTGACCCGACCGTGACGATTCCCGGCCGAGGCACAATCGTTAGCCAACCGCGATCTGTCGCTGCGGCCGCGACGAGCCGATTCGACCCGCCCGCTGTGTTTCACTCCCGGAGAACAGATTCCACCGCATGGTGCGGCAGATGAAAGTTGGGATGGGTAGAGAGCTATGTCGTTCATCGAAAAGGTGCGAAAGTTGCGTGGCGCGGCGGCTACCATGCCCCGCCGGCTGGCGATCGCGGCCGTGGGGGCCTCCCTGCTGTCCGGCGTCGCCGTCGCCGCGGGTGGCTCCCCCGTCGCGGGAGCCTTCTCCAAGCCGGGGCTTCCGGTGGAATACCTCGAGGTGCCGTCGCCGTCGATGGGCCGCAACATCAAGGTCCAATTCCAGGGCGGCGGGCCGCACGCGGTCTACCTGCTGGACGGCCTGCGCGCGCAGGACGACTACAACGGTTGGGACATCAACACCCCGGCCTTCGAGGAGTTCTACCAATCCGGTCTGTCGGTGGTGATGCCGGTCGGCGGCCAGTCCAGCTTCTACAGCAACTGGTACCAACCCTCGTCGGGCAACGGCCAGAACTACACGTACAAGTGGGAGACCTTCCTGACGCAGGAAATGCCGCTGTGGCTGCAGGCCAACAAGCAGGTTTCGCCGACCGGCAACGCCGCGGTGGGCCTGTCGATGTCCGGCGGCTCGGCGCTGATCCTGGCCGCGTACTACCCGCAGCAGTTCCCCTACGCCGCCTCGCTGTCGGGCTTCCTGAACCCGTCCGAGGGGTGGTGGCCGACCCTGATCGGGCTGGCGATGAACGACTCGGGCGGCTACAACGCCAACAGCATGTGGGGCCCGTCCACCGACCCGGCGTGGAAGCGCAACGACCCGATGGTCCAGATTCCGCGGCTGGTCGCCAACAACACCCGGATCTGGGTCTACTGCGGCAACGGGACGCCCAGCGACCTCGGCGGCGACAACATGCCGGCCAAGTTCCTGGAAGGCCTCACCCTGCGCACCAACCAGCAGTTCCAGAACAGCTACGTGGCCGCGGGCGGGCGCAACGGGACGTTCAACTTCCCCGCGAACGGCACGCACTCATGGCCCTACTGGAACCAGCAGCTGGTCGCGATGAAGCCCGACATCCAGCAGGTGCTGCTGGCCAGCAACACCACCGCCCAGCCGGCCCAGCCGGCACCACCGGCGGCACCGGCGCAGCCGGCCGCCTGAAAACCGCCCAGCCAGCATCGGCAGCAGCGCACCGGTCAGCGCTGCTGCCGATGCTTTTTCTCGGACCGTTCCATCAACAGGGCGCGCCGGTCCTGGTGGAAGTAGGTGTACCCGGTCGTCACCGCGCATACAGACGTGGCCATCACCAGCATCCAGGTCCCGTTGACGACAACGCTGATGAAGCCGCCCACCGCCGCGCCCACCATAAAGCTGGCCAACAGCAGAAAGTAACCGAGCCAGTCCCCGATGTTTCCGCCACCGGCGATGTGGCGCTCGATGCCCTGGCCCATCTTGACGGTCGTGCCGGTCACGTAGCTCAACGGCACCGAAACCTCGCCGTTCTTGACGAAAGAGGTGTTCAACGCCCCGGTGCCAAACGCCAGCAGCATCATCGGCGCGAAATCGACGAGATTCTGCGTCCATCCCACATCGAAGACGTCGACCACGGTGGCGGCCGCCAAACTGAAGGTGGTCAGCACTGTCGGGCCGTGCGGATGGTCCACCCAGAAAAATCGGCGGCACAGTGACGCCACGACCACACCGGCGACGAACGCCACGATGAGCAGCCCGGCACTCACGGCCAGCCACCCTTCCCCGGTGAAATACCCGAGCACGGCGCGCTGGGCGTTACCGGTGATGAAAACCACGAAGTAGCCCGCGGAGTGGGTGAAGGAGATCGCGCCCACCACACCGGCCAGCGCCGCCAGGACCCACGACAACCGCGCTTCGCTATTGAAGGTTTCGCTCGCCACGCTGACATGCTGTCAGACGCTTGCCGCCCCCGCAGGGGACGCATAGCGAATTCCTACCAAGCGCCTATCCTGCGGTGAGCCGGGCGATGGAACGCAGCGGAATGGGCAGCCAGCTCGGCCGGTGCCGCGCCTCGTAACCGGCCTCGTACACCGCCTTGTCGAGCTCGTAGGCGGCCAGCAGCTCGGCCGAATCGCGCGGGTCGATGCCCGACGCGGCGGCGTAGCCCTCGCAGAACGCGGTCCGGTTGCGCTCGACCCATTCCCGGGCGCGGGCGGCCAGCTGCTTGTCGGTCGCCTGATCCACCAGCGGCCCGTACGCGGCGTATTCGAAGGACCGCAGCACGCCGGCCACGTCGCGCAACGGTGAGTCCGGCGCCCGCCGCTCGTCGACCGGCTGGCCCGGTTCGCCCTCGAAGTCGATCAGCAACCAGCTCTCGGGGGTCCGCAGCACCTGACCGAGGTGCAGGTCACCGTGCACGCGCTGCACCGTGATCGACTCGCCCGACAACTTCTGGAATCGCTCTTCGATGGTCGCCGCGTACTCCTGCAGCTCGGGCACCTTTGCCACGGTCGACGCCAGCCGCGACAGCACGGTCTCGACGGGGAAGGACGACTGTGCCGTCCCGAGGGATTCGGCCAGGGTGGCGTGCACGGACGCCACCGCCTCGCCCAGCCGGCACGATTCACCGGCGAAGTCGCCGCCGACTTCGTGCGCGTACAAGTCGCCCTCGGCGAACAGGTCGCGGACGCTGGCGGTGGCCATCGCCCACCCCTCCGCGGCGTTGGCCGCGAACTCGGTCACCATGCCGAGCGGCCAGGCCGCGTCGGCCGTGCCGTCCGGGGCGGCCATCTCGTAGGTGCCCAGCAGGCGGGCCACGTGCGGGTTGCCGGCGCGACCCAGCACCCGGTTGAGTTCGATGTCCGGGTTGATACCGCTGCTCACCCGGCGGAACGCCTTGAAGATCGCGGCCCGGTCGAAGATCACGCTGGTGTTGCTCTGTTCGGCGTCGGAGACGTGCGGCAGCGCCTCGAGCGGCAGCTGGGCGTCGGGCTCCTTGGCGAATCTCACCTCGGCCCCGGACGCGCGGCGCACCGCCGACGAGTCGATCAGGGAGAGCAAAAACTGCGGCGCCTCGTCGTCGTACAACGCGTCGAAGCCGGTCCGGTCGTCGGCGGCGCCGATGGTGGCCACGGTGCTGTACTCGGAGACCGGTGCGGCATCCCAGCGCACCAGGACCTGGTAGCGGTCCCGTGAGCCGTCGGCGTAGTCGGCGTCGACCAGCACCAGGTCCAGATCGTCGCGCAACCCGACGATCACGCTCGGTTCGGCGCCGGTCAGCCGGCGGTTGCGGCCGGCGTACCAACGTTGCTGCGGAAGCCAATCGGACCACGGCAGCTTGGCGGGTTCGGTCATCTGCGCCGCTCCTTCTCATACCTAACGCTGTGTACCGTCGCGGCGCGAGTCATGTGTCCTCCTCGCATGCGGTCAGCTGGAACCAATAGAAACCGTGCCCCGGCAGGGTCAGCAGGTAGGGCAGGTGCCCGATGCGGGGGAACTCCACGTGCCCGGTCAGCTCGACCGGGATGCACCCGCTCCAGTGCTGCAGATTCAGCTCGATCGGCTGCGGGAACCGCGACAGGTTGTTGACGCACAGCACGGTGTCCCCGTCGTTGGACACCTGCCGCACGAACGCCAGCACCGACGGGTTGGACCCGCCGAGCTCCTCGAACGTGCCGATCGCGAAGGCCTCGTGCCGGCGCCGCACGGCCAGCATGGTGCGGGTGAAGTTGAGCAGCGACGTCGAGGTGTCGCGCTGCGCCTCCACGTTGACCGCCTGGTAGCCGTACACCGGGTCCTGGCTGGGTGGCAGATACAGCCGGCCGGGGTTGGCCTTGGAGAAGCCGGCGTTGCGGTCCGGCGTCCACTGCATCGGCGTGCGCACCCCGTCGCGATCCCCCAGCCAGATCACGTCGCCCATGCCGATCTCGTCGCCGTAGTAGAGCACCGGCGAGCCGGGCAGGGACAGCAGCAGGGCGGTGAACAGCTCGATCTGGTTGCGGTCGTTGTCCAGCAGCGGCGCCAGCCGGCGGCGGATGCCGACGTTGGCCTTCATCCGCGGATCCTTGGCGTACTCGGCGTACATGTAGTCGCGCTCTTCGTCGGTGACCATCTCCAGCGTCAACTCGTCGTGGTTGCGCAGGAAGATCCCCCACTGCGCCATCTCGGGGATCTGCGGCGTCTGGGCCAGGATCTCCGAGATCGGGAATCGCGACTCGCGGCGCACGGCCATGAAGATGCGCGGCATCAGCGGGAAGTGGAACGCCATGTGGCATTCGTCGCCGCCGGTGCTGGGGTCGCCGAAATACTCGACCACGTCGGCCGGCCACTGGTTGGCCTCGGCCAGCAACACCCGGCCCGGGAACTCGTCGTCGACGACCTTGCGGACCCGCTTGAGGAAGGCGTGCGTCTCCGGCAGGTTCTCGCAGTTGGTGCCCTCCCGCTCGAACAGGTAGGGCACCGCGTCCAGCCGGAACCCGTCGATTCCCAGCCCGAGCCAGAACCGGATCACGTCGATCATGGCTTCCTGCACGGCGGGGTTGTCGTAGTTCAGGTCGGGCTGGTGGGAGAAGAACCGGTGCCAGTAGAACTGGCGGCGCACCGGGTCGAACGTCCAGTTGGACTCCTCGGTGTCGACGAAGATGATGCGGGCGTCGGCGTAGCGGTCGCTGGTGTCGCTCCACACGTAGAAGTCGCCGTACGGGCCGTCGGGGTCGTGCCGGGACTCCTGGAACCAGGGGTGCGACTCCGATGTGTGATTCATCACCAGGTCGGTGATCACCCGGATGCCCCGCTCGTGGGCGGCGTTGAGCAGCGCCACGAAATCCTCGACCGTGCCGAACTCCGGCAGCACCTTGTAGAAATCCCGGATGTCGTAACCGCCGTCGCGCAGCGGCGAGTCGTAGAACGGGGGCAGCCAGATGCAGTCGATGCCCAGCCACTGCAGGTAGTCCAGCTGCGCCAGCAGACCGCGCAGGTCGCCGGCGCCGTCGGCGTTGGCGTCGAAGAACGCGCGGACCAGCACCTCGTAGAACACGGCGTGCTTGAACCACGTCGGGTCGGTGGGCAGCGCGGCGGCGTTGTCGAAGTCCTCGGCCTCGGGGTGCTCGACGACACCGTCCTGGACGTGACTGCCTTCCTCGGGATGGTGTTCGACAGCTTCTCTTGCGTCGTTCATCGAATCCACGATGCCACGGGTACCCTGAGTGCGAGTTTCGGAACCCCCCTCGCCCGGCCGCGACGAATCACGCCCGGTGCCAAGCGAATTGGCCACCGACCCGCTCTCATCGACGCGGGCGTCAGGCCGGCGGCCCTTCCGCCAGCGCCACGATGGCGGTGCGGTCGCCGCCCCCCGCGGAGCGGTAGTGCACCGCGATGGTGTCACCGGGGTGATGGGGGACGAGCACGTCGGTCATCGAGGTCGCCCCGTTGATCGGGACGTTGTCGACGGCGGTGATGACGTCGCCGGGCGCGATGCCCGCGGCCGCGGCCGGGCCGGTGTTGACCACCCGCTGCACCCGCGCGCCGTTGCCGTTGTTGTCCGTCACGCCCAGCCCGAGGAATGCGGTGGGCCCGATGTGCACGGTGTTGGAGCCGGCGCCGGAGCGGATCTGGTTGGCGACGGCCATGGCGCGGCCGATCGGGATGGCGAAGCCCTGCCCGCCGGACATCTTGTAGCTGTCGGTGGCGGCGGTGTCCACGCCGATCACCTGCCCGGCGCTGTTCACCATCGGGCCACCGGAGTCGCCCGGCTTGATCGGCGCGTCGGCCTGGATCAGGCCGCCGAGGTTCTCCTGCGCGCCGGTCAGCGTGTCGGTCGCCGAGACGCTCTGGTTGAGCGCGACGACCTTGCCGGCCACCGCGTTGGGGGTGCCGCCCTGGCCGCCGACGTTGCCGAGCGCGACGATGGGCTCGCCCACCGTGGCCTCGCCGCCGATGGTGGCGGTGGGCAGGCCGGCCGCGCCGCGCAGCTGCAGCACGGCGATGTCCTGGGTGCGGTCATAGCCGACCACGTCGACGGCGTAGGTCTGCCCGTTGCCGACGTCGAACGCGCTGATTTCGGTGGCGCCCGAGATGACGTGGTTGTTGGTGAGCACCACGCCGTTCGGGTCGATCACGATGCCGGTACCGGCGCCCACCGCGTTGTTGTAGCCGAACTTGGTGTCGATGTTGACCACTTGCGGCCCCACCTGACCGACCATGGCCGACGGGTCGATCGGCGCCAGGGGGCGATCGGCGAACCGGTCCAGCGCCAGGCCCGACGGTGCCGCGGACGCCGGCGCCAGCCCCACGCCGGACCCCAGCCCGAGGCCCAGCCCGACCACGGTCAGCACACCGACCAACCATGACCACCAGACCGAGCGGTGGTGGTGCGATTTGCTCATCCCGTCACCCTCCTGCGTCGCGGTAAACACCAAACTGTCCCGGCCTGAGGATCCTGGCGGCACAATTTTGTGTATATAACCGTAATGCAGGTAGCTATGCACGGCATGTGCCAGGTTCTCAGCCGGCTCATAGGCTTACCGCCGTTTGCTGCCGCGCGCCCTACCCTGATCTGGTGGGCGAATTCGACGCCAGGGCGAGGTTCCGCCGGGCCTCGGTAGCCCGGTTGGCCACCGTCTCCCCGGGCGGGCAGCCACACCTGGTGCCGGTCGTCTTCGCCCTCGCGCAAGGCCCCGACGCGGACCATGACGCCGACCCGGACGTGGTGTACACGGCCGTCGACGCCAAACCCAAGACCACGCGGCGGCTGCGGCGGCTGGCCAACATCGACGCCAATCCGCAGGTGAGCCTGCTGGCCGACCACTACGCCGACGATTGGACCCGGCTGTGGTGGGTGCGCGCCGACGGTCTGGCCACCATCCACCGCGACGGGCCGGCCCTGGACACCGGCTACCGGCTGTTGCGCGCGAAATACCCTCAGTATCAATCGGTTCCGTTGGAGGGTCCGGTGATCGCGATCGCGGTGCGGCGGTGGTCCGGCTGGGCGCCTGAGGCGCCGGCGCCGCGCGGGCGGATCGGCCCGAAACCGTTGATCCGGCCCGGCGGTCTTGTGGTCGACGGAAGTTCGGTGAAGGGTAGCTAGAAAGGTGCTAGCCGGGCCGGCAACGGTGCGCCCCGGGCGACCTGGAGGAAAGTCATGGCGGACAAGACAACTACTTCCCAAGGCGCGGGAAACGCTCCGACCGCCAAGAGTCCGGGCGAGGTTCGCAACGTCGTGCTGGTGGGACCGTCGGGCGGCGGCAAAACCACTCTGGTCGAAGCGCTGCTGGTCGCCGCCGGGGTGTTGAACCGCCCCGGCTCGGTCGCCGACGGCAGCACGGTCTGCGACTACGACGAGGCCGAGATCCGCCAGCAACGGTCGGTGGGGGTCGCCGTGGCGTCCCTGTCGCACGACGGCGTCAAGGTCAACCTGGTCGACACACCCGGATACGCCGACTTCGTCGGCGAGCTGCGCGCCGGGCTGCGGGCCGCCGACTGCGCGCTGTTCGTGATCGCGGCCAACGAGGGTGTCGACGAGCCCACCAAACTGTTGTGGCAGGAATGCAACCAGGTGGGCATGCCCCGCGCGGTGGTGATCACCAAGCTCGACCACGCCCGCGCCAACTACGCCGAGGCGCTGGCCGCCGCGCAGAACGCGTTCGGCGAAAAGGTTTTACCGCTGTACCTGCCCACCGGTCTGCCGGCCTGCACCGGCCTGATCGGCCTGTTGTCGCAGCAGCGCTACGCCTACGCCGACGGCAAACGCGCTGTGCGGCCGCCGGATCCCGCCGACGCCGCGCAGATCGAGGCCGCTCGCGGCACCCTGATCGAGGGGATCATCGAGGAGTCCGAGGACGAGTCGCTGATGGAGCGGTACCTGGGTGGGGAGTCCATCGACGAAACGGTGCTCATCGCCGACCTGGAGCGGGCCGTCGCCCGCGGCTCGTTCTTCCCGGTGATCCCGGTCTGCAGCAGCACCGGCGTCGGCACCCTGGAGCTGCTGGAGGTCGCCACCCGCGGCTTCCCGTCGCCGATGGAACACCCGCTGCCGGAGGTCTTCACCCAGGTCGGCGCGCCGCGCGCCGGGCTGGCCTGCGACCCCGACGGCCCGTTGCTCGCCGAGGTGGTGAAGACGACGTCGGACCCCTACGTGGGCAGGGTCAGCCTGGTCCGGGTGTTCTCCGGGACCATCAGGCCCGACGCGACGGTTCACGTGTCGGGCCATTTTGCGTCGTTCTTCGGCACCGGCAACGGGAACGGCCATGCCCACCCCGATCACGACGAGGACGAGCGCATCGGGGTGCTGTCCTTCCCGCTGGGCAAGCAGCAACGCCCGGCCTCGGCCGTGGTGGCCGGTGACATCTGCGCGATCGGCAAGCTGAGCCGGGCCGAAACCGGCGACACGCTGTCGGACAAGTCCGAGCCGCTGGTGCTCAAGCCCTGGACCATGCCCGAGCCGCTGCTGCCGGTCGCGATCGCCGCGCACGCCAAGACCGACGAGGACAAGCTGTCGGTGGGGCTGGGCCGGCTGGCCGCCGAGGATCCGACGCTGCGGATCGAGCAGAACCAGGAGACCCACCAGATCGTGCTGTGGTGCATGGGCGAATCGCACGCCGGTGTCGTGCTGGACGCGCTGGCCAACCGGTACGGCGTCACGGTGGACACCGTGGAGCTGCGGATCCCGCTGCGAGAGACGTTCGCGGGCAAGGCCAAAGGGCACGGCCGGCACGTCAAACAGTCCGGCGGCCACGGCCAGTACGCGGTGTGCGACATCGAGGTGGAGCCGCTGCCGGAAGGCTCCGGGTTCGAGTTCGTCGACAAGGTGGTCGGCGGGGCGGTGCCGCGGCAGTTCATTCCGAGCGTGGAGAAGGGGGTGCGCGCCCAGATGGAAAAGGGTGTGCACGCGGGTTACCCGGTGGTCGACATTCGCGTCACCCTGCTCGACGGCAAGGCGCACAGCGTCGACTCGTCGGACTTCGCGTTCCAGATGGCGGGCGCGCTGGCGCTGCGGGAGGCGGCCGCGGCCACCAAGGTGGTGTTGCTCGAGCCCATCGACGAGATCTCGGTGCTGGTGCCCGACGATTTCGTCGGTGCGGTGATGGGCGATCTGTCCGGCCGGCGCGGCCGCGTGCTCGGCACCGACACCGCCGGTCATGAGCGCACCGTGGTCAAGGCCGAGGTGCCGCAGGTGGAGCTGACCCGCTACGCCATCGACCTGCGGTCGCTGGCGCACGGCGCGGCCTCGTTCACCCGGTCGTTCGCCCGCTACGAGCCGATGCCGGAATCCGCGGCCGCCCGAGTGGCGACCGCCGCGGTCTGACCCGAATCACACTGCCGGTCAAGCGCTTTCGCCGAATTGTTCGGCCACCGCGCGGCGGTCCAGCGAGCCCTTCGCGGTGTGCGGCAGCTCGGCGGCCCGCCGGAACTCGGCCGGCACCTCGAAGGGCGCCAGCCGTTCCCGGCAGAACGACGCCAGCTCGTCGGCCGTCGGCGCCGCCGAGCCGCGGGTGACGATCACCGCGGCCACGGTTTCGCCGTACAGCTGGTCCGGCCGGCCGAACACGGCCGCCTCCAGCACGTCGGGGTGGCCGGCCAGCACACCCTCGACCCGTTCCGGCGAGATCTTCTCCCCGCCCCGGTTGATCAGTTCCTTGATCCGGCCGCGGATGACCAGGTCGCCGGCGGCCGACAGGGTGCCAAGGTCGCCGGTGTGCAGCCACCCGTCGGTGAAGTTGGCGGCGGTGATCGCCGGATCGCCGAGGTAGCCGCGCACCACGGTGGCGCCGCGCAGCCAGACCTCGCCGACGGTGTCGGCGGGCAGCGGTTGCCCGTCCGGCCCGGCGATCCGGATGTCCGGGCCGGTCGACCGGCCGACGAGACCCGGTGTGGCGCCGGGGTTTTCGCTGTGCCCGGCGCCGTCGATGGCGGTGGTGGACACCTGGTGGGTGGCCTCGGTCATCCCGAAGGCGCACACCACGGGCGCACCGAAGGTGTCCTGCAGCGCCTGCGCGGTCTCGGCGGTCAGCGGCGCGCTGCAGCTGCGGATGAACCGCAGCGCGTGGGTGCCGCGCGGCGCTTCGGTGCGGGCACGCTCCAGCAGGATCTGATGGATGGTCGGGACGGCCGTGTACCAGGTGGCGCCGACGGCGGCGATGTCGTCCCAGAAGGTGTGCGCCGAGAACTTTCCGCGCGCGGGCAACAACACCGCTCCCCCGGATGCCAGGGTGGCCAGCAGCGCGGCCAGCAGACCGTGCCCGTGGTAGAGCGGCATCACCGCCACCGTCGCATCCCGCGGCCCCAGCCCGTATCCGGCGACGATGGACCGGATCGAGGCGGCGATGTTGTGCCGGGTCCAGGGCACCATTTTCGGTGCCCCGGTGGTTCCCCCGGTGAACATGATCATGGCGTCGTCGTCGCGCAGGCCCTGCGGCGCGGTCACGTCGTGTGTGGGCGCCGCGGTGACGGTCAGGTCGACCGTCGGGGCGCCGTCGTCGGGTCCGACCGTGACGGTGACCGGCCAGCAGGGGGCGCTCTCGGGTGCCGTCTGGCCCTCGCCGAGCCGGTCGACGAGCACCGCCCGAGCGCCCACCGCCCGGCTGCGGGACAGCTGGTCGGCGGCGGGCAGGGCCGGATCCAGCGGCGCCACAACGAGATCCGCCCGCGACGCGGCCAGCAGCGCGACCACGAATTCGGGGTTGCTGCCGGCGCGCAGCCCGACCCGGTCGCCCGGCCCCAAACCGGCGGCCCGCAGCCGGGCGGCCAGGTCATCGACGAGCCGGACCAGATCCGCGTACGCGATCGGGGTGCGCCCGGAGGCGACCAGCAGCGCCGGCGCCCGCGGCGCCCGCTGCGCGGCCGCCTCGACCAGGTCGGCCAACCCCGGTCCGGCGGCCGTCGCGCTCGGTGTCGCCTCGGACGTCATCGCCACATCCTTTCCCGTCGTGTCGTCGCTGCCACCATGCCGGGCGGCGTTGCGCTGCGTCCAATACCGATCCGCTCACGATCGATAAGCTCCAATTATCGACCCCGGCGGTCCCGGGCGCTGACCTGCGGCGATAAACGTCGTGAATGGCCGGATAGCGCGTTCGACTTGGACACCTGACGGTCGGCGGGGTCATTGTGATGGCTGGGCAGTACCCACACCCGCACGGCAGGAGTCGCCACATGTCCGCAACCTCGGCATCCGCCGGCCCGGCGCCGGAATCCGCACGGCTGATCGACGGCTTCCATCTGGTGGTGCAGGCGCTGCGGGCCAACGATGTCGCGACCATCTACGGCATCGTCGGCATTCCGATCACCGACCTGGCCCGGGCCGCGCAGGCGTCGGGCATCCGCTACCTCGGCTTTCGGCAGGAGGCCTCGGCCGGCAACGCGGCGGCGGCCGCGGGCTTCCTCACCCGTCGTCCCGGCGTGTGCCTGACCACGTCGGGACCCGGCTTCCTCAACGCCC
This sequence comes from Mycobacterium sp. MAC_080597_8934, assembly GCF_000523975.1. Taxonomy (NCBI): domain Bacteria; kingdom Bacillati; phylum Actinomycetota; class Actinomycetes; order Mycobacteriales; family Mycobacteriaceae; genus Mycobacterium; species Mycobacterium sp. MAC_080597_8934. The sequence goes on along the minus strand of NZ_JAOS01000052.1, from coordinate 177,089 downwards.
TGCCCGCGCTGGCGAACGCCACGACGAACTGCTTCCCGATGATCCAGATCTCCGGCTCGAGCGATCGGGCGCTGGTCGATCTGCGCCGCGGCGATTACCAGGACCTCGACCAGCTGGACGCCGCAAGGCCTTTCGCGAAGGCGGCGTACCGCATCAACCGGGTCGACGACATCGGCCGCGGCGTCGCGCGCGCCGTGCGGACGGCGGTCTCCGGCCGCCCCGGCGGTGTCTACCTGGACATCCCCGGCGACGTCCTGGGCCAGGCCATGGACGCTTCGGCCGCCGCCGGCACGCTGTGGCGGGTCGTCGACCCCGCCCCCCGCCAGCTGCCCGCGCCCGAGGCGGTCGATCGCGCGCTGGACGTTCTGGCCGACGCCCGGCGGCCGTTGATCGTGCTGGGCAAGGGCGCGGCATACGCCCAGGCCGACAACGAGATTCGGCGATTCGTCGAGTCAACCGGGATTCCGTTCCTGCCGATGTCGATGGCCAAGGGGCTGCTACCGGACGCGCACCCGCAGTCCGTCGCGGCCGCGCGCTCGCTGGCCATCGGGCGCGCCGACGCGGTGCTGTTGGTCGGCGCCCGGCTGAATTGGCTTCTGGGACACGGGGAATCGCCGCAATGGTCGGCCGGTGTGAAGTTCGTCCAGGTCGACATCGAGCCGTCGGAGTTCGACAGCAACCAGCAGATCACCGCGCCGCTGGCCGGCGACATCGGCTCGGTGATGTCCGCGCTGTGCGACGCGCTGGCCGCCCGGCCGATCACCGTACCGGCGCGGTGGACCGAGGAACTGGCCGAGCGCCGGGCCCACAACGACGCCAAGATGCGCGAGCGCCTCGCCGAGGACCCACACCCGATGCGGTTCTACAACGCCCTGGGCGCGATTCGCGCTGTGCTGCAAGACAACCGCGACGTCTACGTGGTCAACGAGGGAGCCAACGCGCTCGATCTGGCCCGCAATGTCGTCGACATGGAACTGCCTCGGCACCGGCTCGACACCGGAACCTGGGGCGTGATGGGCATCGGCATGGGCTTCGCCATCGGAGCCGCGGTCGAGACCGGTCGGCCGGTGGTCGCGATCGAGGGCGACAGCGCGTTCGGCTTCAGCGGGATGGAGATCGAGACCATCTGCCGCTACCGCCTGCCGGTGACCGTCATCATCCTCAACAACGGCGGTGTCTACCGCGGCGACGAGGCCCCGCACGGGGATGACCCGGCGCCCACCGTGCTCAGCGCCCGGGCCCGCCACGAGCTGATCGCGGAGGCGTTCGGCGGCAAGGGATATCACGTCAGCACGGCGGCCGAACTGCGGGCGGCGCTGACGGAGGCGATCGGCTCCCGCGGGCCGTCGCTGATCGACTGCGAGCTCGATCCGACCGCCGGGGTGGAAAGCGGCCACCTGGCCAACCGGAACCCGGCCAGCGCGGCGTCGCCGGCCACGGTCAGCGCCGGCGCGTGACGCCCAGCAGCTGCGCGTCGAAGAAGTCGTTCAGCTGCAGCCGGCCGGCGGACGCGGCCAGCGCTCGCGCGATCGGTGAGCCGGGGCCGTGCGACTTGGTGGCCAGCACCACGTCGGCGGTGAGCACCGGATCGACCAACTCCACCGCCCGGATGCCGGCGCCCAGCGGCGATGCCCACAGCCAGGTGTGCGGCACGATGGACGCCCAACTACCCGCCGACGCCTGCGCGAACAGCGAAGCCACGGAGTCGGTTTCGACCTGCGGGTGCAGCGTGATGCCGTGGTCGGCGAACGCCCGGTCGATGATCTGGCGGTCCCGCATGTCCGGGGTGAGCAGGGCCAGCGGCAACTGCGCGGCCTGCACCCAGGTCAAGGTGGCGGCGCCGGATGCCAGCAGGTCCGCCGGTGCCAGCAACACATAACGCTCCCGGTAGAGCGGCACCAGGTTCACGTCGGGGATGTCGTCGGGCGCGGTGTGGGCGATGGCGGCGTCGAGTTCGAACTCGCGCAACCGCCGGTACAGCTCGCCGGCCGAGAGCCGGGACAGGATCTGCACCTTGACCAACGGGTGCGCGGCGCAGAACGCGGACAGCAGCAGGGACGCGGTGGTGGACGCGGTCGGCACGGTGCCCAGCCGAAGCGTCCCGGTGACCCCCGACCGCACGGCGTCGACCTCGGCCTTGAACGCGTCGTGCTCGGCGAGAATCCGCCTGGCCCACACCACCAATCGCTCACCCTCGGGGGTGAGGCCCTCGAAACTGTGCCCACGATTGATCAGCGTGACGTTCAGCTCCTTTTCCAGCTTGGCGATCGCGGCGGACAGCGCCGGCTGGGACACGAAGCACTTCTCGGCGGCCCGGGCGAAGTGCCGCTCGGAGGCCACCGCCACGAAGTACTCCAGCTGACGGAACAGCACCCGCACTCCTGTCGTGGTCGGGCTCGGCCTTGCGATCTCGCCGAGGCTAACCCGCGGCTACCCGCCGAGCCAATCCAGCGTCTGCGCGGTGTCGCGCACCGCCACCCCGATGGCCCGGCATTCCTGGGCGCCGCGGTGGTACAAACCCGAGATGGCGTCGGCCACCAGCACGATGCGAAAGTCGCGTTCGGACGCCTCGTAGATCGACGTGCGGGGACAGTTGGGGAAGTTGCAGCCCGCGAAAACCACTGTGTCCGTGCCGCTTTCGCGCAGATGCTGCTCGAGCTTGGTGCCGTAGAAGGCTCCCCAGCGCGGCTTGTACATCACGTGCTCGGCCGGCCCGATCTGCTGGAAGCCACCGGAGAGCAGCAATTGGTGGTCCAGCTCAACGGCTTTCGGCAACAGCTCGGGCGCGATCTGTGAACCGGGGCTGCCCGGCACCGCGACGCGGGCGCCGTCCTCGATAAAGCGGCGCCGCACCGGATCGGCGTTCGACCCGTCGGCCCGGTACAGGCGCACCACGTGCACGATCGGCAGCTCGCGGCGCCGGAAGGCGCGGGCCAGCTCGGCCATCGCGCCGAGGGCCGCACTCGTTCCCTCGACTCGCATCGGGGCGTCGTCGGCATAGAAATCGCGTTGCACGTCGATCAGCACCAGCGCCGCCGAGTCCGCGCAGGGACGCGTGTAGTGATCCTCACCAGCCATGCCCACTCCTCGCCGCGATTGCACCCAACCGATGATCGGAACGCGACCGCGCCGACCGAACCGAACTGTCAATGTTTGCTGAAACCGATGGTCGGCGGACAACAAGTAGAATATCGGTGTGTTGATCGCACCATCTCGAAGGGTGGACGCTATGCGTCGAGCGGGTCGTTATCTATTTGTTATGGTCGCGATCACGGTCATGGCCCTGGTAGCGCCGGTCGGCCGCGGCGGCGCTTCGGTGCCGTTGCCGCAGCCCGTCCCCGGCGTCGCCTCGATTTTGCCCGCCAACGGGGCCGTGGTGGGTGTGGCCCACCCGATCGTCGTGACGTTCACCGCACCGGCGGCCGACCGGGCCGCCGTCGAGCGGTCGATTCACGTGGTGTCGCCGGCCGGTGTCCGCGGGCATTTCGAGTGGGCCGACGACAACACGGTCGTCCGGTTCGTCCCGAACCGGTATTGGCCCGCGCACGGCCACGTTTCGGTCGGCGTGCAGGCGCTGACCACCGGTTTCGACACCGGCGACGTGCTGCTGGGCGTTGCCAGCATCTCCAAACACACCTTCACCGTGAGCCGCAACGGCGAGGTGCTGCGCACCATGCCGGCGTCGATGGGCAAACCCAGTCGGCCCACCCCGATCGGTAACTTCACCGCGCTGGAAAAGCAGCGTTCGGTGGTGATGGACTCGCGCACCATCGGCATCCCGCTCAGCTCGCCGGAGGGCTACAAGATCACCGCCCAGTACGCGGTTCGGGTCACCTGGAGCGGGGTGTACGTGCATTCGGCGCCGTGGTCGGTCGACTCGCAGGGCTACGCGAACGTCAGCCATGGATGCATCAACCTGAGCCCCGACAACGCCGCGTGGTACTTCAACGAGGTCAACGTCGGCGACCCCATCCAGGTCGTGGCCTGACCGGCGACCGGCCATCGTCAGATGGCAACGGCCGCTGCCGGTTTCGGCTCCGCCGACGCACAGCATCCGTTGCCGTCACCGAAACACATTGGCCCCGGCGGTCTTTCGCGGCTAGCCGGGCAGCCCGGTCCTGATCGCGGCGTCCTGCTTGCGGGCGATGTCGACCGCGACGGCCGGGTCGATCGGGTCGTTGGGCGCGCTGTCGAATTCCAGGGTGACCAGGGCCCTGCCCTCGGTGAACAACAGCACCGTCATCGCCTGGGTGTTGTCCGAGGAGCCGCCCGAAATCGTTGTCCCGTTGGCACCGACGGCAACCGGGCGCCAGTCGCCGTTCACCTTGCCGGCGTAGCTGCTCTTGGTGGCGGCCAGTTCGGCGGTGGCGGCCGGGGCGTCGGCGGCGATCACGATGGTGTCCCACAGCCGCCGGCTGCTGTCGGCGTTGGCGAAAAGCTGCGCGGCCCCTGGGGCGTTGTTGGGGTTGAGCATCGGTGACTGGGGAGCGCTCAGACCTCCGCCGACGTCGCTCGGCTTGATCAGCAGGTAGCCGTAGTCGCTGGGTTGTCCCGGCGGCGGGCCGGTGACGGCGCCCGAACTGCTCGACGGCGTGGGCGAACCGGAGCCCGGCGACGAGCCCTTGCCGCCGCCTCCGCAACCGGCGGCCGCGATGACGACGGCAGCGCAGCCGGCGATGCCGATCCGAGCGGCCTGCACGCAGCTTCCTTCCCCCAACGAGGTTCACCACCGCCCCGGCGCCGCCGGCGAAACGCCGGTGGGCATCGGGCAGCTGTTATGAACATATGCCCAATTCTCGGCCGGTGGGTAGTGCCGCCGCGCGCCTATGCTGGCGGGGGCGGGCATCCGACGGGGAGGGGAACGGCATGACGGCTGCAGCGGCGCGCGCGGTTCGGTTCGACCGGTACGGCGGACGCGAGGTGTTGTACGTCGCCGACATCGAGATGCCCGCGCCCGGGCCGGGCGAGGTGGTCGTCGAGGTGCGCGCCGCCGGGATCAATCCCGGGGAGGCCGCCATCCGGGTCGGGGCGTTGCACGAGAGGTTCCCGGCCACCTTCCCCTCCGGTGAGGGCAGCGACCTGGCCGGCGTGGTCACCGCGGTGGGGCCGGGGGTGACCGAATTCGCGGTCGGCGACGAAGTTTTGGGGTTCAGTCTGCGCCGGTCCAGCCATGCCACCCACACCGCCGTCCCGGTGGGGCAGTTGATCCGCAAGCCGCCCGAACTGAGTTGGGAGGTGGCGGGTTCGCTGTATGTGGTGGGTGTGACGGCCTACGCCGCGGTGCGTGCGGTGGCGCCGCAACCGGGTGAGACGGTCGCGGTGTCGGCGGCCGCGGGCGGGGTGGGCAGCCTGGTCACGCAGCTGCTGGTGCTGCGCAAGGCGCGGGTGCTCGGCATCGCCGGCCCGGGCAACGCGGACTGGCTGCGCGCGCACGGTGTCGTCCCGATCGCCTACGGGGACGGTCTGGCCGATCGGCTGCGCGAGGCGGCGCCGGACGGAATCGACGCGTTCATCGACCTTTTCGGCCCGCAGTACGTGCAGCTCGCCGTGGACCTCGGTGTGCCACCGGAGCGGATCGACACGATCATCTCCTTCGAGAAGGCCGCGGAAGTGGGCGCCAAGACCGAAGGCAGCGCCGAGGCGTCGACCCCGGAAGTGCTGGCCGAGATGGCCGATCTGATCGTCTCCGGCGCCCTCGAGTTCGACGTCGCCGCGACCTATCCGCTGGATCGGGTCGCCGACGCGTTCGCCGAACTCGAGCAGCGGCACACCCACGGGAAAATCGTTCTGCTGCCTACTGATTCACAGTGATTCACAGTGAGGCGGCAGGTCCGACCACGCCGGCCTGCACGAGCTTGATGATGACGAACACCACGGCCACCACCAGGTAGCCCCGCAGGGTGAACAGCCCCGCCCGGCGCATCGGCGACATCGCCGGCCGGTCGAGCAGGGCCAGGCTGGGGGTTTGCCAGTTCTCCCGGTCCTGCCGCCGCACGGCCCGCCGCTCGGCGCGGGTCAGCGACGACGCGTCGTCGAGCTCGTCGACCTGCTCGGGATCCAGGCCGCCGCCCAGCGTACGCACGATGGCCTCGGCCTCGGCGAGGTCGCGCTGGCGCCGGCCCACGACGATCATCACCGCACCGGCGACGACGCCGAGCACGGCACCGGCCGCCAGCCCGGCTTCGATGGTGCCGGTGGACAGATCGGGGAAGAACGTGGTCGCCGTCAGCGCCAGCGACAACAGCACCAGGCACCACACGATGGTCCACGCGGCGATGTTCTGCCGCACCGTGTTCACCCACGGCCCCAGCACCGCCCGGTCGTTGCACAGCAACACCAGGAAGACGGTCGCCGAGGGCAGCAGCACGCCGGCCAGCGCCTGCACGCCCTGGGTCACCAGGCCCAGGATGTGGTCCGGGCTGAAGGAGACCGCGGCCGACACCGCGAGCAGCACCGCGTAGCCGCCGTAGAACAGCGGCGCCTCGGTGATCTTCCAGTGCAACGAGTGCCGCTTGCCCATGGCGTCACCGACCGCGTAGGAGGTCGCGAGCCCGACGGCGTTGGCGCCGATCAGCGAGGCGTCCAGCAGGATGATCGCGAACAACACCCCGACCGTGCGGCCCAGGTGCGCCGACAGCCCGGCGGCCACCGCCCCGGCGTCGGTGAAATGGCCGGCAGCGGCGGTCCCGGCCAATCCGAACGCCGTCACCGCCATCAGCGCCGTCGCCCCGACCATGACCACCACGATCCCGATCACCAAATCGGCTCGCCCGTACGGGATCCAGCGCGCGGTGATGCGCTTGTCGACCACGTTGGACTGCTGGAAGAACAGCTGCCACGGCGCGACGGTGGTGCCCACGATCGCGACCACCAGCAGCAGCACGGTCGAGTTGAGCCCGCCCGGGAACTGCGGGATCAACCCGGCCACAGTCGCTTTCGGGGCCGGATGCACCAACAGGACCATCGGGAAGATCAGCACGTTCACCGCGATCAGCAGGAACATCAACCGCTCCCAGCGGCGGAACGAGCCGCCGGCCACGACGGCGAACAGCAGCGCCGCGGCGGCCGGGACGGCGACGATCTTCGGGCAACCCAGGAAGCCGAGAGCCAGTGCCACACCGATGAATTCGGTGACGATCGTCAGCGCGTTGAGGATCAGCAGATCACCGACGCTGAAGGCGCCCCAGAACCTGCCGAACCGCTCGAAGATCAACCGCGCGTGCCCCACCCGGGCGACCGCGCCCAGCCGCAGCACCATTTCCTGGTTCACGTAGAGCACCGGGATCAGCAAGACGAGCGTCCACAGCAGGCCCATGCCGTAGTTCTGGCCGGCCTGCGCGTAGGTCGCGACCCCGCCGGCGTCGTTGTCGCCGACCATCACGATCAGTCCGGGACCGGTGATGACCGCCAACGTCCGCAGCCGGCGCCAGCGCCCTCCCGCGGCCCCGTCGGCGCCGCCGCCGTCGCGCCGGATGCGGCCGAACGCGCCGACGATGTCGCCGACGTGGGCGGCGTCGGACACCGCCGAACTCTGCACGGCAGCGCCCGGGGTGCGCCGGCCGCGGGTGTGCATCGAAGTCATCGGAAGCCTCGCTCTCTCGGACGTGTCCTCACTCGGGGTGAGGCGGACGCGGGCACGGCATGCCGCGTGCCCGCGGCGACGGACCGGCGCTAGCGCCCCCGCCGCCGCGGGCATCGGCAACCGGTCACCGGTGCCGGTCGGCGGAACCCGACGGGTGCCCGCCCAGCGACGCGGTGATCACCGCGATCGGCATCCGCGAGACATACAGGTTGGCCCGCTCCTGCGGCGTCATGGCGGTCCGCTGGTGAAACTTGTTGGCCAGCAACCGGCCCGCGCGCAGCATCGACCATCCACGCCGACGAGAAACAATCGGAAAACGGTGCGTCACAACAAAAGCCATGATCTTCTCCTGCCGGAGGCCCGACCGACAGCGACGCGTCAGCCGCGCGACCAGCAGTGAAGGTCAGGCGGTGGACATGACGCCGGAGCCGGATCGGGACGAAACGGATTTCGGATAGGGACTATCGCCGGGACTCATCTCGCCCTCACCTCCTCACGGCCAAGACACACGCGGGTGCCACCACATCCACCTGAACGAAAGAGGATTCGATGACCGGCCCGGAGAACGCCGCCGGTCGCACCCCTCTCGTCGGAGCTTCGGCACTGCACGGCGTATCCGGGGGTCCGGAAGCCACTTGGGCTCAACCCTTGGGTCCGGGAAGAGCTGTCCTGACCCGGGGCGTCTCTCGACGTTCGGGGTCAGTGGCCTGTATCCATGCAGACGCCTCACCTACCGAGGTGCTTGCGGAAACCATAGTGACACCGCGGCCGCGAGCTCGTCAAACCGCTTAACGGATCCCTGACGGCCACCGGCGGCGCCCAGCCCGCACTCAGACTCCGCGCCTAGGCTCGTGCACCATGACCACAACGTTGCAGGATCCCCGGGTCGCATCGGCGCTCGACCGCATGTATTCCGAGTCGAAGAACCAGATGTCGTTGTTGCGCGAGCGGCGCGGCACATTCGATCAGCCGATGACGGCGCAGCAGCGGGCCGACGCGATGAGCGAGTTCTACATCCCGGTGACGCCGGAAGCGGGCCGGCTGCTGTATTCGCTGGTGCGCGCCACCCGCCCGGCCACCGTCGTCGAGTTCGGGATGTCGTTCGGCATCTCCGCCGTGCACCTGGCCGCCGCGGTCCGCGACAACGGCAGCGGCCGGGTGGTGACCACCGAGCTGAGCGAGACCAAGATCGCCGCGGCCAAGAAGACGTTCGCCGAGACCGGACTGGACGACGTGATCACGATCCTTCAGGGTGACGCGCTGACCACGCTGGCGGATCTGCCGGGCCCGGTGGACTTCGTGCTGCTCGACGGCTGGAAGGACCTGTATCTGCCGGTGCTTGAGCTGCTCGAACCGCGGCTGTCCCCAGGGGTTTTGGTGGTCGCCGACAACACCAGCGCGGCCGACACCCAGCCCTACCTCGACCGGGTGCGCAACCCCGACAACGGCTACGTCAGCTTCAACTTCCAGGTCCGCGACAGCGACAGCATGGAAATCAGCTGCCGCACAAGCGGTTAGGGCCTCACCTCAGCGACTCCTCCAGCCACGGTGTCAACCACTTCACCCCTTCCGGGGTGAGGTGCACACCGTCGCTGCGTACCTTGATGCCGTCCACCTTGGCGGTGTAAACCCCGTCCGGGCACAGCTTCTTGTTCAGGTCGAGGATCGCCACGTTGGGATGGTGCGCGACGGTCTTACGCAGCATGGTGTTCCACAGGTTGACCCGATCCGGCTGGTCCTCGGGATACAAACGGCCGTCCGGTTTTTCGCCGCCGCGGCTGTACGGCACGGTGGCCACCACCACCCGGACGCCGGTGGAGCCGACGATGTTCAGCGCCCGCTCCAGCTCACCGTTGAGGTACGCGTCGAAGGTGGGGTCGCCGATGTGGGTCCATTGGCCCTCGTTGACCCGGTCCACCGTTTCCCAGCGGCCGATGATCAGCAGCGCGACGTCGGGCTGGTCCTGGCTGACCTGCCTCGACCAGCGGATGGGCCAGCCGTCGCATTCCGGCCGCTGCTCCAGCGTTTCGCCGATGTACCGGTACGGGGTGCCGCGCACCAGGCTGCATCCGATGACGGTGTGGTCGAGGAAGGCGAACCCCGGCGTCGGCGGCAGGTAATGCATCCACGTCCACCCGATCGAATCGCCGAACACCGAGACGGTGAACGGGCGATTGGGATCTCGCGGCCGGCTATTTCCGGGCGGCGACGGCGACACCGCCGCGACCGCCGAGACGCCGGGCGGCAGCCCCGCCTCACGCAGGCCCGGCCCGGTGCCCACCGGCACCACCAGCAGCGTGACCGCGGCGGCGCTGGCCACCGTCGCCGCGGCCAGCGGCAACAGCGGCACCCGCGCCGGGCGCCAGCGCCGGATGGGCTGCTCGAGTAGCCACCACGACGCGGCGGCCACCGCCACCGTCGCCGCGCACCGCGCGGCGAACAGCGGCATACCGGCCCACCCGGTGCGTTCCCCGTTGAGCGCCAAGAAGATTGGCCAGTGCCACAGGTAGACGCCGTAGGAGATGGTGCCCAACCAGACCAGCGGCGGCAGCGCCAGCACCCGCGCCACCACGCCGCGCTGCTCCACCGCGACGGGGGCGATCACCGCCACGGCCGCGATCGCGACGCCGATCAGCAAGCCGTGCCGGAATTCGCCGCTGGCGCCGCTGGCGCAGTGGGTCGCCGCCGCCAGCCCGGCCAATCCCAGCACCGGCAGGATCCGGGCGACGCGGCGCGCCCACCGGGTGCGCAGCATGCACCAGCCGCGGTTCATCGACGGCCAGTCGGACACCAGCAGCGCCGCCGCGGCCGCGCCGACCAGCAAAGCCTGCGCCCGGGTGTCGGTGCCGAAGTAGATGCGGTCGCGGGTGCCGTCGGTGGCCATCGCGATGGCCACCGCCGCGGACGCCAGCGCGCCCACGGTGGCGATGACGAACGCGCTGAACCGCACCCCGCCGACGGTGGCGCGGGTGCAGCGGCGCCGGGCGCGCGCGGCCAGCGCCAGCGCGACCGCGATGAGCAGCAGCGGCCAGACGAAGTAGTACTGCTCCTCCACCCCGAGCGACCAGGTGTGCTGCAGCGGCGACGGCGGCGCGCCCTGGGTGAAGTAGTCCGTTTTCTGGGCGACGAACCGCCAGTTCGCCATCCACAGGAACGCCGCGATCGCGTCGTCGCGCAGCCCGGTGAGCGAGCGTTCGGGCAGCAGCTGGCGGGCGGCGGCCACGGTGAGCACCATCAGCACCAGCGCCGGAAGCAGCCGTCGGGCGCGCCGGATCCAGAATCCGGTCAGCTCGATACGCCCGGTGCGGCCCAGCTCGTCGAGCAGCAGCGAGGTGATCAGGAACCCGCTGAGCACGAAAAAGACGTCGACGCCGATGAATCCGCCGCTGACGCCGGGGATGCCGCCGTGGCCGATGAGCACCAGTGCCACCGCGATGGCGCGCAGCCCGTCCAGCGCCGGGATTCCGCTGCGCCGTTCCGGTCGGTCCCAGATCGCCAGCCGCCCCACCCGGCGCACCGGGGCGACCCACCGGGGCCGAGTACCACGAGCCGGCGCGGGGTGAGACCCGCCCGGCTCGGTGTCTGCTGTCAGCGCGCCGTGACTACCATCTCGCCCGGCGCCATGGTTGATGCCGATACGTCGCTGCCCCTCCTGTTGATCGCAGCCAGCTTAAGGGTGGGTATGCGCGATCGCGTGGAAGGACACGCACCGGATTTGCGCTGTGCGGGGCCTGATTTGGGCGTGACGGGAGCTACCGGTCGGCCTGGGCCGGCGCGTAGCCGAGGATGCTTTTGACTTCCAGGTACTCGTGGAAGCCGAAGTCGCTCCATTCGCGGCCGTTGCCGCTGCGTTTGTAGCCGCCGAACGGCGCGTTCAGGTCGAAGGCGTGGTTGATGGTCACCCATCCGGCCCGGATCTTGCCGGCCACCTCGCGCGCCGTGTCCAGGTCGGCGCCCGAAACGTAGCCGGCCAGGCCGTAATCGGTGTCGTTGGCGAGCCGGACGGCGTGGTCGAGGTCGTCGTAGCCAAGAATGCACAGCACCGGACCGAAGATCTCCTCGCGGGCGATCGTCATGTCGTTGGTGACGTCGGCGAAGACGGTCGGCTTGACGTAGTAGCCCCGGTCGAGCCCCGCCGGCCGGCCCGGGCCGCCGGCCACCACCGTCGCGCCCTCGTCGATGCCCTGCTGGATCAGCCGCTGCACCTTCTCGAACTGCGCGCGCGACGCCACCGGACCGATCGCCGTCGCGTCGTCGGGGTCGCCCACCTGCACCTGTTCGGCGACCTCACGGGCGATGGAGATGGCCTCGGCCATCCGGGACGCGGGCACCAGCATGCGCGACGGGGCGTTACAGCTCTGCCCCGAATTGGGCATCATGTTGGCCACCCCGGCCCGGACCGCGTCGGCGAAGCCGCCGTCGTCCAGGACGATGTTGGGGCTTTTTCCGCCGAGTTCCTGGGTGACGCGCTTGACCGTCGGGGCGGCGTTGCGGGCCACCTCGACCCCGGCGCGGGTGGACCCGGTGAACGACACCAGGTCGATGTCGGGATGGCTCGCCAGGGCCGCGCCCACGCCCGGCCCGTCGCCGTTGACCAGGTTGAACACCCCGGCCGGCACCCCCGCGGCGGCCAGGATCTCGGCGAAGATGTACGACGAGAACGGCGCCACCTCGGACGGTTTCAGCACCACGGTGCAGCCGGTGGCCAGCGCCGGGTAGACCTTCACCGCGACCTGGTTGATCGGCCAGTTCCACGGGGTGATCAGGCCGCAGACGCCGATGGGTTCCCTGGCGATCAGCGTCGCCCCGCGTTGCTCGGTGAACGCGAAGTTCTTCAACACCTCGATGGCCGTGGTCAGGTGGCCGATGCCGAGAAAGACCTGCGGGCCGGCCGCCAGCGCGGGCGGCGCGCCGATCTCCTCGGTGACCGCCGCGGCGAGATCGTCGGCGCGCTTCTGGTATTCGGCGAGGATGGCCTGCAACAGGTCCAGCCGGTCTTCGCGGCTGCTCTGCGACCAGCGGCCGAAGGCTCGGCGCGCGGCGCCGACCGCGACGTCGACGTCGGCCGCCGACCCCAGCGAGATCTTGCCGCACACCTGTTCGGTCGCCGGGTTTTCCACGTCGAACGTGTTGGGCCGCACCGGGTCGACCCATTGTCCGTCGATGTAGAACTTCAGGTATTCGCGCATCAGATCATCCTTCTCTTACTGGGTGCCCTCGGCATACCAGGTGCGGAATTCGTCGTACTTGGGCATCTCCTCGGAATTGGCCTTCGGATCGATGCAGACGTGCACGACGGCGGGCTTGCCGCTGGCGTAGGACCGCTGGATCGCCGGGCCGATCTCGTCCTCCTTCTCCACGTACTCGCCGTGGCAGCCGAAGCCCTCGGCGACCTTGTCCAGCCGCACGTCCTTGCTCCAGTGCACGCCGGGCTGCGGCGACGGCTGAGAGAAGGTGCGCTTGTAGACGCCCACCTCGAGGCCCCACTGGTGGTCGACGCCGACCACGCAGACCAGTGGAAGTCCTTGCCGCGCAGCGGTTTCCAGCTCGGCGATGTGGAAGAGGAAGGCCGAGTCGCTGGTCAACAGCATCACCGGCCGCTTGCCGCCCTCGGCGATGGACGCCCCGACCGCATACGGCAGGCCGGTGCCCAGGTGGCCGAAGTTCTGGTTCCAGATCACGTCGCGCGGCTTGGCCTGCGAGTAGGTCCAGCCGAAGATGACGGTGGCGCCGCCGTCGCGCACCATGATGCCGTCGTCGGGAAAGGCCCGGGTGGCCTCGACGACGAACCGGGCCGGGTGGATCGGGGTGCGGCCCGTCGGCGCGTTCTCGGCGAGCTGCGCCAGCTCCGCCGCGTCCTGCTCGATCCAGCGGTCCAGATCCGGCGAGGGCTTTCGCGGGGTGTCCCGCAGCGCCGCCACCAGCTGCGGCACCACCCCGCGCAGATCACCGACCAGCGGCACGTCGATGGGACGGTTGACGCCGATGGCGGCCGGATCCTGTTCCACCAGAATCCATTTGCGTGTGGCGTCGTTCTGCGCCCAGTGCCGGGTGCGGCCGTAGTGGCTCGGTTCGCCGAGCTCGGTGCCCAACGCCAGGCACAGGTCGGAGGTCACCACCGCCTCCACGGCGGCCGGGGAGAACCCGTAGGCGAAGGTGCGGTCCTGCAGACCGTCGATGAAGGAGGTGCCGCCGGAGGTCTGGATCACCGGGCAGGCCATCAGCTCGGCCAGCTCCCGGACCGCGGCGCCGGTGCGCGAGGTGTGCACCCCGTGCCCGACCAGCAGGATCGGGCTCTCGGCGGCGCGGATCAGCCGCACCGCCTCGGCCACCTCGCGCTCCCCGGCGGTCTGGTTGACCAGCCGGTACCGGTGCGGCGGCAGCGGGTCCGGCACGTCGAGCTCGGAGAGGATCACGTGGGAGGGGTATTCGATGTAGGCCGGGCCGGGCGTGCCGGACATGGCCCGGCGCAGCGCCTCGTGGATGATCTCGTCGGTCTGGTCGGCGTATTCGATGGACGCGCTGTATTTGACCGACGGCGCGAAAAGCGGCTCCTGGCGCACGAATTGGATGCGCCCGCGGCGCACCCGGCGTTCGGTGACGCGGGCCCGCTGGCCGCCGAGAAAGATCACCGGCGAGTTTTCCACCAGCGCGCACTGGATGGCCCCGGCGATGTTGGCCATGCCCGGACCGAGCGTCCCGATGCACAGGCCGGGCTTTCCGGTCATCCGTGACGCCGCCTCGGCCATGAATCCCGCGCTCAGCTCGTGGTGCGGCGAGACCACCGACCAGCCCCGGGATTCGGCCTCTAAGAACATGTGCACGAAGTTGGGGTCCGGGATGCCGAACAGGGTGTTCACCCCCTCGGCCTGGAAGAGATCGAGGATCCGCTGATAAACCGGCACACCCATTTACAGTTCCTTTCCCTCGCGAGCGCCGATTTCGGCGAGCACTTCGTCGGTGTGGGCGCCCAGCTGGGGCGCCGGCCCGGCCACCCGGCCCGGGGTCTGCGAGAACCAGGTCGGCACGCCGGGGAAGCGCACCGGGCCGTGCGGGGTGTCGACGGTCTGGAACATCCCGACGGCGTTGAGGTGCGGGTCGTCGAACAGCGCGGCGGGCGAATTCAGCGGCGCGGCAGGTATTTCCAGCTCGCCGAGCAGCGCCAGCCACTCGGCGGTGGACCGCTCTTTCATGGTCTCGGCCACCAGACCGTAGACGGTGTCGATCTGCGCGGCGCGCTGTTCCAGCGTCGCATACAGCTCGCTGGCCCACGGCGGCCGCACGGCGTTCATGAAGGCGTTCCAGTGCTTGTCGTTGTAGATCAGCGCGGCGATGTAGCCGTCGCTGGTGCGGTACGGGCGACGGTTCGGCGCCACCGTGCGCGGATACACCGCGGGCCCCAGCGGCGGGTCGAACAGGGCGCCGTTGGCGTGCTCGACGAGCATGAACGAGGCCATGGTCTCGAACATGGCGACCTCCACCTCCTGGCCCTGCCCGGTGCGCTCGCGGTGGAACAACGCCATCGTCGTCGCGTAAAGCGCTGTGAGGCCGGCGATCTTGTCGGCCATGATGGTGCCCACGTAGTCGGCCTGGCCGGTCAGCTGCTGCTGCACCGCCGGCAGGCCGCATTCGGCCTGGATGGTGTCGTCGTAGGCGGGGCGGTCGCGGTCGGGTCCGCGCCGGCCGTACCCGTAGCAGTTGGTGTAGACGATGGCGGGGTTGATCGCGGCGACGTCGTCGTAGCCGAAACCGAGCTTGGCGATCGCCTTGGCGCGCATCGAGTGGATGAACACGTCGGCGGTCTCGACGAGGCCGCGCAGCGCGCGTGCCCCGGCGTCGGTCTGCAGGTCCAGCACCACGCTGCGCTTGCCCCGGTTGACGTTGACGAACACCCCGCTCATGCCGGGCGCCGGCCCCACCGAGATGTAGCGGGTGTTATCCCCCTGCGGCGGTTCGACTTTGATCACGTCGGCGCCCATGTCGGCCATGATCTGCGTGCAGTACGGCCCCATCACCATCGCGGTCAGGTCGATCACCCGCACCCCGGCCATCGGGCCGCTGGGGCTAGCCATGCCGCGCCCGCCGCCGTGCGGCCTCGCCGAGCGTGGGGGTTATGCACGAAAAGCCTTGCGATGGCGTGCACAGGGCCCACGCTCGGCGCGGCCGACCGTTAGCCATGCAGCGCCCCCTGCTCGTTGGCCCGGTGCGCCAGCTCGAAGCTGTAGCGGATGTGCTCGGCGTGCCCGTCGGGGACCACCGGAAAGATCAGCGGCGCCTCGACGTAGCGGATCGCATCCAGGTGCTCGCCGACGTCCTCGACCGTCCACCCGGGCCGGCACACGCCGGGGCTTTCCGCGATGACCGCCCGGGCCACCCGGCCCGCCAGCGCGATGAACAGTTCGCCACTGACCGAACAGGATTCGTGCGCCAGCCAGCCCACCACGGGCGCGACGAGCTCGGGGCCCATCGGCGGGTAGGCGGAGGTGTCGATGCCGTCGGCCATCCGGGTCAGCGCGGCCGGCACGATCACATTGCACCGCACCCCCTCGGCGGCGCCCTCCAGCGCGGCGACGTTGGACAGGCCGATCACGCCGGCCTTGGCGGCCGCGTAGTTGGCCACGCCCTGGTTGCCGTACAACCCGCCGATCGACGAGGTCAGCACGATGCGGCCGTAGCCCGCCCGGCACATCACCGGGAACGCGGGACGCAGCACGTGGAACGCGCCGCGCAGATGCACGTCGAGCACGGCGTCGAAG
Source organism: Mycobacterium sp. MAC_080597_8934 (assembly GCF_000523975.1). Classification (NCBI taxonomy): domain Bacteria; kingdom Bacillati; phylum Actinomycetota; class Actinomycetes; order Mycobacteriales; family Mycobacteriaceae; genus Mycobacterium; species Mycobacterium sp. MAC_080597_8934. The sequence goes on along the minus strand of NZ_JAOS01000052.1, from coordinate 160,751 downwards.
TCCTCGTAGCTCATCTGTTTGAGCGAGGCGCGACGGACGTTGCCGGCGTTGTGCACCAACACGTCGAGGCGGCCGTAGTGCGCCAGCGCCGTCTCGATGATCGCCCGTCCGCCTTCCGGCGTCGCGACCGATTCGGTGCACGCCACCGCGTCTCCGCCGGCCGCGGTGATCTCGTCGACCACCTGCGCGGCGGGACCGGTGTCGACCCCCGCGCCGTCCAGGGCTCCGCCGACGTCGTTGACCACCACCTTGGCGCCGCGCGCGGCGAGCAGGTGAGCGTAGGCGCGGCCCAGCCCGCGGCCGGCTCCGGTCACCACGGCCACGCGGTCGTCGAATCGCAGTGGGGGCGCGAGGGTTTCGCTCAACTGCCGAGCACCAGCCCTTCGAGATCACCCTTGTCGCGCCAGGCCCGCAGCAGGTCCTCGAAGGCGTAGAAGCCGGGACCGTACGGTTCACCCAGGTGAGACCGGATCCCCTCGCCCCCGCCGCCGCCTTCGTTGTTGTAATAGCCGGGCGTGCACTGCGCGTCGAAAGCCGAGTTGTCGACCGCGGTTTCGCGGATCGTGGTGCACCACTGTTGCTGCGCCTCGTCGCTGGGCTCCACCGTGGCCGCCCCGCGTTTCAGCGCCTCGGCGATGATGTAGGCGATGTGCTCGCCCTGGAGTTCGTAGTTGGCAGCGATGTTGGCCGAGATGCCGACCTGGGTGAAGCCGGTGTAGAACTGGTTCGGAAACCCGCGGCTGGTCATCCCGTGCAGCGTCTTGTAGCCGTCGCGCCAGTAGTCGAACAGCGACAGCCCGTCGCGTCCGGCGATCGTCTCGATCGAGTAGCGCCGGCTGATCTCGGTGGTGATCTCGAAGCCGCTGGCGTAGATGATGCAGTCCAGCTCGTACTCGACACCGTTTGCCACCAAACCCTTTTCGGTGGCCCGCTCGACGCCCTTGCTCGCCGACACGTCGACCAGGGTCACGTTCGGGCGGTTGAAGCTGGGCAGGTAGTCGTCGTTGGAGCAGGGCCGCTTACACAGGAATCGGTAGTAGGGCTTGAGCGCTTCGGCGGTCGCCGGGTCGTCGATCAGCGTGTCGATGCGGCGGCGCAGCCGCTCCATGATCTTGTAGTCCTCCTCCTCCCGGATCGCCATGAACTGCTCGGGCGTCAGGGATGCGGGGTCGTCCAGGGCGAGCACCCGGGCCGCGGTGTTGCGCCCCAGCTCGGTCCAGAAGTCGCACACCAGGTCCGGCTGTCCCGGCGCCATGCCCTCGAATGTCCAGGCGTGGAAGTTGCGTTGCCGCTCCCGTTGCCAGCCGGGTCGCAGCGTCTTGACCCATTCCGGGTCGGTGGGGGTGTTGTTGCGCGCGTCGACGGTGGAGGGGGTGCGCTGAAACACGTAGAGGTGCTGGGCATAGCGCGCCAGGAACGGCACGATCTGGATACCCGTGGCGCCGGTGCCGACGACGCCGACGCGCTTGTCGGCCAGTTTGTGCAGGTTGCCGCCCGAGTCGCCCCCGGTGTAGTCGTAGTCCCACCGCGACGAGTGGAAGCTGTGCCCGCCGAAGGTTTTGATGCCGGGGATGCCGGGCAGCTTCGGCCGGTGGAACGGGCCCGACGCCAGCACCACGAACCGGGCGCGGATGTCGTCGCCGCGGTTGGTGCTGACCCGCCAGCGCTTGATCTGCTCGTCCCAGCGCAGGTCGTGCACCTGGGTGGAGAAGATCGCCGAGTCGTACAGGCCGAAGTGCTTGCCGATGTTGCGGCAGTGCTGGTAGATCTCGGCGCCGTCGGCGAACTTCTTCGACGGCATGAAGTCGAGCTCTTCCAGAAGCGGTATGTAGCAATAGGATTCGTTGTCGCACTGGATTCCCGGGTACCGGTTCCAGTACCAGACGCCGCCGAAGTCGCCGCCGAGTTCGATGATGCGCACGTCGTCGACGCCCGCCTTCTTCAGGTGGGCCGCCGACAGCAGGCCCGCGAACCCGCCGCCGAGAACGGCGACGTCGATGTCCTCGCGGATGGGCTCGCGCGGCGTCACCGGCGTGTACGGGTCGACCTCGTAGTAGCCGCTGAAGTCGTCCTCCAATTCGATGTACTGCTTGGAACCCTCTTTGCGCAGCCGTTTTTCGCGCTCGTGGGCGTATTTCTGCCGCAGCGCGTCGATGTCGATGTCGTCGGGCGTCTGGGTCGGCCCGCAACCGTCCTGCTGCGTGTCCACGTCGGGGGTCATGCCAGTGGGTGCTCCTTGTCTGAGAGTTCCCGGGGCGCACCGGTACCCATGTACCGCGACAATTGGTAGTGCAGGTTGACCGTGCTGCGCTCCCGGTAGGGGTTGGGCTTGGTGCCCGGGAAGCCGAGTGACTTCATGCCCTGCTGCACGGCGGCCATGTTGGAGAAGTCCTGCGGCAGCACGGAACGCCATCGCGGGTCACCGACCGGGGTGTATTCCCATTCCGTTTGTGGCTCTTCGCCTTTGGGGTACAGCTCGAACACCGAGACCTCGAAGATGCACTTGTCGGGGTTGTAGCTGGGGTGCGGCCGCGCTCCGTAGCACAGCGCGCTGGTCAGGCCCTGCCCGATCTGGAAGTTGGGGAAGATCTGCCACGCGGTGCCGGCCTGCCCGAGGATGTCGGGCGGGATGGTCGGCCAGATCACGCCGCGCGCCTCGTCGTCGCGGCGGGCCGACGCCAGCCAGTGCTCGAGGACCTTGTCGGCCGGGGTGCCCTCGGGCAACTCGTCGACCAACCGCTTGGCGGCGTTCACCAGGGTCTGGGTGGTGGTGGCGTTGGTCTCCTCCATGGTGTACACCTGCATCTCGGCGGTCGACACCCGCGGGTCGGCGCCGATGCCCAGCCGGATCTTGGACTTGGTGGCCTCCATGTCCTCGGGCGCGTCGTAGCCGATGTTGCTATGCCTGCCTTGGGCTTTCGCCCAACCCTTGAACTCGCCGAACTTGTTGAACTCGGGATGGGTGGTGTAGACGTGGTAGGTCTCGTTGAACGCCTCCAGCGCGACCTTCCAGTTGCAGTCGAAGTAGAGCCACTTGCGCCACTTGTAGCGCATTTTCTCCAGCCCGAACGGCTCGAGAATCTTCGCGGCGGGGAACAGGTAGTCGGCCAGCGGCTCGCAGTCGGGGTCCATGTTGATCCACAGCCAGCCGCCCCAGGTGTCGACCCTCACGGGCCGCAGATGGGTGTTGTCGGGCGTGAGGGCCCGCCGCCAATCCTGTTGCTCGCGAATGTGTGTGCAGGCGCCGTCCAGGCCGTAGGTCCAGCCGTGAAAGCCGCAGACGAACGACTTGCGGGTGCGTCCGAGCGCGTTCTTGGCGCCCTCGGGGGTGTCGATCAGCCGCCGGCCGCGGTGCATGCACACGTTGTGGTGGGCGCGAAACTCGTTCGCGCCGGTGCGCACCACGATGATCGAGTCGTCCAGAATGTCGTAGGTCAAATAGCTGCCCACCTCGGGCAGTTCCTCGACGCGGCCGACCTGCTGCCAGACCTTGCGCCACAGCTTGTCGCGCTCGGCGCGGGCATAGTCCTCGCTGATGTACGCCTCCACCCCAATCGTCATCGGCGTGGAGAGTTCTTCTGCCACCGCGGAATTCGCGTCCTTGGCAACGTCGGTCATCACATCCTCCTGATCGCTGCGCGGAAGGATTCGTCATGCAGGAACAGCGACGTGTTGTCGGCGCCGAGGTGACTCCACCGCAGGTCCAGCCCGCCGTCGACGAGCAGCGTCTGGCCGGTGACGTAGCTCGACAGCTCGGAGAGCAGAAACAGGATGGCGCCGGCCTGCTCCTCGGGCCGGCCGCGGCGGCCCATCGCGATCGCCCGTCGATCCCGATCCGGGTCGTCGGCGACGTAGGTGCGGGAAGCGGCCGTCTCGGTGACGCCGGGCGCCACGGCGTTCACCCGGATCGCGGACTGCGCCAGCTCCAGCGCCATGGTGCGGGTCATCGCCGCGATGGCGGATTTGGCCGTCCCGTAGGCGATGTGGAACGGCGCCGTGTTCATGCCGCTGATCGAGGAGATCGACACGATCGACCCGGGCAGTCGCCGTGCGAGGAGCTCGGCCGCGACGGCCTGGCTCATGAAGAACGCCGTTTCGAGGTTATCGGCGAAGATCTTGCGCCAGTCGGTGCGCGACACCCGGGTCGACGGCATCCAGGTCGACGGTTCCGCACCGCCGGCGACGTTGACCAGTCCGTACAGCTGCCCGTCCGCCCGGCGCGCCTGGTCGATCACCGCGGCGATGCCCTCGTCGGTGGAGGCATCGGCGGCGACGGGCAGGACGGCCAGCCCCCGGGCGGCCAGCGGGGCGACGTGCTCGTCGAGGTTCTCCTTCGACCGGCTCACCGCGATCACGGTGGCCCCGGCCCGGGCGGCCATGGCCGTGACGGTGGTGCCGATGCCGCCGCCACCGGCGCCGGACACCACCACCACGCGGCCCTCGAGCCTGAGGAGATCGTCCATGACCTGCTTTCTGCTGCCCGGACACCGGCGGGCCGGCCGCGGCGGGGTTCACCCGATTTTTGTCCGGACAAAATATCGCATTCTGTCCCTTGGAGAACACTATTCCGATCGGCGAAGGCGGCTGTCAAGGCCCGCCTACGGTGCAGTGGCCGCTATTGTCTGGACTACACCGAGTTGATAGCGTCCAGCCCAACGGCGGACGGAAGGATCCCGGCACGCATGTCCATTTCACGGGCCATCTCCACGCAGCCCTCGCGGTACGCGACGCCCGGTTCGCCGGTGCCCGCCATCGACGTCGCGCCGGGTTGGCGGCTCCACCGGGTCACCGCGCCCAGCCGGCTGTTCGGCGCCAACGGTCTGCGCACCGGTCCCGACGGCCGGATCTACATCGCCCAGGTGACCGGGAGCCAGATCAGCGCGCTGGATCACCACACCGGGGAACTGGAGACCGCCAGCCCCAAGGGCGGCGACATCGTGGCGCCCGACGACGTGGCGTTCGACGCCGCCGGCAACCTGTATGCGACCGAGGTGATGGACGGGCGGGTCAGCGTGCGCGACACCGGCGGCCGGACGCGGGTGCTGCGCGACGACGTGCCGTCGGCCAACGGCATCACCTTCCATCGGGGCCGGTTGTTCATCGGCGAGTGCCGGGAGGGCGGCCGGCTGCTGGAATTCGACCTGGCCGGCGGGCCGCCCCGGGTGCTGCTGGACAACGTGCCCTCACCCAACGCGATGGAGGTCGGCCCGGACGGGCTGCTGTACTTCCCGGCGATGGGCGCCAACGAGATCTGGCGCGTCGACCCCGACGGCGGCGAACCGCAGTGCGTCGCAACGGGTCTCGGTGTGCCCGACTCGGTGAAGTTCGACGCGCGCGGCCACATCGTCTCGACGCAGGTGGCCAGCGGGCAGGTGCTGCGCATCGATCCGCGCAGCGGCGAGCAGCGGGTGCTCGCCCAGCTGAACCCCGGCCTGGACAACTGCACCTTCGTCGGCGACCGGCTGTTCGTCTCCAACTTCACCGGCGAGATCACCGAGATATCACCGGACGGCACCACGCGATCCGTACTGCCCGGTGGGCTCAACTGGCCGCTGGACCTCGCGGTCGGCCACGACGGGCGGCTCTACGTCGCCGACGGCACCTACTTCTACGCCGCACTGCCCGACGGCGCCCTGCACACCGTGGGGATGCTGTTCAGCCCCGGCTATCCCGGGTTCCTGCGCGGTGTCGCGGCGAGCGGACCGGGCGAGTTCGTCGTCACCACGTCCGGCGGGCAGATCAGCTGTTACCGGCCCCAGGCCAGCGAAAGCGAGGTGCTGGCAGACGGTTTCGACCAGCTCTACGGCATCGCCCCGGGGCCGGCCGGCGTGGTGGTCGCCGAGCTGGGCACCGGCCGGGTGCTGTCGCTGCAGCGCTCGGGTGCCGTCGAGGTGCTGGCGGCCGGGCTGCGCGAGCCGGTCGGTGTCGCGATCGGCAGCGACGGGGCGGCTCTGGTGGCCGAGGCCGGAGCCGGGCGGGTGGTCCGGGTGGACGGCTCGAAGGTCGACACCGTGATGGCCGATCTGCAACGCCCGCAAGGCATTCTGCTGCACGGAGGTGTGCTCTACGTGGTCGACGCCGGCGCCAAGGAGCTGATCGCGTTCGATCCGGCCGACAAGACGCGGCGAACCATCGCGTCCGGCCTGCCGGTCGGTCCCCCGCCGGGGGTGAACCCCAAGCCGCTCAAGGGCATGCCGCCGTTCTCCGGGCCGCAGGGCCCGTTCGCCGGGATCACCGCCGCGGCCGACGGGACGCTGTACGTCTCGGCCGACGGCGAGGGCAGCGTGCTGGCGGTGCGGCCGACCCGGGACGGCCACTGATGCCGCAGACCATCTCCGGCGACCACCGCTATCTGCAGATCGCGCGAGCGCTGCGCAAGGAGATCGTCGACGGGGTCTATCCGGTGGGGTCGCAGTTGCCGACCGAACACCAACTGTGCGAACGCTTCGCGGTGAGCCGCTACACCATCCGCGAAGCCCTGCGCCGGCTGCGCGAGGACAACCTGGTCGCGTCCCGGCCGCGGGCGGGCACCCGGGTGGTTCCCCGCCCAGCGTCGAGTTCCTATGCCCAGGACGCGATGTCGATCGACGACCTGCTCGCGTTCGCGGCCGGCGCGCAGCTGACCATCGAATCCAACGCGATGGTGACGATCGACGACGAGCTGGCCGCCCGGACCGGGCTCGAGGCCGGCACCCAGTGGCTGTCGGTGCGCGGCTACCGGCAGGCCGACGGCGCCTCGGTGCCGATCTGCCGCACCGAGTACTACATCAACCGCAGCTTCGCCGCGGTCGGCCGGCTGCTGCAACGGCATGCCGGGCCGATCTTTCCGTTGATCGAGGACCTGTTCGGTGTGAGCGTCGCCCAGCTGCACCAGGAGATCGCCGCGGTGCTGCTGTCGCCGGAACTCGCCGACGGTCTGGGCGCCGAGGCGGGGACGGCCGCGCTGCAGATGCGGCGCACCTACACCACCTCCGACGGCGAGGTGGCCCAGGTGACGATCAACACCCACCTGTCCCCGAACTTCCGGTACGCGATGACGATGCGCCGCGTCACCGGTCAGGCCGGTTGAGATGACCGCCCGCGCCGCCCCGGACACCGCGCAAACATCGCTGGCCTACCGGCGCGGCTGGTGGGTGCGCAGCACGCTGGCCGACGCGGCGCGCGCTGCGGCGCAACGTACGCCGGAGCGGATAGCGTTGGTGGACAATGAGGTTCGGCTGAACTGCGCCACCCTGTACGCCCAGGCCGGCGAGCTGGCCGCCGCCCTGCTGGCCCGTATCCCGGCCGGCAGCGTGGTGTCGTTCATGCTGCCGAACTGGCACGAGGCCGCGGTCATCTACCTGGCCGCGACACTGGCCGGCATGGTGGTGAACCCGATCCTGCCGTCACTGCGCGACCACGACCTGCGTTTCATCCTCGAGGATGCCGGCGCTGCAATGGTTTTCGTCCCGCACCGGTACGGCGGCCACGACTACCCGGCGATGCTGGACCGCGTGACGGCCGCGATGAGCGCGGCGCCGCAGGTGGTGGTGCTGCGCGGCCCCGCAACGGGACGAACCGGTCGGCACACCCCGTACCGCTGCATGCTGGGCGGACCGCCCGGGGGTCTTCCGGCCCTGGATCCCGATGCGGTGCGGATGATCCTCTATACCTCCGGCACCACCAGCCGCCCGAAAGGTGTTCTGCACAGCCATAATTCGATACATGCGCTGATCTGCCAGATACGTGACCACTGGGCGATCGATCCCGGCGACACATTCCTGGTGCCGTCGCCGCTCGCCCATATCGGCGGCTCGATCTACGCGTTTGAATGCCCGCTGCTGCTGGGCACCACGGCGGTGCTGATGGACCGGTGGGACCCGGCGCGGGCGGTGGCGTTGATGACCGCGCATCGCTGCACCCACATGGCCGGGGCCACACCGTTTTTGCAGCAGCTGCTCTCGGCCGCCGCGAACGCCGGCACCCGCCTGCCCGACCTGAAGGTGTTCATCTGCGGCGGCGCCTCGGTGTCGCCGTCACTGATCCGCCGGCCGCGGCCTATTTCGACCGCGCGGTCGTCACCCGGGTGTACGGCTGCACCGAGGTGCCGGTGGCCACCGTCGGGGCGCCCCGGCCGCAGGAGGCCGACTACGCCGCCGACACCGACGGCCGGCCCGGCATCGCCGAGATCAAGCTCGTCGCGCACCCGGCGGCGCCCACCGGTGACGGCGAGATCTGCGTGCGCGGCCCGCAGATGCTGCGCGGCTACCGCCACCCGGAGGACGACGCCGAGTCCTTCGACGCCGCAGGGTTTTTCCGCACCGGCGACCTGGGCCGCTGGGCGTTAGCCGATTCCGCCGACCGGTACCTGGTCGTGACCGGCCGCGCCAAGGACGTCATCATCCGCAGCGGCGAGAACATCTCCGCCAAGGAGGTGGAGGACCTGCTGGCCGACCATCCCGGCATCGCCGAGATCGCGGTCGTCGGGCTGCCCGACGAGCGCACCGGCGAGCGGGCGTGCGCGGTCATCGTTCCCACCCCCGGGGCGAGCCCGGACGTGGCCAGCCTGCTGGCGCTGCTGGTGAGCAAGGGGGTGGCCAAGTTCAAGGCGCCCGAACAGGTGGTGCTCTGGGATGCCCTGCCGAAGAACGACGCCGGCAAGGTGCTCAAGCATCGGATCCGCGCGGCGCTGAGTAAGGATGGCTGACATGCAGGTCGCGATCGTCACGGGCGCAAGCAGCGGCATCGGGTTGGGCTGCGCGACCAGGCTGGCCGGGACGGGCATGGCGGTGCTCGGCACCGGCCGCGACCCAAAGCGGTTGGCCGAGTTGGAAACCGCGATCGGCGACCCCGACCGGGTCGCCACCGTCGCGGTCGACCTGACCGACGACGACGCGCCGCGGCGCATCGTGGACCGCGCCCTGCAGCGGTGGGGCCACATCAACTTCCTGATCAACAACGCCGGCGTGGGCAGCCCCAAACCGCTGCACGAAACCGACGACGACACCCTGGACTACTTCCTGAATTTGATGCTGCGGGCACCGTTTCGGCTTGCGCGCGAGGTGCTGCCCCACCTGCCGCCCGGATCGGCGATCATCAACGTGACATCGACGTTCGCCGTCGTCGGCGGCCTGCGCGGCGGCGCCTACTCCGCGGCCAAGGGCGGGCTGACCGCGCTGACCACCCACATCGCCTGCCAATACGGCGCCTCCGGCATCCGCTGCAATGCCGTCGCGCCGGGGGTGACGGTCACCCCGATGGTGGAAAAGCGGTTGCAGGACCCGCGCTTTCGCAAGATCAACACGGAGATGACACCGCACCAACGGTTGGGCAGCGTCGACGACATCGCCGCCACCGTCGCGTTCCTGTGCTCGCCGGGCGGAAGTTTCATCAACGGCCAGACGATCGTCGTCGACGGCGGATGGAGTTCGACGAAGTATCTGTCGGAGTACGCGCTGACCTCGGAGTGGATCGCGCCGTGAGTTAGCGGCTACCGGCCGGCGAAGTCGATGATGCCGCGGATGTTGCGGCCCTCGCGCAGGTCGGCGAATGCCTCGTTGATCTCGTCGAGCCGGTAGTGGCGGGTGACCAACTCGTCGAGTTTCAAATCGCCCGCCTGATACAGGGACAACAGCATCGGCACGCTGGTGCGCGGATTCATCCCGCCGTAGAGGGCGCCCCGCAGTTGTTTGGCCGACAGCGTCATCTCCTGCAGCACCAGCGGAACCGGGGGCTCGGTGAACGGGGTGATGCCGGTCAGCACGCAGACCCCGCCCTTGCGCAGCAGCGCCAGCGCCAACGGGATCAAGTCCACGTGCACCACGCCGGGACAGACCACCACCCGGTCGGCCATCAGGCCGGCGGTGATCTCCCTGACCAGCGGTATGGCGTCCCGCGCGGACGCGGCGGTGTGCGTGGCGCCGAAGATCTCGGCCGAATCCCGTTTGGCCGCAACGGGATCGACCGCGACGACGTACTTCGCGCCCACCGCGCGGGCGCCCTGCAACGCGTTCATCCCGACACCGCCGGCGCCGATCACCACCACGGTGTCGCCCGGTTCGGTGCCCGCCGACACCGTCGCCGAGCCCCATCCGGTGCTGACCCCGCACGACACCAGGGAGGCGGCATGGAACGGAATCGCCTCGTCGATCTTGATGACGGACCGTTCCGAGAGCACCGCGTACTCAGCGAAGGTGCCGAGTTGCCCGTAGGCCAACAGGTTTTCCGCACCGAGATGGCGGCGGCAGGTCCCGTCGGTGGGCATCTCGCGCACGAATAGGCTGGCGCCGATGTCGCAGATGTAGCTTTGGCCGTTCACGCAGAACCGGCAGCTGCCGCACGCCGGGATGAACGACAGCGCCACGTGGTCGCCCGGGCGCACCGACGTCACGTTCGGCCCGACTTCCGCGACGACACCGGCGCCCTCGTGACCGCCGAGCAGCGGGAACCAGTCCGGCGCGGGCTGACCGCTCGCGGCGACCACCTCGGGCGTCGGCACCACGTCACCGGTGAACAGATGGTCGTCGGAGTGGCAGATCCCGGCGACGGCCATCCGCACCAGCACCTCACCGCTGCGCGGCGGGTCGAGCTCGATCTCGGCGATCTCCCAGTCCCGGCCGACCCCGCGGATCACGGCGGCACGACACTTCATTGCGGCTCCTTGCTCTCTGCTGGCGACCCCCGGGCCACGCCGGGGCGTGGCACGAATCCATCTTGCGCTACCGCTCAACCGGATTCGCGAAGTGGCTCCGGATCCCGGCCAGCATCGCCGTGTGCGCCTTGACGGCCTGCCGGACGGTCATCGGGGCCAGTGGTCGCGGCGCCGCGATCCGGATCCGTTCGGTGATGCGGGTGCCGGCGGCCGCCGGCGCGAAGCTGACCGTGCCGCGCAGGCGCACCCCCGGCGACTGGTCGGCCTCGGTCAGCACCACCCCGTCCGCGCGCACCAGCAGCTGGGCCCGATAGTTGATGCGTAAGGCCAAGGGCCCCAACGGGATCCGGTCCGTCACCCGGTAGCGGTGCAGGTAGCCGTCCGGGGTCTGCCCACGAAAGAGCGTCTGGACCGCGACGATCAGCGGGTGGACCAGCCTGAGGTTGTCCAAATCGACGTAGAAGTCGCGGACCGCGGCCGGCGGGGCCGGCACCTGCTGGCTCAGCGTGTGCTCGGAGCCCACCACCCACCAGCTCATCGGCGGTGCGTCCGGTTGGCTCATCGCTCCATTGTTTCCCGCCGCGGCCGGCTCCGCGCGCGGCTTTGCCGCAGTATTTTTTCCTATTCGGCTGGCCTACTGTGAGGTCCGTGGAGTCACCCGATCCGGCCGGGACCGGCGTGGTCGAGCGCTACCTGCAGTGCCTGGCCGCGCACGACTGGGACGGCCTGGCCGACACCATCGCCGACGACGGGCTGACCCGGGAGGGCCCGTTCCGCGACGTCATCGAGGGCAAGGCCGAATACCTGGACTACCTGCGCAGGGTCCTCACCGAGTTGCCCGCCCACCGGCTCGAGGTGCAGCGGGTGTCACACGTGGACGGCGGGCGCTGCTACGTCGAATTGACCGAGGCATTCGACATCGACGGCGCCACCCGGCGGTGGCCGGAGTGCATCCTGTTCGAGCGGGGCGGCGACGGGCTGATCTCTCGTATCAGCGTGTTCTTCAAACAGGGGCGCTGACACGCTATTCCCTCCCCCACCGAATTGACCTAACGTGTGGTGGGTGGAGGCACACGGAAACCCGGAATTGGTCCCCGTCGAAAATTTGCACTCTGGTGATCCGATTACGGATTGCGGCCAACGCTACATAGTTCTGGAATCCAAGACACTCAACGACTGCGTGGTGCTCGAACTCGAGTCCCGGGTGGACCATCAGCTGCAGGTCATCGAGAAATCCTTCCCCACCGGATATCACGTGGGAAGGGCGAACCACCGGGTTTTGTAGCCGCCAATTCTTTGCCGGTCCTTCGACCTAAATAGGGCGCCGGTAGCCGGTCGACGGCTACCGCGCATTCACGTTTCCCCGGACTTCGACGCGCAATTCTCCCCGGTGCACAAACCGGCGAAAAAGCTTGCGCCCCTTGGCCGCTGCCCGGCCGCCGGATGGCGTCCGAAGCGCCCGGCCCGCCGGCCCGGCGCCGCGACGGAGGCCGCTTCGTTCGGCGCGTTTGAGTTGTCGTCAACCCGGTAACCTCTGTCCAAGGACGTGATTGCACCTCATTGGTTTTCCTCGCTTTCTCCAAGAAGCTGCTTGCCGGGAAAGCCCGACCTGCGTCGCCAGGGGCGTCGTCGCACGGTTCACCTTCCCGACCCACGTGTGGACAGCTCCTGCACAGGTCAGGATCATTGACCGCGGAGACGTAATTGAAGGGTGACGAGTGAAGATTCCCGGCGTTTCCAGCGTCGTCGCTGGGGTGGCTGGTGGGGCCGCACAGGTGGTGCGGGCCGGCGTATCCACCGCGGCGGGAGCCGCCGGTGCCCTGCAGACGTTGGCCAGCCCGGTGGCCGAGCTCGCCGGCCCGGTGATCCAGTCGATGGCGCAGACCACCGGCCGGGCCATCGGGTTGGACGGCTCGGCCGACGGCGCGCCCGCGATCGTGCCGCCGGTGCGCTGGCACAGCGGGCGGCGCGTGCACCTGGACCTGGACCCGCTGCTGCCCTTCCCCCGCTGGCACGAGTACGCGCCGGCCGTCGAGGAGCCGGTGCGCAGGATCCCGGGGGTGGCCAAGGCGCACGTCGAGGGCTCGCTGGGCCGGCTGGTGGTCGAACTCGCCGACGACGCCGACGACGCCGCCGTGCTGGACGAGGTGCGCTCGACCGTGGCCTCCGTCGCCGCGGACATCAGCTGGTCCAAGGCGGAGGCGGCCCCGCCGTCGGCGCCGTTCGCCGACCCGGGCAACCCGCTGGCGATCCTGGTGCCGCTCACCGCGGCGGCGCTGGATCTGGTGGCCATGGGTGCGGCGGTCACCGGCTGGGTGACCCGGCTGCCCGCCGCGCCGCAAACCACCCGGGCCGCGGCCGCGCTGATCAACCACCAACCGCGCATGGTGTCCATCCTGGAGGCGCGGCTGGGCCGGGTGGGCACCGACATCGCGCTCGCCGCGACGACGGCCGCCGCGCACGGCCTCACCCAGTCGTTCGGCACCCCGCTGCTCGACCTGACCCAGCGCACCCTGCAGATTTCCGAGGCGGCGGCACACCGCCGGGTGTGGCGGGACCGCGAGCCGCAGCTGGCCTCGCCGGACCGGCCGCAGGCCCCGGTGGTGCCGGTTATCTCGTCGGCCAAGTCCGAGGTGCCCCGGCACAGCTGGGCGGCCGCGGCCGCCGGTGAGGCGTCGCACGTCGTGGTCGGCGGGACCATCGACGCCGCGATGGACAAGGCGAAGGGCTCGATGGCGGGGCCGGTGGAAAGCTACGTCGACTCCGCGGCCAACGGCTCGTTGATCGCCGCGGTGAGCGCGCTGGTGGCCGGCGGCGGCACCGAGGACGCGGCGGCGGCCATCGAGGCCGGGGTGCCGCGGGCCGCGCACATGGGTCGCCAGGCGTTTGCCGCGGTGCTGGGTCGCGGGCTGGCCAACTCCGGGCAGCTGGTGCTCGACCCCGGCGCGCTGCGCCGCCTGGACCGGGTCAAGGTGGTGGTCATCGACGGCGCCGCGCTGCGCGGCGACCACCGCGCCGTGCTGCGGGTCCGCGGCGAGGCGCCCGGCTGGGACGACGACCGGGTCTACGAGGTCGCCGACGCGCTGCTGCACGGCGAGGAGGCCCCCGAGCCCGACCCCGACGAGTTGCCCGCGACCGGCGCCCGGCTGAGATGGGTGCCGTCCCAAGGACCTTCGGCCATGCCCGCGCAGGGCCTGGAAAGCGCCGACCTGATCGTCGACGGCGACCGCGTCGGCCGCGTCGACGTGGGCTGGGAGGTCGACCCGTACGCGATTCCGCTGTTCCAGACCGCGCACCGCACCGGCGCCCGGGTGGTGCTGCGCCACGTCGCCGGCACCGAGGACCTCACCGCCAGCGTCGGCGCCACGCATCCGCCCGGCACCCCGCTGCTGAACGTGGTCCGCGAGCTCCGCGCCGACCGGGGGCCGGTGCTGCTGATCACCGCGCTGCACCGCGACTTCGCGTCGACCGACACCCTGGCCGCCCTGGCCATCGCGGATGTCGGTGTGGCCCTTGATGATCCGCGCGCCGCCACGGCCTGGACCGCCGACATCATCACCGGCACCGACCTGGCCGACGCGGTGCGGATCCTGTCGGCGATCCCGGTGGCCCGCTCGGCCAGCGAGTCGGCGGTACACCTGGCCCAGGGCGGCACCACGCTGGCCGGGCTGCTGCTGGTCACCGGTGAGCAGGAGAAGGGCGCCAGCCCGGTGAGCTTCCGGCGCTGGCTCAACCCGGTCAACGCCGCGGCGGCCACCGCGCTGGTGGCGGGAACCTTCTCGGCCACCCGGGTGCTGCGGCTGCCCGATCCCACTCCGCAACCGCTGACCGCCTGGCACGCGCTGGATCCCGAGATCGTCTACTCCCGGCTGGCCGGCGGCGCGCGGCCGCTGGCTGTGGAGACCGAGCCGTCGTGGCGGCGCCGCCTCGACGACCTGTCCTACAGCCCGGCCCTGGCGCCGCTGCGGGCGCCGCTGCAGAACGTGCTGCGGCTGGCGTCGGCCACCCGCACCGAGCTGGCCGATCCGCTGACCCCCATCCTGGCCGTCGGCGCGGCGGCCTCGGCGATCGTCGGCAGCAACATCGACGCGCTGCTGGTCGCCGGCGTCATGACCGTCAACGCGATAACCGGTGGGGCGCAACGACTTCGGGCCGAGTCGGCGGCCGCCGAGCTGTTCGCCGAGCAGGACCAGATGGTGCGCCGGGTGGTGGTGCCGGCGGTGGCGACCACCCGCCGCCGGCTGGAGGCCGCCCGGCACGCCACCCGCACCGCGACGGTGTCCGCCAAGTCGCTGCGGCCCGGCGACGTCATCGACCTGGCCGCACCGGAAGTGGTGCCCGCCGACGCCCGGCTGCTGGAGGCCGAAGACCTCGAGGTCGACGAGTCGCTGCTCACCGGGGAGTCGCTGCCGGTGGACAAGCAGGTGGAGCCCGTCGCCGTCAACGACCCCGACCGCGCCAGCATGCTGTTCGAGGGCAGCACCATCGTGGCCGGGCACGCCCGGGCGATCGTGGTGGCCACCGGCGTGGGGACCGCCGCGCACCGCGCCATCTCGGCCGTCGCCGACGTGGAAACCGCGGCCGGGGTGCAGGCCCGGCTGCGCGAGCTCACCAGCAAGGTGCTGCCGCTGACGCTGGCCGGCGGTGCCGCGGTGTCGACGCTGGCGCTGCTGCGCCGCGCGTCGCTGCGCCAGGCGGTGGCCGACGGCGTGGCGATCGCGGTGGCCGCCGTCCCCGAGGGGCTGCCGCTGGTGGCCACCCTGTCCCAGCTGTCGGCCGCGCAGCGGCTGACCGCCCGCGGCGCCCTGGTCCGCGCGCCCCGCACCATCGAGGCGCTGGGCCGCGTCGACACCATCTGTTTCGACAAGACCGGCACGCTCACCGAGAACCGGCTGCGGGTGGTGTGCGCGGTGCCCGACGACGTCAACCCGCACGACCCGTTCCCGGAGCTGACCGCCCCGCAGTCGGCGGAGCTGGTGCGGGCCGCCGCGCGGGCGTCCGCCCGGCCGCAGGAGGGGCAGGGGCATGCGCACGCCACCGACGAGGCGATCCTGACCGCCGCGAGTTCGCTGAACGGGCAACGGGATTCGGACTGGTCGATGATCGCCGAGGTGCCGTTCGAGTCCAGCCGCGGCTTCGCCGCCGCGATCGGCACCGTCGGCAACGCCAACGGGAACCCCTCGGACACACCGGTGCTCATCCTCAAGGGGGCGCCCGAGGTGATCCTGCCGCGCTGCCGGTTCGCCGACCCGGAGGCCGACCAGCAGCGGGCCGAGGCGGTGGTGCGCGGCCTGGCCGAACAGGGCTTGCGGGTGCTCGCGGTGGCGCAGCGGGGCTGGAAGCACGACACCGACGACGACGACACCGACGCCGACGCGGTGGACGCCGCCGCGCACAACCTGGAACTGCTCGGCTACGTCGGTCTGGCCGACACCGCCCGCGCGTCGGCGCGCCCGCTGATCGAGGCGCTGCTGGACGCCGAGCGCGACGTCGTGCTGATCACCGGCGACCACCCGATCACCGCGCGGGCGATCGCCCGCCAGCTGGGCCTGCCGGCCGACGCCCGGGTGGTCACCGGCGCCGAGCTGGCCGGCCTGGACGAGGACGCGTGCGCCAAACTGGTCGCCGACGTGCAGGTGTTCGCCCGCGTCAGCCCGGAGCAGAAGGTGCAGATCGTGGCCGCCCTGCAGCGCTGCGGACGGGTGACCGCGATGGTCGGCGACGGCGCCAACGACGCCGCGGCGATCCGGATGGCCGACGTCGGCATCGGGGTGAGCGGGCGCGGTTCGTCGGCCGCCCGCGGCGCGGCCGATATCGTGCTGACCGACCAGGACCTGAGCGTGCTGCTGGACGCCCTGGTCGAGGGCCGCAGCATGTGGGCCGGGGTGCGCGACGCCGTCACGATCCTGGTCGGCGGCAACGTGGGCGAGGTGCTGTTCACCATCATCGGGACCGCCTTCGGCGCCGGCCGGGCCCCGGTGGGCACCCGGCAGCTGCTGCTGGTCAACCTGCTCACCGACATGTTCCCCGCGCTGGCGGTCGCGGTCACCTCGCAGTACGTCGAACCCGACGAAGCCGAGTACCCCTCCGCCGCGGACGCCGAGGCCGCCCGGCGCGAGCACCGCCGCGCGGTGCTGACCGGACCCACCCCCTCGCTGGACGCCCCGCTGATGCGCCAGATCGTCACCCGCGGCGCGGTCACCGCGGCCGGGGCGACCGCGGCCTGGGCCATCGGCCGGTGGACCCCGGGCACCGAACGCCGCACGGCGACAATGGGTTTGACCGCGCTGGTGACCACCCAGCTGGCGCAGACGCTGCTGACCCGCCGGCACAGCCCGCTGGTGGTGGCGACCGCGCTGGGCAGCGCGGGGGTGTTGGTCGGCATCGTGCAGACCCCGGTGCTCAGCCAGTTCTTCGGCTGCACGCCGTTGGGGCCGGTCGCCTGGACCGGGGTGCTGGGTTCCACCGCGGGCGCCACCGCGATCTCGGCGCTGGCCCCCAACTGGCTGGCCAAACAGGTCGCCGCCCTCGAGCCCGGCCAGCAGGACGCCTAACGGTTCCTAACCGGGCAGTTCCTTGCGCAGCACCTTGCCGGTCGGGTTGCGCGGAATGCTCGCCACAATGTTGATGTCGCGCGGCTGCTCGAACCGCGAGACCCGGTCCTTGAGGTAGTCGCGCAGCTGCGCCGCGTCGACGCCGCTGCCGGGGTGCAGCACCACGAACGCCGCCAGGCGGTGGCCGAACCGCTCGTCGGGAACGCCGATCACCGCGTTGTCGGCGACGGCGGGGTGCGCGGCGAGCGCGTTCTCCACCGCGCGCGGGTAGACGTTCTCCCCGCCGGAGATGATCATGTCGTCCTCCCGGCCGACGATGAACAGTCGGCCGGCGTTGTCCAGGTAGCCCATGTCGCCGGTGCTGGTCATGCCGTCGACGACGGTCTTCTTGCCGCCGTCGGTGTAGCGGGTGCCGGCCAGCTCGCCGCCGACGAAGATGCGCCCGGTCACCCGCGGGCCGACCGGCCGGTTGTTGCGGTCCAGGATCCGCACCGGGCAGCCGGCGACGGGTTTCCCGACGGTTTCCGGGGCGTCGCGCAGGTCCGCCGGTGTCGCCAGCGCCCCGATGCCCACCTCGGTGGAGCCGTAGCCGTTGTAGAGGATGTCGCCGTAGGTGTCCATGAACCGCTGTCCCAGCGTGGGATCGAGTCGGTCGCCGCTGGACATCACGACACGCAACTGCGGCAACGGATTTCGCGCCCGCACCCGCGGCGGCAGCTCGAGGATGCGGGCCAGCACCACCGGAACTGCGGTGAAGGCGTCGGCCCGGTGCAGCGAGGCCTGGGCCAGCGCGGCTTCGGCGTCGAAATGGCGATGGGTCAGCACCGTGCCGCCCAGGGCGATGGTGAGCATCAGCATGCCCAGGCCCAACCCGTGAAACATCGGCATTGCCACCGAGATTCGCGATCCGGTGCGCAGCCGGGTGCGGTCCAGGATGGTAACCCACACCCCCACCGCGGAGCGCAGCCGCGGGGCGCGCGGCACCCCCTTGGGTTTCCCGGTGGTCCCCGAGGTCAGCAGCACGATGCGGCCGGGCGCGGCGACGGCCGGTCGCCCGCCGCTCTCCTCGGCGCCGGCGGTGGCCGGGTCGATGACGGCGACGGCGTCGTCGGCGGCCGCGATCCGCTCGGCGAATTCGTTGTCGGCCACCACCGTCGAGATGTGGTGGGCGCGCAGCGCGGCCGCCAGCGCGTCACTGCGGAACTCGGTGCTGATCGGGACGACGTCGGCGCCGAGCAGGGTAACCGCGAAAACCGCTGTGACAAAACCGCGTCCGTTGCGGCACATGACCCCGACCGCCCGGCCGGGCGCGACGCCGTCGCGGGTCAACCGCCGCGCCAGCGATTCGGTGGCGCGCTGCAGCTCGCGGTAGGACAGCGCGCCGTCGTCGTCGATGATCGCGGTGCGGCCCGGCCAGCGGGCCGCGGTGACCGCCAACAGCGTGTAGGGGTTGGTGCCGCCGCGGCTCGCCTCGCGAAGCAGCCGCAGAACCGCCCGCGGCGAGGGTGGGTTGAGCAGACCGGAGCGCACCAGCGCCCGGGCGGCGGTGGGCGCCACCCGTTCAGCGCTCACGGCCGGCCTCCTCGGCGTCGGTGAAGAACCGGCGATGCCACAGCCGTGCGGCGCGGTCCGCCGGGCCGGCCAGCAGCACCGAGGCCAGCTCGGCCGGCAGCACCCAGGGCGGCTCGAGGGTGCGCGGCCGCTCGATGACGGCCTTGGCGATGACGTCGGCCGCCTGGTCCGGCGACAGGCCGGGCAGCCGGCCCAAAACCGGTGTGGGCGCGATCATCCGGGTCCGGACCAACGCGAAGTAGACCGTGCTGACGTGCACGCCGTCGGCGTGCAATTCGGGGGCCACGCTGCGCAGCCACCGGTCGAAGGCTCCCTTGGACGCCTGGTAGGCGCCCCACTGCGGACCCGGCACCACCCGCACCCCGACGCTGGACACGTTCACGACGTGCCCGCGGCCGTTGTCGCGCATGGCCGGTAACAGCCCGAGCAGCAACCGGACCGGCCCCAGGTAGTTGACGTCGATGGTGCGCTGGAAGTCGTGCGGCCGGTCGTACTGGTGATGCAGCGAGCGGCGCAGCGACTTGCCGGCGTTGCTCACCACGACGTCGAGCGGGCCGTGCTCCTCGGTGATCTGTTTGGTCAGGGCGCTCACCGCGGATTCGTCGGTGAGGTCGGTCGGGTAGGCGACCGCCCGCCCGCCGCCGGCGTTGATCGCCGCCGTCAGCTCGCCGAGCCGCTCCTCGGAGCGGGCGACCACCAACACCGTCGCGCCGGCGGCGGCCAGGCGGCGCGCGGTCGCCTCGCCGATGCCGTAGGAGGCGCCGGTCACCAGGACCGTCCTGCCGCCGACGGCGCCGCGCAACCGGTCCGGGTCCGACACCCGCGCCGGGTTGGCCACCCGGTCGGCCACCGTGTTGAGGACCTTGTCGAGGGCCTGCGCTATTGCGTTCACCTTCGCCGCCGCATTCGTTCGAGCCGCCTGAACCACAAGTAGCAGACCACATCCCGGCCGGCCGTCGTGCCCCGGCCCGGATGTTCGCCGAATGCCGGTGCGGCGCACCCGCGCCCGGGGATGGGCACATCCGCCGGATGCGCGCCGCGCGCAACCGATCTCAGCCGCCCGCCCGGGCGGCGGCGCATTTATGAGAACACGGTAATTTCAGCGTTTCCTGGGTTTAAGCGGCGTGTCGGCTGGGCACAATGGCGACATGTTGGCACGCCATGTCATTCGTTCTCTCGGTTCAGCACTAGTTATGGCAGCCTCGGGTGTGGCCGCGTCGGCGGTGTCCGGTTCGGTCATCCCCACCGCTGCGGCCCAATGTCCGGACGTGCAAGTGGTCTTCGCGCGGGGCACCGGTGAAGCCCCCGGCGTCGGCCCCACCGGACAGGCCTTCGTAGACGCCCTGCACCAACGCGTGGGGGGCCGCTCCTTCGACGTCTACCCGGTCAACTACCCGGCCACCGATCAGTGGGACACAGGCATCGACGGCATCCGGGACGCCGGCGCACACGTCGTCTCGATGGCCCACGACTGCCCCAACACCAAGATGGTGCTCGGCGGCTACTCGCAGGGCGCGGCCGTGATGGGCTTCATCACCTCGCCGGCCGTGCCCGACGGCATCGACCCGGCCACCGTGCCCAAACCCCTCACCCCGGACGTCGCCAACCACGTCTCCTCGGTCGTGCTGTTCGGCATGCCCAACGTGCGCGCGATGAACTTCCTCGGCGAACCGCCCGTGGTCATCGGTCCGCTCTTCCAGGACAAGACCCTCAAGGTGTGCGCCACCGAGGACCCGGTGTGCTCGGACGGCATGAACTTCGCCGCCCACGACACCTACGCCGACGACGGCGCCATGATCGACAAGGGCGTCTCCTTCGCCTCCAGCCACCTCGGCCTCGGCGGTCCCGGCGCGGCGTCGGTCGCCTCCGGGCACGGCAATTTCGGGGAGTGAGCGCACCGCGGGCCGCTAGTCCCCGATGAACCCCTTGGTGCGCATCAGCGCGTCGGCCAGATATCCGTCGTGCGGGAGGCCCGGGGCGGTCGACCACGTCGGGCGCCCGCGGTAGACGCTGCCGATGGTCGGCTCGGCGACCAGGGCGTCGATCAGTGTGTCGTCGCCGGTGATCGCGGTGACCACCAGTGAGCGCCGCAGCGGCGCGAGCGCCGCGGCCCGCCCGCCCTCGCGCGACCAGCCCGTCACCCACACGCACGGGAAGGGCAGCTCGAGGTTGAGCAGTTCCGGGTCCGGCTCGGTCAGCACGTGTACGGCCGGGCGCAGCGCGGCCTGCCCGCCGCCGAGGTCGGCGACCACCTGGTCGGCCCCCAGCAGCGGCGTCGCCCCGGCGGCCTTGGCCGCCAGGTAGTTCGCCAGGGTGCGCGCCCGCGGCAGCGGCAGGGTCGGCAGCATCGCCCGCTCGTCGTCGGCGGGCAGCGGCTCGATCACGGCGAGCCGCTCCGCGACGGCCGCGGCCAGCGGCGCCGGATCACCCTCGTAGAGCACCGCGGTGGCGTTGACGCACGCCATCCCGCCGTGGCGGGCGACCGAGTCGACGACGACGTCGAGGCACTCCCGCCAGTCCTGCTCGGCGGTGATGACGATCTTGCTGCGGCCGGGGCCGTTCACGATCACCGCCGGATCGGCGGCGTACTTGTCTACTACGCGTTGCCCGCCGTACACCATGGCCAGGTCGGCCGAGGCGATGATCTCGTCGGCCCCGGCGTGGTCGGTGGGCAGGTAAACGGCGTCTTGCGGGCGAAATCCCGCCTGCCGCAACGCCGTCACCAGCCGGTGCCCGGTCAGCGGCTCGCGCCGCGAGGGGCGCACCGCCAGCCGGTAGCCCAGCGCCAGCGCCTGCGGCCACAGCCCGTGCACCCCGGGCCCGTTTCCGGCGGCATGCACGGCGAACACCTCGCCGCGCCGCACCCACAGCGCGCCGCACGCACGGACGCGCGGCTCGCGCCAGTCCGGCACCGCCCCAGCCGGCCGCGCCGAGGCCACCGCGTCGAACGCGCGGGCCAGGCCGTCGGCCACGCCGCGCGCCGCGGCGCGGGTGATCGCCACGGGCAGCCCCGAAATCCGGGCGGCCAAACCGGCGTACGCCTCGAAATCGAGTCCGGCGATCACCCCGTCGGTGAACACCTCGGCGGCCCGCGACAGCGCCGCCCGCCGGTCGGCGGGCGGCAGCGGCGCGGCCTTGCGTTGCGCACCGAGCGTGCGCGAAACATACAGCGGCGGAACGAGACTCAGTCGCGCGACGGCCACCCCGGCGGTGGTGGTGACGGTTTCGGTGTTGCGGGTCCGGTAGTCGCCGTCGGGTCCGAGCGCATCAAGATACAGCAGATCGACTGCGCTGCAAGTGTTTTCACCCGTCACGCTCAGTACACGCCCTCGATGACGGTCTCACCCTCGAAGCTTTGCACCGGCCGCACCTCGCTGAGCGAGTCGCTGAGCTCACCCGCCGGGCCGGGCCTGCGGACGGCCAGGTCGCGCTCCAGGTTGTTCGGGATGAACATGGTCCTGCTGAGGTGGTGCATCACCACCTGGCCGGGCTGCCCGTAGCGCACCCGTTCGCCGGTGTCGGGGTCAACCACCCAGAAGACGACGTAGGGGGTGCGGGGGTCGAACACGAACGTGTCGCCGTCGGTGCGGGTGACCGCCTGCGAGAGCACCATGGTGCTGCCGAAGGCCATGGTGATCGTGGTCCGCGGGAAGATGCCGCGCAGCAGGTCGAGGGTGTCGGCGTCGACGTGCGCGCCGCTGAGCAACAGGTAGCCGATCTTGGCGT
Source organism: Mycobacterium sp. MAC_080597_8934 (assembly GCF_000523975.1). Lineage (NCBI taxonomy): Bacteria > Bacillati > Actinomycetota > Actinomycetes > Mycobacteriales > Mycobacteriaceae > Mycobacterium > Mycobacterium sp. MAC_080597_8934. Next base: position 138,269 of record NZ_JAOS01000052.1, on the reverse strand, counting down.
CGACCAGCTCGACCACCCGGTCGTCGCGGGCCATCGCCGCCAGCAGCGGACCGGTGGTGTGCAGGTTCGCCACGTCCTGGGTCTGCAGCACGAACACGGCCTGCTCGACGACGTGCTCGACATAGCCGGCCACGTCCGCGGCGGCGTCGCGGGCGGCCAGCTTCTTCACCCAGCGCGGGTCGATGTCGACGGCGTGGAACACCGCGCCGAGCCGCTGGGCCACCAGCCGGGAGAAGTAGCCGACACCGTGCGGGCCGCTCGGCATCATGCACAGGAAGCCTTCGCCGCGGCGAAACCCGCCGGCCGCGAAGTCCTCGGTCTGCCAGTCGACGACCTGGGCGACCCAATCCGGCATCTGCACGGTGCGTTTCGGTGCGCCGGTGGTGCCGCCGGATTCGAAGATCAGCGGGCGGTCCTGGGCCGGATAGCCGCGCGGGATGAGATCGCCCACCGCGACGTTGCGCAGTTCGTTGACCAGGTTCGGAAACCTGCGCAAGTCGTCGAACGTGTGCACGTCGGTCAACGGGTCGAAGGTCAGCGTCCGGGCGGTCCGCAGCCAGAACGGCGAACCGGTGTCCGCCCCGAAGTGCCAGGCGATCACGGCGCGCAGATAGGCCTCGGGGTCGTCGACCGGTGCGGCTCGCGGCACGTCCAACAACGAGAAGTCGATCCCGGTCATGCCGTCGATCCTGTCCCATCGGCGGGCCGTCCGCCAAGGATCCCCGCCGCCGGCGCAGGCGCTTTATTGTGTTATTTCACAAGGATTTTCATTGGTGTGCACGCGATGTTCAACGCGGCGCCGCGTTGCCTAGCGGCCGGATGCGGCCGTCATCGCCTCGTTGAAACCGGGGTAGATGTCGTCGAAGGTGCCGTCCCGCTCGGCGAAGCGGAAGGCCTTGACCCGCTCCACGACGATCTCGTCGGCCTGGGGTTGGGTCTGCAGCAGCGTCATGGTCTCGGTGATGTACTCGTCCAGCGGCATCGCCCGGGGGTCGAATCCGCGCTCGCCCTGCAGCGCGGTCTGCACCTGGGGCGGGATGATCTCGATCACCTGAACCGGGGTGGCGCGCAGCTGGAAGCGCAGCGATTGGGTGTAAGAGTGCAGCGCCGCCTTGCTGGCGCAGTAGGTCGGGGTCAGCGCGCTGGGCATGAACGCCAGCCCGGAGGTGACGTTGAGGATCGCGGCGTGCGGTCGGCGCAGCAGCGCCGGCAACAGCGTCGCGATGAGCCGGATCGGGCCCAGCAGGTTCACCGCCACGGTCTGCTCGGCCAGACCGGCATTGCCGCTGATGAGGTCCTCCACCCGTTGCATGCCGGCGTTGTTGACCACCACGTTGAGGTCCGGGTAGTGGTCGGTGACCTCGGTGGCGAATCGCCGGATGTCCGCGGGATCCCCCAGATCGAGCGACAGGGTCTGGATGCCCGGGTTCGCCTCGGCGACCGCCCGCAGTTGCTCGCCGCGCCGGGCGGCGATGATCACCCGGTTGCCCAGCCGGTGGAACGCTTCGGCCAGGCCGCGGCCGATTCCGGTGCCGCCGCCGGTGACCAACACGGTGTTCCCCGTCATCTGCATCGCGGTTCTCCTTCGCTCTGAGTGCGCCGGTTCGACCCCTACTCGACCGACGTTGCGGATGCCCCAATGCGAAGCGGGCTAACCACGAATCCTGCCCGCACGGCGGCCGCTCCGATAGTGTCCGCGGGCCGCACGCCCTCGCGGCCCGGTCTCAGGCGGCGGCGCGGTTGTGCAGCCGGCGCGGGTCGACGCCGGCCCGGCTCCACGCCTGCGCCGCCCACGGCGTGTAGAGCACCCGCACCGGCAGCCGGTTGATCAGCGGATTGAGCGCCCGCATCAGCGCGGCGAAACGCTGAAACCGCTGCTCCTTCTTGGCATCCCAGCGCAGCTGGCACACCTCGCGCATCTGCGGCGGCAGGGTTCCGACCACCACCAGGCGGGCATAGGCGTTCAGCGGCGCCGAAACGATTTTCCAGACGGGCCGCGGCATCCAGCGCGGACCCGGTATGCCCTTGCGGAGGTAGCCGGTGCCGTACAGCACGGTCTTGTGCGGCACGAACCGGTCGAGCATCTCGTCCCAGTAGGCCAGGAAGTCGTCGTAGGTCTGCGGTTGCCCGCGGTCGCTGACGCCGTAGAGGCTGTACCAGACCTTGCCCTCGTTGAAGATCTGCTCCTTCTCGGCCCGGGTCAGCCGGCGGATGAAGGTGTCGGTGTTGTAGATGACCTGGTCGACGAAGCTGGCGTGCGCCCAGTAGAACAGCTCCGGGTTCAGCGCGTGATACCTGGACCCGTCGCTGATGGTGCCCTTGATGGTCTTGTGGAAGTCGCGGACCTTGCGGCCCCATTCCTGGGGATCGTCGGAGTAGACGGTGTTCATCAGCGGAGGCGCGGTCCGCTTGGCCCGGCCGAGCGTGTCGCTGAAGATCACCGAGTGGTCCAGCACGCCCTGGGCGAGCTGCTCGATGCAGTTCTCCACGCCGGCGGTGCGCTGGAATCCGAACAGCTGGGTCCGGTTGTCGCCGTAGAACTTCCAGATCAACGAATCGGGTCCCAGCCGCGGCGCGTCGGCGGCGTCACGGGCCGACCAGTCCGGCCCGTCGGTGGGCATCGGCACCGCCTCGCGCACGCCGTTGTCGAAATCCCATGCCGCCCGCTGCGCAGTCACCCAACCTCCTCGGCCGATACGACAAAACCTAACGATGAACCAGAGAAACAAATTAGTATCTTTGTTTCACGATAACATCGGTTCGTCCAGACCGCCGTGGGGGTGTGAGCCATGCAGAGCCACCGCGCGGACGCCGCTGCGGGCGAGCGCACCGATCTGGACCGCCTCATCCTGGACACCGCGCGCGGCGTGTTCGAGACCTACGGCGTGCGGCGCGCCAACATCGACGACGTCGCCGCCCGGGCCGGGGTCAGCCGCAGCACCATCTACCGGCGGTTTCCCACCAAGGAGAACCTGTTCGGCCAGGTGGTGCGCCGCGAGGCCGAGCTCTTCTTCAGCACCCTGGACCAGGCGACCGCCGGATGCGATCCCCAGCAGGCGGTGATCGAGGCCTTCGCGCTGGGGGTGCGACTGGTCAAGGACTCCGCGCTGTATTCGCGGATCGCCGAGAGCGAGCCCGAACTGTTCGGGCTGTTTTCCCGCTCGCAGGTGTTCCCTATCCGCCAGTTCGCCGACGGCATCGCGCACACGCTGCGGCGGTGCGGCGCCGAGCAGGCCGAGCCGGACCTGGACAACATCGCCGACATCCTGCTGCGCGTCGCGCTGGGCATCATCGTCTTCCCCACCGACCGGCTGGACACCGCGGACCCCGCAGCCGTGCGCGACTACGCCGCCCGCTACCTGGTGCCGATCATCGGCCGCTGACCCGGCCCGCAGTGTCGGGCACCTGAATTAGCCTGATAGCCGTGCCTGGGTTTTCTGGGACACCGCGCACCCGCTACGCCAGCTGCGGCGACACCGACATCGCCTACCAGGTGCTCGGCGACGGGCCGATCGACCTGGTGCTGCTGCCCGGGCCGTCGATCCCGATCGACTCCGTCGACGCCGAGCCGTCGATGTACCGCTTCCACCGCCGGCTCGCCGCCTTCGCCCGGGTGATCCGGCTCGACCAGCGCGGCATCGGGCTGTCCTCCCGAGTGCCCTCGGTCGACGTGATCGGACCGGAGTTCTGGGCCCGCGACGTCGTCTCGGTGATGGACGCGGTGGGCTGTGAGCGGGCCACCGTCGTCGCGCCGAGCTTCACCTCGATGACCGGGCTGGTGCTGGCGGCCGATTACCCGGACCGGGTGAGCAGCCTGGTGATCATCAACGGCGCGGCCCGCACCGTCTACGCCCCCGACTACCCGATGGGCGCCCGGATCGAGACCCTGGACCCGTACACCACCGTCGCGGTCGACCCCGACGCCGTCGACCAGGGCTTCGACATGCTCGGCCTGATCGCCCCCAGCGTCGCCGGCGACGCCGCCTTCCGCAGCTGGTGGGACGCCGCGGGCAACCGCGCGGCCTCGCCCAGCATGGCCCGCGCGATGATCCTGTCCATCCGGCACGCCGACGTGCGCGACCGGCTGGCGCGCATCGCGGCCCCGACGCTGATCCTGCACCGCACCGACTGCGTCTTCACCTCGGTCGACCACGGCCGCTACCTCGCCGAGCACATCGCCGGATCTCGTTTCGTGCCGCTGCCGGGCGAGGACACCCTGTACTGGGTGGGCGACACCGGGCCCATGCTCGACGAGATCGAGGAGTTCATCACCGGGGTCCGGGGCGGTTCGGAGGCCGAGCGGCTGCTCACCACCATCGTGTTCACCGACATCGTCGGCTCCACCGAACGCGCCGCCGCGCTCGGCGACTACCGCTGGCGCGACCTGCTGGACAACCACGACAGGATCGTGCGCCACGAACTGCAGCGCTTCGGCGGGCGAGAGGTCAACACCGCCGGCGACGGATTCGTCGCCACCTTCAGCAGCCCGAGCGCGGCCATCTCGTGCGCCGACGCCCTCGTGGACGCGGTCGCCGCGCTGGGCATCGAAGTGCGCGTCGGCATCCACGCCGGCGAGGTCGAGGTGCGCGGCGCCCGCAAGGACGACATCGCGGGCATGGCCGTGCACATCGGCGCGCGGGTGGCCGCGCTCGCGGGCCCGGGTGAGGTGCTGGTGTCGTCCACGCTGCGCGACATCGTCACCGGCTCGCGGCACCGGTTCGGTGACCGCGGCGAGACCGCGCTCAAGGGCGTGCCGGGACAGTGGCGGCTCTACCGCCTGCTGCGCGAGCACGCCGCCGCCGAGCGGTGAACACCCGCGACTCGGCGTAGGCTGCCAACGGGGGATGCGCCGGGTCGGCGGCTTTCCGGTTTTTTTGGTCGATTCCGGCGTTCCCGCTTGGCTTTTCCGCGATGGAGTCCTCGAAGGAGTTAGGCATGACCGATGTGCACACCTCGCTGCCTCCCGCGCTGCGACGGGCGCTGGACCTTCTCATCGATCCGCCGGCCGACCCCGACGTGAGCAAGGGCTATCTCGATCTGCTCGGCGGCGCGGCCGACGAGGACGCGGGCGTGCCGAGGAACACCGGCCCGATCCAGGCGGCCTGGGCGTCGCCGATCGGGTCGCTGCTCTACGACAACGCCCAGGCGTTGTCTCGCCGCTGGATCAGCGCCTGGCAGCTGCCGCTGGAGTGGCTGCAGATCCCCCGGGGCGGTGTCGCGCTGGACGTCGGATCGGGCCCGGGCAACGTGACGGCGTCACTGGCGCGGGCCGCCGGACCCGACGGGCTGGCGCTGGGCATCGACATCTCCGAGCCGATGCTCGCCCGCGCCGTGCGCAACGAGGCCGGGCCGCAGGTCGGCTTCATCAAGGCCGACGCGCAGCGACTTCCGTTGCGCGACAACACCGTCGACGCGGCCGTCTCGACCGCGGTGCTGCAGCTGGTCCCCAAACCACAGGCCGCCCTCGTCGAGATCGCGCGGGTGCTGCGACCGGGCGGCAGGCTGGCCGTCATGGTCCCGACCGCCGGCCGCCTGGCCCGCTATTGGCGGCTGTTGCCCAATGTGGGGGCGCATGCGTTCGACGACAACGAGATCGGTGACATCTTGGAGGAGAACGGATTCGCCAGCGTTCGGGTCAAGAACTTCGGCACCTTCCAGTGGGTGCGCGCCAAGCTGGGCTGAGCCCCCGGGCGCCGTTCAGTCGCCCGATTGCGCCAGCGTGGCGAGCCGGTCCATCGACTCGCGCAGCATCTCCGGCGTCGTGGCCCGGGCCCGCTGCAACCGGGTGGGATCGGTCAGCGCCGTCCAGTCGTAGGTGTGGGTCACCGTGGTCAGTTCGGCGTTGACCGGGCTCAGCTCCCAGCGCCACAGGTGACCGGGCGGCTGCTTGCCGGGTTCGGCTGGGCGCCAAGCGATTACGCTGCCCTCGACGAATTCGGTGACGTGGTTCTCGCGCACCGCGCCGTTGGTCAGCGTCATCTTGAACACGTCGCCCACCCGATGGACGCGCTGCCCGGGCGCGGCCGAAGCCAGGTTGTCGTTGCCGTCCCAGCCGGGCTGGCGGGCCGGGTCGGCGATCAGCTCGAAGATGCGGGCGGCGTTGGCCGCGATCACCCGGGTGGCGCTGACGATGCGTTCGGCTTCCGTGTCGGACATACCGCTATCCAAACACGCCGCCGCACGAGTTTCGCCACAGCAGCCGGTACCGGGTCAACAGCGTTCCACGCCCTTGGACATGAGGCGCGGCCCGCGAACGGCCGGGCGGCGGTTACCGGTGAGCACCGCGCGCACCGCCTGGCACGCGCGCGACGTCAGCGGCCCCACCGCGACGAGACGGACCGAACCCGGCGAGATCCGGGAGGTGAGGGTGGCCACGATCTGATCCTTCGGCTCGGAGTGGGAGTCCATTGAATTGCAGCACGGCCGTTTTTCGGGGATGCCGCGCCGCGGTGAACGCCGTGATAAGCCGCACTGTGGCCTACCGCACACGCCGATCAGCGAAACCGGGTGAATCGGCGCAGATATCCGGCCAGCCGGCGCGCCGGTAGCGCCTTGGGCCAGTCGTCGGCGCGGAAGTACGCGTCGGTGCCGCCGTCGACGAATACCACGCTGCCGCAAAGGAAGTCGGCGGCATCCGACAGCATGAAACACATCCACTCGGCCAGCTGGCCGGGGTCGCCGAAACCGCCGACCGGGACGGGGAACGACCGGACCGCCCGGGCCTGCCGGGGCGTGGACAACTGCTCCTGCAGCAGCGGTGTCATGATCGCCCCGGGCGACAGGGCGTTCAGCCGCACCCCCGAGCCCGCCCACTCCGCCAGCACGGCATGGCGGCGCACCCAGCGGCTGACCGCGAGTTTGGCCGCCCCGTACATCATGGTCGGCGCGGCCGGTCCGAACAGCCGCACCGATCGCAACGCCTTGTCGGCGTCGTGCGCCAGCAGCGCGTTGACCGTGCGGCGCGGCACCGTGGGCATCGTCGTGGCCGAATTACTGGCCACTACAACGACTTTGGCGTTCCCGGCGGCCGCCAGCGCCGGTCGCCAGGCCTGCAGCAGCTCGACGACGCCGAAATAGTTCACCGCGGCGATCTGGCGGACCCGGTCGCGCGCCGGGCTGGGTCCCAGCCCGGCCGCCAGCACCGCGCCGTCGAGCCGGTCACCGGCCTGCGAGAGCACCCGGGCGGCGGCGTCGGCGCGGCCTGCCGGGGTGGACAGGTCGGCGATGACGTCGGCGTCCTTGATGTCGACGCCGATGACGGTGTGGCCGCCGTCGCGGAGGCGTTGCGCGGTCTCGCGTCCCATCCCGGACGCCGATCCGGTGATCGCATAGGTTCCCATTCGGTCAGCTCCCCGCGGCGGCGCGCTCGACGTCGAGCAGTTGCTCGCCGCGCCGTTCGGCGTCGTAGGCCGCCCGCCCGCCGCGCAGGCCGAACAGCCGCTTGGAGATCAACAGGTAGATCACCGCGGCGACATTGATGGCGAAGGTCACCACCCGGGTCATCGTGATGCCCTTGGCCAGGTCGTGGATCTCCAGCGGCAGGAAGACCGAGGTGGCGATCACCGCGAAGTATTCGCCCCAGCGCTTGAGCAACCACAGGCCGACGCCCTCGACCACCTCCACCAGCGCGTAGCCGACCAGCATCAAGGTCAGCAGCGCCAGGGTGGACGGCTTGGTGGCCAGCGCCTTTTCCAGCTCGTGCACGATGGTCATCTGGTCGACCTTGAAGCCGGCGGCGCGAAAGATCGGCAGATCGCGGTCCAGGGTGGCCTGGATGGCGCCGCGGGCACCGCGGAACTTCCACACCGCGTAGGCGGCCAGCGCGATCACCAGCGCCCGGAACAGCCGTTCCACCGCCAGCACCCGAATGATGATGGCCTGCCGTAATGCCTTGCCGCGCATGATCATCGGCGCGTCTTCGGCCGGGCCGCGCCGGTGCGCGGGGCCGACGGTGAACTCGCCGCAGCGCAGGCAGCGCCACACCTGGCCCAGTCCGGTGGTGCCGCTGAGCCGGTCGGCCAGCGCCGGCTCGTCGGGCGCGTAGGTGGCGTGCCCGGCCAGCGCGCAGGTGACCAACTCCCAGCGGTTGAGACCGCGATCTTTGGGCATGGCCGATCATCGACTGCCGGTGGTCGACGGCGCAAGTGCGCAGGGCGCGCGTGTCAGACGGCGGCATCGACCGCGCCGGATGCCGGCCGCGACCGGCTCAGCGCCGTCGTTTCGTCGGTGAGATGTTTTCCGATGACCCGGATCTGGCGCGCGCTCAGCGGGCACAGCGGGTGCACGGCCACCATCAGCGACGCCCGCCCGCGGTGGTCGAAGACCGGCGCGGCGATGGTCACCACCGGTTGTTTGCGGCGGCCGGGGTTGTCGTCGGACAGGAACCCGATGGTGGTGAACTCGACCAGCAGCTGATCCATGATGTGGCGCACCGGCGTCGGCATCTCGCTGCTGTCCAGGGTGCCGACCACCTGGACGGCCTGGGCCAGCGCGGGCGTCGTCCAGTCGACGTCGAATCCGCGTTCCCGGGTGTGCGCCAGCACCTCTCGCAGGCGCTGGGCGCGGTCGGCGTTGCTGCCGGCGCCGCGCTGGATCCAGGCGCGCTGCTCCTCCTCGGTGTCCCAGGCCGCCATCGCCACCCCGAACGGCGGAGCGTAGGGGATGCGATCGCCCGGGATGCCCGACGGCTGGGTGGCGGGCTCGCCCTCGAAGGCGGTGACCACCAGGGAATCCCCGAACTTCTCCACCACCGAACAGGCGTACCCGACCGCGCCGGACAGCCGCAGCGCCGCCGCGCGCGCCGCATGCGCCAGCGGCCGCGCCGTGTCGGTGCGCGCGGCCACCACCGCCAGCGCGGGTCCCAGGGCGAAGGTCTTGTCGACCGGGTCGCGGCTGGCCCAGCCGCGGTCGCACAGCGTCTTGAGGATGGCGTGCGCCGTCGCCTGGGTGAGGTCCAGCTCGCGCACCACGTCGGAGAACCGCAGCCGCGCGCTCGGCGACCGCGCCAGCAGCTCGACCACATCGAGCACCCGGGCGGTCGGCGCTGACGTCGATCCGCGAATCGCTTGACTCCTTCGGCCCAGGACTTACAGTGAGACGAACATTCGAGATTTTATATCGATTATTCGAGAAAGTGAAACGCCGTTGCGCGCTGTGGTGTTACGCGACGACCGGTTGCAGGTGCGCGAGACACCGGACCCAGAACCGGGGCCGGGCGAGTTGTTGCTGCGCACCCTGAGCACCGCGATCTGCGCGTCCGACGTGCACTTCATGGACCACCCCGAGCTGGCCCTCGACGATCCGACCGGGCGCTCGCTGTACGACAGCGGTCGCGACATCGTGCTCGGTCACGAGTTCGTGGGCGAGGTCGTCGGGCACGGGCCGGGCTGCACCGGCCAGTTCGCCATCGGCACCCGCGTCACCGCCATGCCGGTGCGCCTGGTCGACGGCGGGGCGGGCGGCATGCGGATCATCGGCCAGCACCCGGACGCCCAGGGCAGTTTCGCTGAGCTGCTGGTGGTTTCCGAAGCGGCGGCCAAGCCAGTGCCCGGCGAGGTGTCCAGCGACGCCGTCGCCGTGACCGACGCGTTCGCGGTCGGCGAGTTCTACGTGCGCTCTGCGCGCCTGCAACCGGGCGAGGTGGCGATCGTCATTGGCGCGGGAGCGATCGGCCTCTCGGCCGTCGCCGCGCTCGCCGCGCGCGGCGTGGAGCCGATCATCGTGGCGGACTTCCGGGCCGACCGCCGCCGGTTGGCCGCCGACAGCTTCGGCGCGCACCTTCTGGTCGACCCGCGCGAGGAATCCCCGTTCGCGGCGTTCAACGCGGCCCGCGTGCGGTACGGATACCCGGTCCGGCAGCGGTATTCGAGTGCGTCGGCGCGCCCGGACTGATCCAGAACCTGGTCGAATCCGCCGAGATGGGCACCCGCATCTACTGTGCCGGCGGCTGGTACACCGGCGACACCCTCGACATCACCACCGCCACCCGCCAGGGCGTCACCATCCAGTTCGGCGGCGGGCCGCACCCGCAGGACTGGTACGGCACGCTCGACGCGATCGTGGCGGGACGACTGGACCCGCTGCCGAGCGTGGGCAAGATCATCGGCCTCGACGAGGTACCCGACGCCCTGGAGCTGGCCCGCCGGTCCGACGGCCCGCCCCGCATCATCGTCCATCCGAACGGAGACACCCGATGAGCGAAAGAGAAGACCGGCAAGACATTTCCGAGCTGCTGGTGCGCTACGCCACCGGGATCGACCGCCGGGACTGGCCACTGTTCCGCACCGTGTTCACCGACGACTGCGTGCTCGACTACGGCGAGATCGGCCACTGGACCGGCGTCGACGCCGTCGCGGATTTCATGGAGCAGGTGCACGCGCTGGCCGGGCACACCCTGCACCGGCTGACCAACCAGGCCATCACGGTCGAGGGCGACCGCGCCACGGCGCGCACCTACATCGACGGGCTGATCATGGCCGGCGACAACAACTCCGGCGTCAACGCGATCGGTTTCTACGACGACGAAATGGTGCGCACCGCACACGGATGGCGCATCGCCCGCCGGCGCTACACCCAGGTGCGGCTGACCACCGTCGGGGCCGGGTCATGAGTTTCGCGGCCAGGTACGGGCCGTGGGCACTGGTGGCCGGCGCCTCGGACGGCGTGGGCGCGGCGTTCGCCGAAGGCCTGGCCGAGCGCGGCGTCAACGTGGTGCTGCTGGCCCGCCGGCAAGACGTTCTGGACCGGGTCGCCGCCCGGATCCGGGCCGGCACCTCGGCCCAAACCCGCACGCTGGCAATCGATCTCGCGCACCCCGGGGCGGCCAAGGCGATCGCCGCGGCCACCGCCGATGTGACGATCGGGATGCTGGTCTACTGCGCGGGCGCCGACCCGGACTTCAAACCGTTCCTTGCCAATCGGATCGAAGCCGCCGAGGCGATGGTGCAGCGCAACTGCATGGTGCCCATGCAGCTGTGTCACCACTACGCCCCGGCCATGGTCGAGCGGGGCGCCGGCGGCATCGTCCTGTTCGGTTCCGGCGCCGGGCTGGCCGGCGGGCCCAACATGGTCGCCTACGGCGCCTCCAAGGCATTCGACATGGTCTTCGCCGAGGCGCTGTGGGCCGAACTGCACGACAAGGGCGTCGACGTGCTGGGGCTCATCCTGGGCAAGACCGATACCCCGGCGTTGCGCGCCCTCGAATACAGCCGCGGCCAGATCGCGTCGCCCGACCAGGCGCCGTCGGACGCGGCGGCCGTGTCCGACGTCATCGCCGAGGCGTTCGAGAACCTCGGCAACGGGCCCACCCTGATGGTCGGCGACACCATGCGCGCCGCGGCGCAGCTGCTGGCATCGCTGAGCCGCAACCAGGCCGTCGAGCTGTTCGCCCAGGCCGCGGCGGCGGCCATGGGCCCGGACGACTAGCGGGAACCCAAGCCGTTCGCTGGGCGTCGTACTCCACAGCGGCGAGGTTTGCCAAAGTTCCAAATCAGGCAACCCTAACTTTTGCTTCCATAGGGCCCTGGACAGCAAATATAGGGGTCCGCTCGGTGCGGCTTTCGCCCGCCCGCCGCGTTGCTGACCGCTCGGGTCGCGGGTAGCTTGGGTAACCGGTTCGCCACGGCACCGAGCCGAATCACGATCGCCACCGCCTGCGAAGGATGACGATGCTCGCCATAGACAGGCCCGCCGCCGTCGCCACCACGGCGCGCTGGCGGCGGCGCACCCTGACGCGGTCCGGACTGATCACCGGCGCGTTCGTCGCCCCCGCGGTGGCCGTCCGGATCACCGGCATGCACACCGGCGCGGTGGCCGCCCTGCTGATCTTCGGGGCCGCGGTGGTGGCGGCCAGCTTCCTGTTGGCGTGGGCCGCCGAGACCGCCCAGATCGACGTCTCCGGCGGGCTGGCCACGGCGCTGCTCGCCCTGATCGCGGTGCTGCCCGAATACGCGGTGGACCTCTACTACGCCTACGTGTCCGGCCACAACGCCGACTACACGCAGTACGCCGCGGCCAACATGACCGGATCCAACCGGCTGCTGATGGGCCTGGGCTGGCCGGTCGTGGTGCTGGTCAGCATCGTGGTGGCGCGCAGGTCCGGATCCGGCAGGCCCGCCGGCCTGGCGCTGCTGCCAGCAAACCGCGTCGAACTCGGCTTCCTGTTGATCGCCGGGGTGATCGCCTTCGCGATACCGGCCAGCGGCCAAATCCATTTCGGGCTGGGGTTGGCGTTGCTGGCCTGGTTCGGGTTCTACCTCTACAAGATCAGCCACGGCAACGTCGAGGAGCCGGACCTGATCGGCACCGCCGCCGCGCTGGGCGAGCTGCCCGACGGCCGCCGGAGGATCGCCGTGGTCGGCCTCTTCCTGGTGTCCGGTGCGGTGATCCTGTTGTGCGCCAAGCCGTTTGCCGATAACCTGGTGGCCGCCGGTACCGAACTGGGCGTCAACCGGTTCCTGCTGGTGCAGTGGCTGGCCCCGCTGGCCTCCGAGGCTCCGGAGTTCATCATCGCGACGATCTTCGCCAGCCGGGGCAAGGGCACGACGGCCATCGCCACCCTGATCTCGTCCAAGGTCAACCAGTGGACGCTGCTGATCGGCTCGTTGCCCCTCGCCCACCTGCTCGGTGGCGGCGGGTTCGCGCTTCACCTCGATTCGCGTCAGGTGGAGGAGGTGCTGCTCACGGCGACCCAGACGATGATGGGGGTGGCGCTGATCCTGGCGCTGCGCTTCCACCGGTCGGCGGCGCTGGCGCTGCTGGCGTTGTTCGTCGTGCAATTCCCGATCGTCTCCACCCAGGGGCGGCTGCTGCTGTGCGGCGTCTACACCGCGGTGGCCGTCGTAGCGCTGATCGGCTACCGGCGTCACCTGGCCGCCACGCTGCGGGCGCCGTTCTTCGGCACCGCGATCCGGCACAGCGGTCACCCGCACCATCCGGTGCCGGACCCCTGACCCGCGGCGGCCGTCCCGCCGTATACCGTCCAGGTATGAGTCGAGTGTCGGTGATCACAGGCGGCGCGGGCGGCATGGGAGTGGCCACCGCGAAAGTCGTCGGCCGCGATCACACCCTGGTGCTGTGCGACGTCCGGCAGGACCGGTTGACGGCCGCGACCGCCGCGCTGGCAGAGCTCGGGATGACGGCCACCGCGGTCAACTGCGACGTCACCGATCGGCGGGCCGTCGCGCAGCTGTTCGACACCGCGGCCGGGCTCGGCACCGTCGTCTCCGTCATCCACACCGCCGGGGTGAGCCCGAGCATGGGCCCGGCCGACTACGTGATGCGGACCAACGCGATCGGCACCCTCAACGTCAACGAGGCGTTCTACGCGGTCGCCGGCGACGGCTCGGTGATCGTCAACGTCGCGTCGATGGCGGCGCACATGCTGCCCGCGGAAATCGTTCCGACAGCGCAGTTTCCGCTCGCGCTTCGCGACGCCGACGCCTTCCTGGACGCCATGCTGGCGGCGTGCGAGATCGCGCCCGAGCAGGCCCGCTCGGGGCTGGCCTACGCCGTGAGCAAGAGCTTCGTCAAGTGGTACAGCCAGTCGCAGGCCAAGCGCTTCAACGCGCGGGGCCTGCGCATCGTCTCGGTGTCCCCCGGGTCGATCGACACAGAGATGGGCCGGCTCGAGGAGAACGCCGGCGCCGGGGCGATGGTGGCCGACGCCGCGGTCCCGCGGTGGGGCAAGCCCGAGGAGATGGCCGAGCTGCTGGCCTTCTGCGCCAGCGACAAGGCCGGATACCTCACCGGCACGGACATTCTCAACGACGGCGGGGTGATCGCCTCGATGACCGAGCGGGCCAGGGTGGCCGCCGCCGGCTAGACCCGCACACCGTCGCGGCCCGCGCCGAGCGGGGGCGCCATGGCCGGGTAGCGGTCAAAGATCCTGCGCAGCACCCACGGTCGCCGCGCTCGGCGCGCACCGGTGATGGATCCAGTCGCGGCGTCGCAGCCGCCAGGTCCACCGCGCGTAGTCCAGCTCGGTGTAGGGCCATTGGGTGACGATGCGACCGGTGGGCGAGCGAAAGTAGCTGTCGCACCGCGTCCAGATGGTGCGTTCCAGGTCGGCGGAAAGCCGGTCGTTGAACCGCTTTTCGGCCTCGGGCCGCACCTCGAGGCATCCGCCGCGGCGGGCCAGCCGGCTCACCGCGCTGGCCACCAGCCGCGCGCCGGCCTCCAGGATGTAGACGATGGAGTTGCCGCCCTGATTGGTGTTGGGGCCGTAGAGCATGAAGAAGTTGGGAAACCCGCTGACGGCCACGCCCAGGTAGGCGGAGGGCTCCTCGCCCCAGTGCTCGTGCAGCCGGCGGCCCCCGGCGCCGACGACCTCGATGCCGGACAGGTAGCGCGACGTCTCGAATCCGGTTGCCAGCACGATGACGTCGGCCTCGATCTCGGCGCCCGAGGCGGTGATCACCGACCTGCGGCCGATCCGGGCGATGGGATCGGTGACCAACTCGACGTTGTCGCGTTGCAACGCGCGGTAGTAGTCGTCGCCCAGCAGCACCCGCTTGCACCGGAACGGGTAGTCCGGCGTCAGCGCCCGCCGCAACGACTCGTCGGCGACGGTGCGGTCCAGGAACGAGGTCGCAATCCGGCTGCGCGCCGTCACGACGGGGTCGTCGGCGAAGGTCGCGGTGTTGTCGTGCTGGAACTTCCAGATCTGCCAGCGGGTGCGGCGCAGCGCCAGGGGATTCCGTTTGAATCGGGCCAATTCCGTTGCGCTGTAAGGCCGGTCGTCCTTGGGCACCATCCAGGGCGGGGTGCGCTGGAAGACCGAGACGTGTCCGGCGGTGCCGGCCAGCTCGGGGACGAGCTGCACCCCGCTGGCGCCGGTGCCGATCACCGCCACCGTGCGGCCGGCCAGGTCCAGGTCGTGATCCCACTGCGCGGTGTGCAGCACGGGTCCGGCGAAGCCGGCCAGCCCGTCGATGTCGGGCAGCTTGGCGGCGCCGAACAGGCCGACGGCGCACACGACGACGTCGGCGCTCAGCCTCGCCGGGTGACCGCCCCGATCGAGCCGGCAGTCCCACGCCGCGGTGTGGGGATTCCAGCGCAGCGAGCGCACCGTGGTGTCGAGCATCAGATGACGCCGCAGGTCGAAGTCGTCGGCCACCGATTCCAGGTAGGCCAGGATCTCGGGTTGCCGGGCGTAGGTGCGGCTCCAGGATGCGTTGGGGGCGAAGGAAAACGAGTACAGGTGGCTCTGGATGTCGCAGGCGGCGCCCGGGTAGGTGTTGCGTCGCCAGGTGCCGCCGACGCCGTCGGCGGCCTCGATGATCACCAGGTCGTCGATGCCGGCGCGGCGCAACGCGACCCCGGCGCCCAGGCCGCCGAAGCCCGCGCCGATGATCGCCACCTTCGGCCCGCGCCGGCGCCGCGTCGCCGCCCGCACCCGCCCAATGGCATAGAGCCACTTGGCTTTTCCACTCATCACGGGCTTCGCGCGCGCTGGGCCAACGGTTTCGGTCACGGCCTGGGTTTCCTCTCGGTGGCCACGACTATATAGTCACTCGCGCAGCCGCAAACATCGCCCGCAGCGAACCCCCTAGACAGCGAGGACAGTTCGTGATGCTCCTGCCGTTGGCGGCCGAGCCGTTCACCGCCCCGACCGACCGCGACATGCTGCCCTCCGAGCGGCGCGAGTTCGTGCGCACCCACCGCACCTGCGTGTTCGGCTACCGCCGTCGCAACGACGGCCCGGCCATGTCGATCGTGTACTACATCCCCACCGACACCGGCGAATTGCTCGTCTCCACCATGGCCGGCCGCGGCAAGGCCCGCGTCGTGCAGCGCGACCCCAAGGTGAGCCTGTGCGTCCTCGACGAGCGGTGGCCGTTCTCCTACCTGCAGGTCTACGCCGATGCCGCGCTCGACGAGGACCGGGAGCTGGCGGTCGACGTGATGATGGCCGTCGCCGGCCGGATGTCCGGTCAGCCACTCGGCGACGAGGCGCGCCCGCACGTCCGGGACATGTGCGAGCGCGAAAACCGCGTCGTCATCCGCTGCCGGCCCTACGGGACATTCGCGACGCCGCCCCGCCACCTGCACCGCAACGATCAGGTCCAGGAACTGAGCCACTGGGTGTCCGGCGTCATCCCCTGGGACGCAGCCGATCCGGCGTCGGACTGATCACCCCGGGTAGCGGTCCCGCAGTTTGGCCAGCGTCGCCTCGATGCCCGCGGCGTTCGCCTTGGCGAAACCCATCCGCTCGTAGTACTTCAGCCTGTTCTTCAGCGCGCCGGCGTCGCGGTAGTCGAACGTCTCGGTGACCCGGGTCCGGGTGGGTGACAGCGACTCGAATTCCCACCGCCAGCGGTGCCCGAGCGGGTGACGCCACTCGACCACCTCGTTCGGCTTGAGCTCGGTGATGGTGCTGGTGATCCGGTAGGGCAGGCCGAACATCCGCATGTGCGTCGAAAACTTCGATCCCTCAACGAGTTTCGCCGCCACACTGATGTTGTCGCGGACCGTGCCCGAACCGTCCAGTTCGTGGTGCCGGCGCGGATCGGCGACCAGGGCGTACAGCTGTGCCGCCGGCGCGGCCACGTCGACTCTGCGGCTCACCTGTCGGGGTCCCCGATCGACAACCGTGACGGTCATGACTGTCTCCTTTCCGCTATCCGGCAGCGTAATCCGGCCTCGGGCTGCGGCATGCTGGAGCGCTGCACGAGGCTGGAAATCGTGCGCGACGGAAAGGACCCCAGCACCCATGAGCCAGTCACTTACGGACAAGGTCGCGCTGATCACCGGGGCGGCGCGCGGGCAGGGCCGCGCGCACGCGGCGCGGCTGGCCGCCGAGGGCGCCGACATCATCGCCGTCGACCTCGCCGGGCCGCTGCCGCCGAGCGTTCCCTACGACTCGTCGACGCCCGAGGACCTGGCCGAGACCGCGGAACTGGTGCGTGCCGCCGGACGGCGGGTCGTCACCGCACAGACCGACGTGCGCGACCTGGACGCCCTGACCTCCTCGGTGGACACGGCGGTGGGCGAGCTCGGCCGCCTGGACGTCATCGTGGCCAACGCCGGAATCTGCAGCCCCGCCCCGTGGAATCGGATCACCGCGCAGGCGTTCCGGGACACCATCGACACCAACGTCGTCGGCACCTGGAACACCGTGATGGCGGGGGCGCAGCACATCATCGACGGCGGCCGCGGCGGGTCGATCATCCTGATCGGCTCGGCGGCCGGCATCAACATGCAGTCGTTCATGGTCCACTACACCGCCAGCAAGCACGCCGTGGTGGGCATGGCCCGCGCGTTCGCCGCCGAACTCGGCCGCTACAACATTCGGGTCAACAGCCTCAACCCCGGGGCGGTCGCCACCCCGATGGGCACCGGCCGGATGCGCGACGCGCTGCGCGCGGCCGCCGACGACTACCCGCATCTGCGGGGCCTGCACAAACCGCTGCTGCCCGAGGGCATCGCGCAACCGGAGGACATCGCCGACGCGGTGGCCTGGCTGGCCTCCGACCAATCCAGATTGGTGACCGCCAGCCAGGTTTCGGTCGATCTCGGCGTCGGCTACGTGTGATGCCCGCCCGCGCCGCCCGGCCCGCGCGGCCGACCAGGCACAATGGTGTGGTCAAAACCTGCGGCGGGGAGCGAAAAGGAGCGGCATGCCCACCAGCGAATACCAGGTGAGCGGGATGAGCTGCGGCCACTGCGAGGCCGCCGTGCACAGCGAGGTGGCCCGCATCCCCGGCGTCGACGCCGTCTCGGTCAGCGCGGACACCGGCCGGCTCGTCGTCACCAGCGCGGTGCCCATCGACGCCGACGCCGTCCTCGGCGCGGTCGACGAAGCCGGCTTCCAGGCCGTCTTGGTCGCATGAGCACACCGCCACGGCACGTCGACGAGGGCACCTTCCCCGACCACACCGCCTCAACCGCTCGCATCGAGCTGGAGATCACCGGGATGACCTGCGCCTCGTGCGCGGCCCGGATCGAAAAGAAGCTGAACAAGCTGGACGGCGTCACCGCGACCGTCAACTACGCCACCGAGAAGGCCGCGGTCAGCGCGCCCGCGAGTTACGACCCGCAAACGCTGATCACCGAGATCGAAAACGCCGGGTACGCCGCCGCCGTGGCGACGCCGTCGCCGCCGCAGGACGACCCGGAGCTGGCCTCGCTGCGCAGGCGCCTGGTCACCGCCACAGCCCTGGCCGGGCCGGTGATCGCCGTGGCGATGATTCCCGCGCTGCAATTCCAGCACTGGCACTGGGCGGCGCTGGCCCTGACCGCGCCGGTGGTCGGGTGGTGCGGGCGCCCCTTCCACGCGGCCGCGTGGGCCAACCTCAAACACGGCGTCGCCACCATGGACACCCTGATCTCGATCGGCACGCTGGCGGCCTTCCTGTGGTCGCTGTACGCCCTGGTTCTCGGGGCGGCCGACCGGCCCGGCATGCGGCACGACTTCGAGCTGACCGTCGGGCACGGCGCCCACATCTCCCACGTCGCGGCCCCGTGCCACGTCTACTTCGAGGTGGCGGCCGGGGTGACGCTGTTCGTGCTGGCCGGCCGGTACTTCGAGCGGCGGTCCAAGCGGACGGCCGGCGCCGCGCTGCGGGCGCTGCTGGCGCTGGGCGCCAAGGACGTCGCGGTGCTGCGGGCGGGCGCCGAAACCCGCATCCCGATCGAGCGGCTGGCCGTCGGCGACGAGTTCGTGGTGCGTCCCGGCGAACGGATCGCCACCGACGGGATCGTCGTCGCGGGCTCCTCGGCGGTGGACGCCGCCATGCTGACCGGTGAGTCCGTCCCGGTCGAGGTCGGCGTGGGCGACGGCGTGACCGGCGGCACCGTCAACGCCGGCGGCCGGCTGGTGGTGCGCGCCACCGGGATCGGCGACGACACCCAACTGGCCCGGATGGCCCAACTGGTCGAACGGGCCCAGTCCGGCAAGGCCGACGCGCAGCGGCTCGCCGACCGCGTCTCGGGGGTGTTCGTCCCCGTCGTGCTGCTGCTCGCGGTGGCCACCCTGGCCGGCTGGCTGGCGGCGGGCGGCACCCTGGCCACCGCCCTGACCGCGGCCGTCGCGGTGCTCATCATCGCCTGCCCGTGCGCGCTAGGACTGGCCACCCCGACCGCCCTGCTGGTCGGCACCGGCCGGGCCGCCCAGCTCGGAGTCCTGATCAAGGGGCCCGAAGTGCTCGAGACCACCCGCGCCGTCGACACCGTCGTGCTCGACAAGACCGGAACCGTCACCACCGGCGCCATGACCGTGCTCGACGTGGTCGCCGCCGACGGCACCGACCGCGCCACGCTGTTGCGCTACGCCGGGGCGCTGGAGGCCGCCTCCGAACACCCCATCGCGCACGCCATCGCCCGGGACGCCAAGGCGGAACTCGGCCCGCTGCCCACCCCCACCGGCTTCCGCGCGGTCGGCGGCGGCGGCGTGCACGGCACGGTCGACGGCCACGCCGTCGCGGTCGGGCGGCCGAGCTGGCTGGCCGAGCGCGGCCTGCGCCCGGACGCCGCCCTGGCGGCGGCCGCCGCGCGCGCCGAGCACGACGGCAAAACCGTGGTCGCCGTCGGCTGGGACGGCCGGGCGCGCGGCATCCTGGCGCTGGCCGACACCGTCAAACCCTCCAGCGCCGCGGCGGTGCGGCAGTTCACCCGGCTGGGCCTGACGCCGATCCTGCTGACCGGCGACAACCACACCGTCGCCCGCCGCATCGCCGGCGAGCTCGGGATCGGCGAGGTCATCTCCGGCGCGCTGCCCGCCGACAAGGTCGAGGCCGTCAAGCGCCTGCAATCCGCGGGCCGGGTGGTGGCCATGGTCGGCGACGGCGTCAACGACGCCGCCGCGCTGGCCGCCGCCGACCTGGGCCTGGCCATGGGCACCGGCACCGACGTCGCGATCGAGGCCGCCGATGTCACCGTGGTCCGCGGCGACCTGCGCGCGGCCGTCGACGCGATCCGGCTCTCCCGGCGCACGCTGGCCACCATCAAGACCAACCTGGTGTGGGCCTTCGGCTACAACCTGGCCGCGATTCCCCTGGCGGCGCTCGGCATGCTCAACCCAATGCTGGCCGGCGCCGCGATGGCGCTGTCCAGCGTGCTCGTCGTCGGCAACAGCCTGCGGCTGCGCTCGTTCGCCAGCATCATCCCCGGCGCGTGAGCCGCGCAGCATCGGCCGGCTGGCGGCGCCGGTATGGGATAGTTGGTCGGGCCGCCGCTTTCGGTCATCCCGGCCGACCGGTCGACCGCCACCTCCCCTTCGCGCAGCGCTCGATCTAGCAAAAGGTCACGACCGTTGGAGCAGTTCTTCGGACAACTGTCGCTGCTGCACGGCTGGCTGCCGCCGACCGTGCAGGGCCTGGCGCTGCTGATGCTGGTCGCCGCGATCCACTGGCGGGCCCGCGGCTGGCTCAAGCGGGTGCTGCCGGCGGCGCTGGTCGCCGCGGTCGCGGTGACCGTGCTGGCGCGCTGGTACATCACCTCGCTCGGGGTGGCCGGGGATCCGGCGCCGACGGCGCTGTGGCTGTGGATCGCGCTGAGCGGTCTGGCCGCGACCGTGTTCCTGGTGGGCTGGCGGGGCGTGCGCTGGTGGCGACGCGGGCCGGCGGTGCTGTCGATACCGCTGTGCGTGCTGTGCGCGGGCCTGGCGCTGAACGGCTGGGTGGGCTACTTCCCCACCGTGCTCGCGGCGTGGAACCAGCTGACCCAGGCGCCGCTGCCCGACCAGATCGACCGGCTGCGGGTCACCGAGATGCAGATCGCCGGCACCAGGCCGAGCAAGGGCGTGGTGGTGCCGGTGGACATCGACGGCAACGGCCCGTCGGGCTCCCACTTCGCGCACCGCCGTGAACTGGTCTATCTGCCCCCGGCGTGGTTCAACAGCAACCCCCCACCCCGATTGCCGGCGGTCATGATGATCAGCTCGGCCTTCAACACCCCGGCCGACTGGCTGGGCCCGGGCGGAGCCTTCACCGCCATCGACAACTTCGCCGCCGCCCACCACGGGTTCGCCCCGGTGCTGGTGTTCGTCGATCCCACCGGCTCGTTCGACAACGACACCGAGTGCGTCAACGGCAGCCGCGGCAACGCCGCCGACCACCTGACCAAGGACATCCAGCCGTTCATGGTGTCGAACTTCGGCGTCAGCGCCGACCGGGCCAACTGGGGCGTCGCCGGATGGTCGATGGGCGGCACCTGCGCCGTCGACCTGGCCGTCATGCACCCGGAGATGTTCCGCGCCTTCGTCGACATCGCGGGCGACCGCGGCCCCAACGTCGGCCCCAAGGACCAATCCGTGGCGCGGCTCTTCGGCGGCGATCAGGCCGCGTGGGCGGCCTTCGACCCGGTCACGGT
The DNA here is from genome assembly GCF_000523975.1 of Mycobacterium sp. MAC_080597_8934. Classification (NCBI taxonomy): domain Bacteria; kingdom Bacillati; phylum Actinomycetota; class Actinomycetes; order Mycobacteriales; family Mycobacteriaceae; genus Mycobacterium; species Mycobacterium sp. MAC_080597_8934. The sequence continues at coordinate 116,960 of NZ_JAOS01000052.1, read as the reverse complement.
GATGACCAGGCACGGTCGCTACGCCGACTTGTCCGGTTGGTTCGAGGTGCCCGGGGCCGACGTGGCGCGCACCGCGCAGCAGGGCAACGCCGATCCAGCGCCCGCCCTGGTGGCGTCCAGCAGCGACCCGGCCGCCAACCCCGAGGGCCAGGATGCCGCCGCGCACTCGCTGTGCGCGGTCGGCGCCGCCAACGGCATCGCCTGCGCAGTGGTCACCCAGCCGGGCAAGCACGACTGGCCGTTCGCCGCCCAGGCGTTTGCCACCGCGCTGCCGTGGCTGGCCTGGACGATCGGCACGCCCAACACCGAACCGGTGCAGCTGCCGCAGCGGGCCGCCCCGCCGCCGCGGTGATTCCGGCAGCTGGGCTGTTTCGGGTGCGATAGGCGACAAATTCCCCATAATTCACAGCTGACCCACCCGTAACGGAGCCGCCGGATCGGCGGCCCGAATGGTACGGTTCGCTGCTGTGGCCTCGATGTTTCGCCCCGGCAACGGTCCCGGCAGGGACGCGCTCGTCGGCCGGTGCGCCCCGGGGCCGAACCCGCCGTGGCCTTGCCGCCGGATGATCGCCGCCCCACCTGTCCAGCCATGAACCGCCGCCAGTTCCTCGGATCGCTCGCCGCCTCGGTCGTGGCCGGCGTCGGCGCCGCGCGGCTCATCGTCGATCCGCAACCGCGCACCTTCGCCCAGACGCCGGCGGCCGCCATACCGACGTCCGGCCCGACCGCCCCGCAGGCCCTGCTGCCGCCTCCCCCGCTGAGCGCCCGCATCCCGCTGCCCGGCGGCGGCGCGCTGATGAAGATCCCGGGCGAGGGCGACCTGCTGGCGCTGACCGTCGACGACGGCGTCAACAGCGAGGTGGTGCGCGCCTATACGCAGTTCGCCAAGGACACCGGCGTGCGGCTGACCTATTTCGTCAACGGGGTCTACGACTCGTGGACCGAGAACCTGCAGTTGCTGCGCCCGCTGGTCGACAGCGGCCAGATCCAGCTCGGCAACCACACCTGGTCGCACCCGGACCTGACGACGCTGACCAAAGAGCAAGTGGCCGAACAACTCTCGCGTAACGACGCGTTCCTGAAGAAGACGTACGGCATCGGCGCCAAGCCGTACTGGCGGCCGCCGTACGCCAAGCGCAACGCCGCCGTGGACGCCGTGGCCGCCGACCTGGGCTACCAGGTGCCGACGTTGTGGTCGGGCTCGCTGTCGGATTCGACGCTGATCACCGAGGACTACATCCTGCAGATGGCCGATCAGTACTTCACGCCGCAGGCCATCGTGATCGGGCACCTCAATCACCTGCCGGTCACCCACGTCTACCCGCAGCTGGTCGACATCATCCGGGAACGCAACCTGCGCACCGTCACCCTCAACGACGTGTTCCTCAAGACGCCGTAACGCGCACTACCCGCCGGGCTCCCGCTCGGCGGCCAGCAGCATCGTCAGCGTCTCGCGCAACTCGGTCAGCCGTCGCTCGCCGAGCACCTTGCGCCACCGCTTCTCCATGGCGATCGCGTTGGCGCGCATCACCTGCAGTGCCTGCCGACCCCGCGGCGTCAACTCGATGATCCGGGCCCGCGCGTCGGTAGGGTCGGGCGTGCGGGTGACATAGCCGTGCCGCTCCAGGGCCGCGACCGCCTGGGCCACCGCCTGCCGGCTCACCCGCAGCCGGTCGGCCAGATCGGAGGCGTGCAATCCGCCCGCGGCCAGCGGCACCAGGGCGAGCGACTGGGCGGGGCGGATCCCGTCGAGGCCGGCCTCGGCGAACGCGGCGCGCAGCCGCGGTGCGCCGGCGGCGGCGACCAGGTTCACCAGCGCCGGCACGGTCGGCTCCCACCCGCCGCGCGCTCCCTCTCGCATGCCGATCAGTCTGCCACCCCGGGACAGATTGACAAGTTACTTGTCAAAATGCCCGCGGGCTGCCACCATGGCCCTATGCAATTCGGATGCGCCCGGGCGGTCAGCCTCGGTCTGCTGCCGGTTCTGGTCGTCGTGCTCGCCGGCCGCCTCGGTGGCGGGCATGCGCTGGGAACGCCTGACTCCCAATCGATTCCGGTGGGGCCATCGACCCACACCCTGCAGTCGGGCGGCACGTCCCGCACCTATCACCTGTACCGGCCGCAGGGGCTGAGCGAGGCGGCCCCGCTGGTGGTGATGCTGCACGGCGGCTTCGGCAACGGCGAGCAGGCCGAGCGCGCCTACCACTGGGACGCCGAGGCCGACGCCGGGCATTTCCTGGTCGCCTACCCCGACGGCCTGGGCCGCGCCTGGAACGCCGGAACCTGTTGCGGCGAGCCGGCACACGCCGGCACCGACGACGTCGGATTCGTCAACGCCGTGGTCGGCGCCATCGCGGCGCAGATCCCGGTGGATCGTGCCCGCGTCTACGTCACCGGCATGTCGAACGGCGCCATGATGGCGCTGCGGCTGGGCTGCCAGAGCGATACCTTCGCCGCGATCGCCCCGGTGGCCGGCACGCTGCTCACCGATTGCTCCGCGGCCCGGCCGGCCTCGGTGCTGCAGATCCACGGCACCGCCGACGACCGGGTGCCCTATGCCGGCGGACCCGGAAAGGCGTTCGCGCTCAACGGCTCCCCGCGGGTTGACGGGCCGTCGGTGGAATCGGTCAACGCCACCTGGCGCGCCATCGACGCCTGCGGGCCGCCCAGCTCGACCACCGCCGGCGATGTCACCACCCAGACCGCCGGCTGCGCGGACGGCCGCACGGTGGAGTTGATCTCGGTGGCGGGGGCCGGCCACCAATGGCCCGGCGGGGCGCCCAGCCCCCTGGCGGAAAAGGTGGCCGGAATTCCGGCGCCGTCGACGGCGCTGGACGCCACCGACACGATCTGGCAATTCTTCGCCCGTAATCACCGTTAGCGAGCGGCCAATCTCTAAAAAATTAGAGATTTGTCTTCCGCTGGTCGTGCGCGATTGTTACCGTTCCGTAATGCGCCGCGTCGCGGGAGTTTTCGCAGCACTGGTGTTGATGGCGGGCACCCTGACCGGACCCGCGATCGCGCGGGCCGACGGCGACGAGCCGCAATACGCCGACTTCTACACCCCGCCCGATCCGCTGCCGCCCGGGCGGCCGGGCGACCTGATCCGCACCGAGCCGTCGCGGCTGGTGCTGGAGCCCTCGGGCCAGCTCGGCGCCATCATGGCCACCGGGACCCGGATCATGTACCGCAGCACCGATACCCGCGGCAACCCGATCGCGGTCACCGGCACCTACTTCGAGCCCTACAACGATTGGCCGTACGGCGGGCCGCGGCCGTTGATCAGCTACGCGCCCGGCACTCAGGGCCAGGGCAATCAGTGCGCCCCGTCGCGAATGTTCAACCAGGGCATCCACTATTCGGGCGGCTGGGACATCATGTTCAACTACGAGGAACTGTTCGTGGCCACCATGGTGGCCCGCGGCTTCGCCATCGTGATGACCGACTACCAGGGCCTGGGCACGCCGTCGATGCACACGTACGTGGGCCGGGTGGCCGAGGGGCAGGCCGTGCTCGACGCGGCCCGGGCCGCGATGCGACTGCCCGGCACCTCGCTGGATCCGCATGGGCCGGTGGCATTTTGGGGTTATTCACAAGGCGGCGGCGCCACCGCGTCGGCGGCCGAACTGGCCGCGCAATACGCGCCCGACCTGCACATCGTGGGCACCTACGCCGGCGCGCCGCCGGCCGACCTCAAGGAGCTGTTGCCCTACGCGGACGGCAGCGCGCTGGTCGGCGTGGTCGGGTACGCGCTGAACAGCGTGATGGCCGCCTACCCGGAATTCGCCGACGCCATCCGTTCCAAGATGACGCCGCGCGGGCTGGCGATGCTGGAATCGGTGTCCCGCCAGTGCGTCGGACAAACCCTGCTGGACTTCATGTTTCGCCACATTCAGCCCTACTTCACCGAGGACATCAATCAACTGGTCAACGAGGAGCCGTTCAACAGCCTGTTCGAGGCGCAGCGGATCGGGCGCTACAAACCCAACGCGCCGGTGCTGATCAACAGCAACCGCTACGACCCGCTGGTGCCGTGGACGGCCGCCAATCAGCTCGGCCGCGACTGGTGCGCCCAGGGCGCCGACGTGGAGTTCCGCACCAACGAGGAGCCGCCCTTCCTCAACAAGCTCGTCATCAACCACGCGCTGCCGATGCTGGTCGACGGCGAGCCGGCCATGCAGTGGATCGCCGCCCGCTTCCGCGGAGAACCCACCGCGCCCAACTGCGGCCAGTTTTAGACTGGGGTGTATCGCTGCCCGCAGAAAGCACAACGCCGCGCAGCGGCGCCGCCAACTCGCCGACGCCGCAATCGAATTGCTGGGCGGCAACGGGCTGCACGGTGTCAGCCACCCGAAGGTCGACGACCGCGCCGGCGTCCCGGCCGGCACCACGTCGTTCTACTTCCGCACCCGCAAGGCGCTGGTGCACGCCATGGCCGGCCGGCTGGCCGAGCTCGACGTCGCCGACTTCTCGATGATGGCCGAGCTCGCCGAGGATCACGCCACCGAGTTCGCCGGCACCGCCGGGTTGGCCCGCATCGTCATGTACGTGAACAGCGAGCCGTGGCTGACCCGTGCCAAGGCGCGCTACGAACTCGCGCTGCTGGCCGGCCGGGACCCGGAGCTGGCCGCCGCGCTCGGCGAGTCGGCGGACCGGCTCTACGCACTGGCCCGCAACGTCGTCACCCAGTGGCATCCGGCCGGCAGTGCGCCGGACCCGGCGCTGGTCGACGACCAGGCGACCGCCACCCTGGCGTTCATCAACGGGATCATGCTGACCTTCGTCGACGGCCAGCCGGCCGTCAACGATGCCGGGCAACTCGACCGGCTCATCCAGGGCGTCATCGCCGGCGTCGCCCACGTCCGCGGTGCGTAAACGAAACCGCGTGTCCGACAAGGCATTCGGCTCGCGCGCCGGTCAGCGTGCGTCGAACATCCCGTCGACCAGCCGCTGCAGCACCTGCCGGGTCTCCCGGCGGGCGCGGTCCGGATCGTCGGCGGTGGCGATCACCATGGCCGCCTCGTCGAGCGCGCCGATCAGCACGTGCGCCAGCGGACGCACCGGTTGCTCGGCCAACTCGCCGGCCCGGATCGCCTCGGTGAGCAGCTGCTCGGTCATGCCCAGGCTGTAGCGCTGCGCGACATCGCGGAATTCGGCCCAGCCCAGCACGCTCGGTGCGTCCAGCAGGATAAGTTGCCGCACTTCGGGATCGGCGGACACCTCCAGCCAGGCGTCGACCGCGGCCCGGATGGCGTCCGTGGGCGTGCTCGCCCCGGATTCGGCCACCACCACCCCCATCCGCGCCATCACATCCTGCTCGACGGCCTCGACCACCGCGCGGAAAAGCGCTGCCTTGTCGGCGAATTGGTGATACATCGCGCCCCGGGTGACCCCGGCGGCCGCGGCGATCTCGGGGGTGCCGACCTCGGTGTAGCCGCGCAGCCCCCACAGCTTGCGGGCAGCCGCGATCAGCGCGTCGCGGGTCGCCGCGGAGCGCTCTTCCTGGGTCCGTCTCTTGCTTTCCATACAGTCTGTTGGTAACTTACGAACAGACAGCCTGTTTGTAAGTTTACATTCCTCTGAGCTAGGAGTCCTCCATGTCGACGATCGACATTAGTGCCGGAACCATCCATTACGAAGCAACCGGACCCGCGGACGGCAGGCCCGTGGTGTTCGTGCACGGCTACCTGATGGGCGGCCAACTCTGGCGTCAGGTCAGCGACCGGCTCGCCGGCCGCGGGCTGCGCTGCATCGCCCCGACCTGGCCGATGGGCGCGCACCCGGAGCCGTTGCGCCGCGGCGCCGACCGGACCATCACCGGGGTGGCCGCCATGGTCGCCGAGCTGCTCGCCGCGCTGGACCTCGAGGACGTGGTGCTGGTCGGCAACGACACCGGCGGGGTGGTCAGCCAGCTGGTGGCCGTGCACCACCGCGAGCGGCTGGGCGCGCTGGTGCTCACGAGTTGCGATGCGTTCGAACACTTTCCACCCCCGGTCCTGCGGCCGGTGATCCTGGCCGCCAAGTCCAAGGCGACGTTCCGCGCGGTGGCCCAGGCCATGCGCGCACCCGCGGTGCGCAAGCGCGCGTTCGACGGCCTGGCGCACAGCAATATCGACGCGCTCACCGAGCTCTGGGTGCGCCCGGCGCTCTCGCTCCCCGCGGTCGCCGAGGACCTGCGCCGGTTCACCCTGTCGCTGCGCACCGAGGTGACCACGGCGGCGGCGTCGCGGCTGTACGACTTCGACAAGCCCACGCTGATCGCATGGTCGGCCGACGACGTGTTCTTCGCGCAGGAGGACGGCGCGCGGCTGGCCGCGACGATCCCGAACGCCCGCCACGAGGTCATCGCGGGGGCGCGGACCTTCTCGATGGTCGATCAGCCCGACCGGCTCGCCGATCTGTTGTCGACGGTTGCGGTGCGCACCTGAGGCATTGCGGTTCGCGACCGTAACCCCACGGCGAAATCTCGTCGGGATTTTCGCCGTGGGGTTACGCTCGCGGGCGTGACAGACGAGCTGCGGGGCCGGCGGATCCTGGTGACCGGCGCCGCCACCGGTATCGGCGCGGCCGCCGTCAGCGTCCTCACCGACGCGGGCGCCGACGTCGTCGCGACCTATCACGCGACGCCACCGCCGCCGGATCTGACGGCGCACTGGTTGCAGTGCGACGCGCGCGACGCCGACGCCGTCTCGGTCCTGGTCCACCGGGCCGCCGAGCACCTGGGTGGGCTCGATGTGCTGGTGCACGCCGCGGGGCTGTGGCAGCCGGGGATACCCGGCTGCATCGGCGCCGATGACATCTCGTTTCTGTTGGACACCAACGTCAAGGCGACCATCATGACCAATCAGGCCGCCCACGCCGCCATGAAGGCCCAAGACCCCAAGGGCGGCCGGATCATCAACTTCGGCTCCTCGGAAGCCGTTATGGGCAGCCCGATTTCGGCCGTCTACGCCGCGACCAAGGGTGCGGTGCAGGCCTGGACCCGCTCGGCGGCCAAGGCCTGGGCCGCCGACCACGTCACCGTCAACGCCCTTGCCCCGGCGGTGCAGACGCCGGGCGCCGACCGGCTCCGCGCGTTCCTCGGCCCGGACGCCGCCGCGCTGATCGACCAGCAGATGCAGATGATGATCCCGCTGGGTGGCGCGCTGGGCGAGCCGGCCCGCGACCTCGGGCCGATGCTGGTGTTCCTGGCCGGGCCGGGGTCGGGCTTCATCACCGGACAACTGCTGGCCGTCGACGGCGGCCTGATGATGGTGGGCGGATAGCCCGCCCGCCCGCCGCCGCTCGGCCGCTACTATAAGACGGACCGTCTCGTCTCGCAGGGCAGGCATAGTGAAGGTGGGGCCGACCGATGGCTGAGGACACGATCCAGGCGCTGCTGCGCAAACGGTGGTCCGACCCCGGTGTCGCGGTGAAATACGGTGACACGCAATGGAGTTGGGCCCAGTATCTGCGAGGCGCGGCGGCCCGGGCCGCGGCCCTGCTGGGCGCCGCCGACCCGGGACGGCCGATGCACGTCGGCACCCTGCTGGGCAACACCCCCGAGATGTTGAGCCAGATGGCGGCGGCCGGCCTCGGCGGCTACGTGCTGTGCGGGCTGAACACCACCCGGCGCGGCGAGGCGCTGGCCGCCGACGTTCGCCGGGCCGACTGCCAGTTCGTGGTGACCGACGCCGAGCACCGGCCGCTGCTGGACGGACTGGACCTTGCCGGCACGCAGATCCTGGACACCTCGACGCCGGACTGGGCGGGGTTCGTCGACGCCGCCGGGGAGCTGACCCCGCATCGGGAGGTCGCCGCGATGGACCCGTTCATGATGATATTCACCTCGGGCACCAGCGGAAACCCTAAGGCGGTGCAGGTATCCCATTTGATGGCGGTGTTCGCGGGGAGCAATCTGGTGCAGCGCTTCGGGCTCACCGAACACGACACCTGCTACGTGTCGATGCCGCTGTTTCACTCCAACGCGGTGGTCGCGGGATGGGCGCCCGCGGTGTGCTCGGGGGCCGCGATCGTGCCGGCGAAATTCTCGGCGCGCAACTTCCTCGACGACATCCGCCGCTACGGCGCCACCTACATGAACTACGTCGGCAAACCGCTGGCCTACGTGCTGGCCACCCCGGAGCGCGCCGACGATGCCGACAACCCGCTGCGGGTGGCGTTCGGAAACGAGGCCAACGACAAGGACATCGAGGAGTTCGGCCGCCGGTTCGGTGTGCAGGTCGAGGACGGCTTCGGGTCGACCGAGAACGCCGTCATCGTGATCCGCGAACCCGGCACGCCGAGGGGCTCGATCGGCCGGGGCATCGACGGGGTGGCGATCTACAACAGCGACACCGTCACCGAATGCCCTGTCGCCCGGTTCGATGCCGACGGCGCCCTGATCAACGCCGACGAAGCGGTGGGCGAGTTGGTGAACACCGCCGGTTCCGGCTTCTTCACCGGCTACTACAACGACCCCGACGCCAACGCCGAGCGCATGCGGCACGGCATGTACTGGTCCGGCGACCTGGCCTACCGCGACGCCGACGGCTGGATCTACCTGGCCGGCCGCACCGCCGACTGGATGCGGGTGGACGGCGAGAACCTCGCGGCCGCCCCCATCGAACGAATCCTGTTGCGGCACAGCACGATCAACCGTGTCGCGGTGTACGCCGTGCCGGACGGGCATGTCGGCGATCAGGTGATGGCCGCCGTCGTCCTCAACGACGGGGAAACCCTGACCCCGGCCGCGTTCGAGGCGTTCCTGGACGCACAGCCCGACCTGTCCCCCAAGGCCCGGCCGCGCTATGTCCGCATCGCCGCCGACCTGCCCAGCACCGCCACCCACAAAGTGCTGAAACGCCAACTGATCTCGCAGGGCACCGCGGTAGCCGCCGGCGAGGTGCTCTGGGAGCGCGAGCCGCGCGGCACCGCCTACACGGTGGTGGCTAGCCCGGACTGCGGGGTGCCCGGCGACGGATCTGCCCCTTCGACCGTCGCACCCGTTTGACCGGGTCGCGGTTGGTGCCGCCGGCGATCTCGTCGCGCAGCTGGGAGATGTTGGAGATCTCGGCGTACAGCCCGCGGATCGCGTAGTCCAGCACGGCGAAGGAGAACCGCTGCTCCGGGTCCTCGGTGATGCCGAGTTCCTGCGACCGCCGCCGCGACCACAGCGCCTCGTCGAGCCGGGCCCGGGTGGCGTCCAGATGCCGTTCCAGGGTGTCGACGATGCGTTCGGGATCCTCGCCGCGGGCCAGCCAGGTCTTGAGGATGACGGGGTGTTTGATCACCACCTGGTCCTGCCCCGGGAAATGCTGCACCCAGCGGCGCAGCGCGTCGCGCCCGGCGTCGGTGGTCTCGTACAACGTGATGGCCCGCTTGCCGGATTGCGCGCCGGTCTGGGCGACCATGCCGCGGGCCAGCAGCCGGGTCAGTTCGCGGCGCACGTGGCTGACCGACGGCGACCAGTAGAAGTGGCCGACCGACAGTTCGGCGCGCATCTTGATCTCACCGGCGGTGAGTCGCTCGTCGTTGGCCGCCAGCACGCCGAGCACCAGGTAGGCGGTGACCGGCAGCCCGTTGCTGGTTCGGGGGCTCACGAACCGTCCGTCTCGGCGGTGAAGTACGGCAGCGTCACGTCGGCCGCGACGGTGTGGAACTGCACCCGCACCCGCAGCCCGACGCGCAGGTCGCCCGGCGGCACGCCGACGACGTTGGTGAGCATCTGGTAGCCCTCGTCCAGGGTGATGATGGCCGGCGCGTAGGGCGGGGTGAACTCCGCGGTCACCGGCCGATGGACCACGGTCCAGCTGTAGATCTCGCCGCGGCCGCCGCTCTGCTGCCAGCCGATGTCGTCCGAAAGGCACTGGCGGCAATGCTCGGTCGGCGGGAAGTTGGCCAGATCGCAAGCGCGGCACCGCTGATAGCGCAGCTGCCGTGACCGGCAGCCCTCCCAGAACGGCACGCTCAGCGGGCTGCTGGCGTGCGGCACCGGCCCGGTCTGGGGCCGCAACGGCTCGGCGGTCACCGCGGCTCGTCCCCCAGGATCAGCACGGTGGTGAACAGTGCACCGGCTCCCCCGTTGCTGCACAAGGCGATATGGGCGTCGGGGACCTGCAGCTCGCCGGCCTGGCCGCGCAGCTGTTGCACGGCCCGGATCGCCCGCTGCATCATCTGCGGATTGGAGCCCGCGTGGCTGAACGACATGGTTCCTCCGTCGGTGGTGACCGGGTGGCTGCCGTCGAGGGCGATGTGCCCGTCGGCGACGAACGGCCCGCCTTCACCGTCCCCGCAGAACCCGAATGCCTCGAGCTGGCGGATGATTTCGAAGGAGAACGGGTCGTAGAGTTCGAGCACGTCGACGTCGTCGCGGCGCAGCCCGGCGTGGGCGAAGGCGCAGTCGGCGGCCCGCCGGCCCACCACGCCGTTCACGTCGCCGCCGCGCCGGCCGCCAGGTCGTAGGCCGGCGGGTGCTGGTAGGACGGGCCGTGGAAGTCCGCGCCGCTGCCCAGCACGTAGATGGGTTGGCTTGCGGTGTCGACCTTTTCGAGGTTGGCCAGCACCAGCGCGCAGCCGCCCTCGGAGGTGGTCGCGCAGTCCAGCAGGTGGAACGGGTCGGCGATGGGCCGCGACGCGGTGATGTCGTCCGGCGTGAACGGGCCCCGTCGGTAGTAGACGGCCTCGGGGTTGCGTGACCCGTTGTTGCGGATGGTGGCCGCCACCGTCGAGAGTTGTTCGCGGGTGGTGCCGTAGACGTGCATGTGCCGGCGCGCGATGAGCGCGAACTCGGCGGTGGTGAACATGCCCCAGGGGGCGACGAATTCGTTCTCCGGCCGGGTCCACGGCGCGGTGGCCTCGTGGTCGCGGTATTCACCGGCCTGGGCCGCGACCAGCACCACCACCTCGGCCATGCCGTGCTCGATGGCGGTGGCCGCCTCGGTGATCATGCCGACCCCGAACCCGAGCCCCTGCCACGCCGGGCCCAGTCGCAGGTCGTAGATCAGCGCGGTGGACAGCGGGCCGGCGCTGATCCCGTCGACGTCGTCGAGGCACAGCCCGGCGTCGTCGAGGGCGCCCCGAATGGCCTTGAGCGCCAGGCTGCGTGACGTTTCCCCGTCCAGGCGCCGGCCTTGCCGGGTGTTGTGCACGCCGACGATCGCCGCGGTGCGCTTCGCCGGTCTAGTTCTCATCCGCCACCACTCCGAGATAGGTGCCCACGACGTCGAATCGTGTTCCGTCGCGGTCGATTTCGCCGATCAGTGTGCAGCGGGAATCCGCTCGGGGCGCGCCCTTGGCCAGGACGTCGATCCGCACGTCCACCGGTCGGGCCGTCTGCGGGTCGGTGATCTCGACGACCATCGCCACCGCCCGCTCATCGGGGTCCCACTCGACGCCGGTGATGCGGTGCCGGGCAGTCAGCTCGATCACCACCGAGTCCCGGCGCACCAGGAAGCGCACCGCTGCGCACAACTCGCCGGCGCGGGGCGGCACGCACAGGCTGACCGCCATGTCACAGGCCCGCCGGCCGGTCGCTGATGGTTCCCGACGCCCGCAGCTCGGCCAGGTCGGCGTCGCTGTGCCCCAGCAGCTCGGTGAGCACCTCGGCGGTGTGCTCGCCGTAGCGCGGCGGCACCCGGCGCAGCCAGCGCCGCGGTTTGCCGAGGAACGCGAAAGGCATTCCGGTACACAGGAAGGAGCCGGCGACGGGATGATCGACGGTCTCCCAGAAGCCGCGGGCGTGCAGCTGCGGGTCGGCCAGCAGCGCCGCGGCCGGTGTGACGGGCGCGGCGGCCACCCCGGCGGCGCGCAGCGCGTCCACCGCGTCGGCCACCGTACGGCCCGCGGCCCAGTCCGAGATGAGCTTGTCGACGTCGTCGGCGTGCTCGTCCCAGCCGGTGTCGCCCGGCTCCGCGCGGCCCAGCAGCCGGGCCAGCGACGCGCGGGCGGTGTCGTCCAGCGCCGCCAGCGCCACCCACGCGTCGTCACCGCGGCACCGGTACACGCCCTGCGGGCTGGCGCCTGGTCCTCGGTTTCCATTGCGGCGCAGCGCGATTCCGTTGCGCGAGTATTCGACCAGCATCTCGGCCGCCACGTTCAGCGCCGCCTCCACCATGGTCGCTTCCACCTGCATGCCGGTGCCCTCGCGGTCGCGGACGGTCAGCGCGGCCACTGCCGCGAAAGCGGCGTGCAGGCCGGCGATCGGGTCGCAGACGCCGCGCGGAATCACCGGCGGGCCGTCGGGGTGTCCGGTCATCCAGGCCATGCCCGTCGCCTGCTCCATGGTCTGGGCGAATCCGACCCGATCGCGCCACGGGCCGTCCAGGCCGAAGGCGGGCATCCGGATCATGACGGCGCGCGGGTTGGCCGCGCGCACCGCGTCCCATTCCAGGCCGAAGTTCGCCATCACCCGGGGCGAGAAGTTCTCGACGACGAGATCGCTTGCGGCAATGAGCCCTAGCGCGATGCTCCGTCCCGCCTCGGTGCCCAGGTCGACGCTGATGCCCCGCTTGTTGTTGTTGCTGCACAGGAAGACCGGGCCCCACTCCCACCACTGGTCCCAGTCGGGCGGGCGGCCCGCGGAGAACCGCATGCCGTCCGGCCGGCGCACTCCCTCGATCTTGATCACGTCGGCGCCCAGGGCGCCCAGCAGTTGGGTGGCGACCGGGCCGGCCCAGAACGCGGTGAGGTCGGTGACCCGGATGCCGGACAGCGGAAGGGTGCCGGCGTCCTCGCCGCGGGCCGGCTCGGGCCGGGGCGGCCAGTGCACCCGCCCGTTGTCGGCGCCCAACGCCGGCGGCTCCGACGGCGGCCGGGTGGTGATGGCGTCGCTGCGGTAGGGCACCCGCGGCGCCAGCACACCGGCCGGGGACTCGACGAACACGCCGCGTTGCACGAAGTGGTCCAGCTTGGGCAGTGTCTCGGGAGTGGCGATGGGCGCCACCGGGATTCGGAACGCCACCGCCAGGTCGACGATCTCCTGGGTGGTGCGGGTGCGGGTCCACCCGCTGACCATGTCCAGGAATTCGTCGCGGCGCGCGACGCGGCCGGCGAAGGATGCCAGCTCGGCGTCGTCGACGAGGTCGGCGCGGTCGATCATCACCAGAAAATCCTGGAACTGCTGGGCGGTGATGGTGCAGAAGCCGACCATGCCGTCGGCGGTGGGGACGATCGAGGGCAGCTCCAAACTGCGTTCGTGCAGCAGCGAATCGGCCCCCAGCACGCTCGCCGACATGGCGGACAGACCGCCCATGGCGATCACCATGGCCTCGTAAGTCGAGACGTCGATCACCTCGCCGCGGCCGGTGCGGGCCGCATGCCGGGCGGTCGCCGCCGCGGCCGCCGCGGCGAACGTGCCCGCCAGCCATTCGCCCAGCCGGCCGCCGGCCTGCACCGGCTCGTCGCCCGGCCAGCCCCGCCCGGCGATCGACCCGCACAGCGCCTGCAGAATGAACTCGTTGGCCACCACCTGCTGGTCGACGTAGGGGCCGGTGGTGCCGAACGGGGTGATTGCCATTACCACCGCCGAAGGCCCGGTGCGCCCGGTGATTTCGTCCAGCGTCCAGCCGTCGGTGAGGTCGGTGAGCACCAGGTCGGCGCCGGCCAGCAGCGCCGCGACCTCGGCCCGGCCGCGGCCGACCACCGACCTCTTGCCGGCAGCCAGATAGCCGAACAGCGCCCCGGGCGGCCCGCCCGCCGACCAGCGGCGCATCGAATCCCCTTGGGGGGACTCCACTTTCACCACGTCGGCGCCGGCGTCGGCGAACATCTTGCCGCAGTAGGAGACCGCCAGGCCGTTGCTGAACTCCAGCACGCGCCAGTGCGCGAACGGCGCCGGGCCCACGCTCAGTTGCCCAATGTGGTGGCGCGGCCGGCGATCCCGGCCGCCTCGACCGTCACCGGCGCCTGGGCCGACGCCTGGGCCTGCAGGGCGAATTGCGTCATCCTCGTCCACGCGTCGCGGTCGCGCTGGCTGGCCCGGTGCCCGACGTGGGTGACCACGTCGACGTCGGTCGCCTGGGCGCGCAGGTGACCGGCCCGGGCCTGCTCCTTCGGGATGTGCCGAAACGGGTCGAATGAGTAGGCGGCCATGGCGTTTTCGTGGGTGATCTTGTTGATCACCGCGTCGTCGAGGTGGCCCATGGTGTCGATGACGTCCTCCGGCGCGAACGGCCAGTTGCTGTCGGAGTGCGGGAAGTCGGACTCCCAGCACAGCATGTCCTCGTTGAACCAATCCATGTTGCGCACACCGACTTTGTCGCTGATGAAGCAGGTGTAGAAGTGTCGTTTGAACACGTCGGTGGGGCCGCTGTAGCCGGGCGGGAAGGTGGCCAGCGTCCAGCCCGAATGGCGGTTGTAGACGTGCTCGGCCCGCCACAGGAAGTACGGTATCCAGCCGACGTCGCCCTCGGTGAGGGAGAATTTCAGCTCCGGGAAGTCCGCCCAGAACTGCGCCCAGATCAGCTCGGTGAAGGTGAACATGCTCATCATCGACGAGGCGGTCATCTGCACGCTGGGCGGGGCGTCGGTCGACACCTGCGGGGACCGCGACGCCGAGCCCACGTGGGTGCACAGCACCGTCTTGTTCTCGCAGACCGCCTCGAACAACGGGTACCAATACCGGGTGTGAATGCTGGGCATCTGCAACGCTTCCGGGTTCTCCGAGAACGTCACCGCGTGACATCCCTTGGCGGCCAAGCGGTTGACCTCCTTGGCGGCCTCGGCCACGTCGAACAGCGGCAGGATGCCGCACGGGATGAACCGGCCCGGGTACGCGGCACACCACTCGTCGATGTGCCAGTCGTTGTAGGCCTTGATCATCACCAGGTTGACCTCGCGGTCCGGGCCCTGGTTGAGCACCTGGCCGGAGAACCCGGTGAAGTTGGGGAAGTTCAGGCCCGCCAGCTGGCCGCCGGCGTTCATGTCGCGGACCCGCTCGTCGACGTTGAAGCAGCCCGGCCGCATCTCGTCGTAGCGGCTGGCGTCGATGTTGTACATCTCGCGCGGCTTGCCCGCCACGGCGTTCAGGCCCATGTTGCGTCCGCGGATGTCGCCGTAGTACCACTGCTGGATGCCGTCGGGCTCGACGACCACCCGCGGCGCGCGGTCCTTGTACTTGGCGGGGACGTGGGCGTCGAACATGTCGGCCGGCTCGGCGATGTGGTCGTCCACGCTGATCAGGATCAGATCGTCCTTGTTCATGCCGTGCTCCTCGGTCACCGACTATGACTAGTAGACAATGGCGCCGCTCGCAGTGTCAACGGCGGCCGTCGCGTCACGCCTCCCAACGCGCCGCCGTATCGCCCGGCAGGGCCGGCGATTTCCGCCGGAACGGCGGCGCGCCCGCGGGTCGGCCGGGAGCGCGCAGGCCCGTCATCTTTGGGACTATTAGTCCCCACGTTGGCGGGCGGTCGCGGCAGGCCGCGCCGCGCGGGCGCCCGGGCATGCCACCATGAGGCATGACCGGGCCGCAAGGTAACGGAAATTCGAGCAGCAACAAGGCGGCGCGTCCGACCACCGCCGACGTGGCCCGGCTGGCCGGCGTGTCGACCGCCACCGTCAGTTACGTGCTGAACAACGCGCGGGGCCGCCGCATCTCGCCCGACACCCGCGACGCGGTGTACCGGGCCGCCAAACTGCTCGGCTACCGGCCCAACCTCGCCGCCCGCAACCTCGCGCGCGGCAAGAGCGGCGTGGTGCTCTACGTGGTCCCGCACGTGGCCGTGGGCGAGATGCCGATGCAGGCCGGCAGTCGCATGACCACCGCCCTGGCCCGCGAGGGTCTGCTGCAGGTGCAGGTTTTCGAGACCGACGACGACCAGCACGTGGTCGACGCCATCGCCAACCTGGACCCCGTCGCGGTCACCAGCCTGTTCCCCCTGAGCGCCGCGGCCCGCCGGGCGGTGACCGAAGCCGGCATCCCGCACATCGAGATCGGCACCCTGCCCGCGCTCAACGACCCGCACCTGTCGGTCGGCGAGATGCGGATTGCGCACCTCGTCGAGCGAGGGCATCGACGAATCGCGTTCGCCTACACCGGGATTGCCCGCTGGCGGCCGCTGGGCGACTACTGGTTCGAAGGCGTATCGCGGGCGGCGCGGTTGCGCGGCCTGCCGCCGGTGCGCGCCGACGAGGTCACCCTGGACACCGCCGCGTCGGTGGTCAGCGCCTGGGTGCGCGACGGGGTGACCGCCGTGTGCGCCCAAAGCGACGAGATCGCCTGCCTCGTCCTGTACGGCATCCATCAGGCGGGGCTGCGCTGCCCGGGCGACGTGGCGGTGATGGGCGTCGACGCCAGCCCGATGGGCATGGTCAGCACGCCGCCGTTGACCACCGTGCAATTCGATCCCTGCGCGGTGGCCGACGCGGCGCTGGCGGCGGTCTTCGAGCGGCTGGGGCATGCCACCCCGCCCTCGCCCGAGCTGACCGACATCGCGCGTCTGGTGGTGCGATCGTCGACCTGAAGCTCAGTCCGCGGGCTGGTAGCGCAGCAGCGTGACGTCGTGCTCGGGGTAGTCGCAAAACACCGGCTGCACCCGCATCCCGACCCGCAGCTGGGCCGGGTCAACGTTCACCATTTCGGTGGAAAACCTTGGGCCCTCGTCCCATTCGACGATGGCCAGCAGCTGCGGCACCGCGTCGGCGAAGTGCGGGCTGACCGGCCGGTGGGCCACCGTGTAGGAGTACAGCGTCCCCATCCCGGAGATCTCCCGCCATTCCAGGTCGTCGGCCAGGGTGCGGGGCGCGCGCACCCGCGGGTAGAACACGTAGGACTGCAGCGACGGCGAGTACTGGATGACGATGCGATGCTGCGCCAGCGCATCCCAAAACGGCGCGGTGGTGGGCGTTTTGACGGGCATCGGCCGCTCGAAGGTGGTCATTGCGATCAGTCTCCCTCGAGGATGAGTGTGGTCTGCTCGGACAGGATCCCGCCGTTGCCGGACACGAAGGCCCGGTTGCAGTCGGGGACCTGCGCCGCGCCGGCGCGGCCCATGATCTGGCGGGTGGCGTCGCAGACGTGGTGCATGCCGCCAGCCAAACCCGCTTGGCCGAAACCCAATTGGCCGCCGGCGGTGTTGAGTGGGAAGTCGCCGCGGAAGGTGAGGTCATGGTCGGCGACGAACTCCATGCCCCTGCCCTTCTCGCAGAAGCCGGCGTCTTCCAGCGACAGCAGCACCGTGATGGTGTAGCAGTCGTAGATCGACACCATGTCCATCTGGGCACGGCTCAGGCCGGTCATGGCGAACGCGGTGTCGGCGGCCGCGGCGATCGGGGTGCGCAGCAGGTCCTCGGCGTAGGTCGGGGTCTTGAACGGCACGTGTTCGCCGAATCCCTTGACCCACACCGGGCGATGACGCGCCCGCTTGGCCAGGTCCGCGTTGGCGACCACGACGGCGGCCCCGCCGACACAGGGCATGACGATCTCGAGCATGTGCAGCGGGTCGGCGATGACCGGGCTGGCCAGCACGTCCTCGACGGTCAGCGGCGTGTCCCGCCAGATCGCCCCGTCGGTGTGGTTGGCATTGACCCGCTGGTCGACGACGATCTTGGCCATCGCCCGCTCGTCGTAGCCGTAGACCGCGGCGTAGCGCTGGGCCACCTGGCCGTACGGGCCGTTCTGGCCGAGGTTGCCGTACGGGATCTCGAATTCGGCTTGCGGAGAACCGTATTGGTTGCTCGACGAGCCGAAGAACATCGCGTCGACCATCGGCCGGGGTTTCTTCTTCGACGACGGCGTGATGTAGCGGGCGGGCAGTGCGCACAGCACGGCGTCGCAGATGCCGAGCTCGATCGCGGCGGCCGCGCGCCACACCATGGCCGCGGCGCTGGCCCCGCCCAGGTCGACGTGCTCGGCGAATCGTGCGCCCACGCCCAGGTATTCGGCGATGGTGGAGGGCACGAAGATCTCGGACTCGGCCAGGTGCGAGGCGACGATCCCGTTGACCACCTCGCCGGGCAGCCCGGCGTCCTGCAGTGCCGCCGCGCCCAGCTCGGCCCACTGCTCCAGCACGAACGGCGCCGGCGAGGCCTTGCTGAGCCGCTCCGGCGGCAGCTCCACATATCCGACGATCGCGGCTTCCCCGCGTAATCCCATGTGCGCAACCTACTTTCGGGGTAGTCCGAGGATCATCTGCGCGATGATGTTGAGCTGGATCTCGCGGGTGCCCCCGCCGATCAGTTCGGCGGGCAGATGCAGATACGGCTCGACGACGGCGGGGTCGGAGTCGGCAGCCATCGCCAGTCGCCCGGTCAGCTGCAGCGTGGCCTCGAATGTCCGTCGCAGCAGCACATTCATCGCCACCTTGGCAATGCTGGACGCCGGCCCGGACGCCTGGCCGTCGAGCAGCCGGATGGTCTCGCGCACTCCCAGCGCCTTGATCGCGTTGGTGTAGGCGTCCAGCCTGCCGAGCTCGCGCAGCGCGTCGTCGCGGTCCGGCCCCGGTTGGGCCGCCAGCCGGCGCAGTGCGGCCGCGCGGTCGAACTTGACGTAACCGCTGATGGCCGAGCGTTCTTCGGCCATGGTGGCGATTGCGAGGTTCCAGCCCCCGGTCGGTTCGCCCAGCAGCATGTCGTCGGGCACGAAGACATCGGTGAGGAACACCTCGTTGAAATGCGCGTCACCGGTGGCGGTTTTGATCGGCTGGACCTCGATCCCGGCGGAGCGCATGTCGACGACGAAATAGCCGATGCCGCGGTGCTTGCCGGCCTGCGGGTCGGTGCGGGCCAGGAGGGCGCCGTAGTCGGCCCGGTGGGCGGCCGACGTCCAGATCTTGTGGCCGTTGATGGTCCAGCCGCCGTCGACCTTGGTGGCCCGGGTGGAAAGCGCGGCTAGGTCCGAGCCGGCGCCGGGTTCGCTGAACAGCTGGCACCACGCGATCTCGCCGCGCAGCGTCGGCGGTATCAGCTTCTCCTGCAGGTCTTTCGGCGCGGCGCGGATCACCGAGGGCAGGATCCATTCGGCGATGCCCAGCGACGGCCGAACCAGTGCGGGCCGCTTGGCGAACTCGTCGTCGATGATGAGCTGGCGCAGCGGGCCGGCGTCCAGACCCCAGGGCTTGGGCCAGTGCGGCGCGATCAGGCCGGCATCGGAGATCAGCGTGCGCTGCGGCCCCGTCTCGAATTCCGGGTAGTCGCCCTGGCGGCCGGGCTGGTCGTTGCGTAATTCCAATGCGGCATCGAGGGTTTCGGCTACCTTGGCGCGAAACTCCGATTCCGCGTCGCCCAGGTTGACCGCCATGTCGCGCTGCCGGGTGCAGGTCAGCTCGCCGAGCCGGCGGGCCCAGCGGTTGGCCGGCCCGATCGAGGCGGCCAGGCTGATGGCGCGCCGCCAGTACAGGTGCAGGTCGTGTTCCCAGGTGAAGCCGATGGCGCCGAACATCGTCAACGCGTCGAGCACCAGGTCCGGGGCGGGCGAGATCGCCATCACCGCCGCGCCGGCGGCGGCCATGCGGTGCTGGTCGAGCGATTCGTCGCCGGCGCGGACCGCGTCCCAGGCCGCCGCGGTGGCCAGCTCGCTGCTGACCAACAGCATCGCCGCGTTGTGCTGCAGGGCCTGGAAGGTTCCGATCACCTTGCCGAACTGCTCGCGGATCCGCAGGTGGGCGGTGACGGCCTGCACGCACCACTGGATCACCCCGGCGGTCGTGGCGGCGACCAGCCCGAGGACCACGCAGCGGGCGCGCTCGGGGTCGATGCCGGTGAGCACCTCGGAGTCCAGGACGCGGTGGTTGTCCAGCCGCAGCACCCCGGCGTCGGCGACGAGGTCGGTCCCGGAAATAGGTTCGACTGTGGCCGTGGGCTTTTCGGTGTCCACCGCCGCCCACACCAGCTCGCCGTCCCGGGTCCGCGCGCCGACCAGGACGATGCGCGCCGCGCACACCCCCGCGGTGACCTCCGAGGCGCCGCTGAGCAGCCAGTGCCCGTCGCCGGCCCCGGCATGCAGGTCACCGTCGCCGGGCAGCACGACGGCCGCGGGGACGCCGGCGGCGAGGTCGCGCAGCACCGACCGCGCGGCCGGTGCCGGGTCGGCCAGCAGCGCGACCGCGCCGGCGGCCACCGTCGGCAGCAGCGGACCGGGCAACAGCGACTTGCCGGCCGACTCCAGCACGCAGGCGGCGTCCATCAGCCGGCCGCCCTGACCGCCCAGCTCCTCGGGCAGGTGCACGGCGTGAAAACCATTGGCGACCAAGCTGTCCCACCATCGCGGCAGCCGGCCCGCGGCGAGCTCGGCGAAGCTGTCCCGGGTGGCGGCGATGGGAGCGTTGCGGGCGGCGAACTGCCCGACGGCGTCGCCGAGCTCCTGCTGCTCCGGACTCAACCCCAGGGTCATGAGGACGGCCGCACTGTCACTGGCGATGGCCGCACCGACCGATTCCTCTCGACTCCGCTGGCGGCGACCCGCCGCACCTTTCGCAAGACGGACCGTCTCGTCTTGTGGCAGACTACCGGGGCGGGTCAGGATATGTAAAGCGCGCCCGATCCCCGGCGAGCGGGCGCCGACTGCGGATCCGCAGAAGCGAGGACCACCAGATGCCAACCGATCCCAACGGGCCCGCCGCGCCGCGGAGACGCAGCGAGAAGTCGCGCACCGCGATCGTCACCGCGACCCGGGAACTGCTGCTGGAGCGGGGGTTCGACGGGCTGACCATCGAGGCGGTCGCCGCCCGCGCCGGGGTGGGCAAGCAGACCATCTACCGCTGGTGGCCCACCCGTCCCGCACTGGTCGCCGACGTGATGCTGGAAGACGCCGACAGGCTGCTCGCGTCCGTCGAGCACAGCGGCGATCTGGCCGCCGACCTGGTCGGCTGGGTGGGCAAGCTGGTCACCAGCCTCACGACGCCGCGCGGTTCGGCCATGCTGCGCACCCTGACCGTGGCGTGCATGGAGCACGAGGACACCGCGGTCAAACTGCGCGCCGGGTTCAGCGCGCCGCTGCACGACAGCGTGCGGGCCCGATTGCTGGCCGAGGGCGTGGACGCGGCCACCGCCGAATCGGCCGCGGACGCCATCGTCGGTGGTGTGGTGTATCCGATTCTGTCCGGCGCGCAACGCTATTCGCGCCGCCGGGCGGAACACACCACCCGGCTCATCGTGGCCGCCCTGACCGCAGGCTGACGCCCGGACGGCCTTGGCGGCGCGGCGGATTCGCCGATCCGGCGTGTGCCGCAACCGAATGGTCCTAGCATGAGGCGGTGGTCCACACCCCCGGTTCGCCCGATCAGGCCGCTCCCAAGGCGCGCGACGCGTGGCAGTTCTTCCAGCGCATGCTCGCCGACGTCACCGCGATCGTGACCGAGGACGCCGAGACCGAACGGGAACTGGCCGAGGGGCTGCGCGTGGTGGCGCGGGTGTCGTCACTGTGTGCGCAGATGACGGTCGAGGCCGACCCGGAGCGGCCGTCGTTCTTCGATATGTGTTCGGACAACCGGATGGTCGGCGGCCCCAACCCGGACGGCAACTACTACCTGGCGATGATCCGCGGGGACCGCCGCTACCGGATCACCGGCACCCGGGGAACCAGCGCGTACCTGGGTTTTCAGATCCTGGCCGGCACCGGGCTCACCCCGCGGCGGATGGCCGGTTATCTCAGCGACGCCGACTTGGCCTCGGAGGCAGGGGAATTCGCGCTGCTGCTGTCGGCCGACGAGCCGTCGGATCCGGCCGGCGCCCAGTGGGTGAAGATCCCGCCGGATGCGTCGTCGGTGGTGGTCCGGGAATACATCGGCGATCGGGCCGCCGAGCAGTTGGCCGCCCTGCGCATCGAGGCGCTGGACCCCGGCCCGCTGACGCCGCTCACCGACGAGCAGCTCGCCGACCAGTTCACCGCGATGGCATGGTCGTTGATGAAGCTCGCGACGCTGCACCGCACCATCAAACCCGAACTGCTGCAATCCCCCAACACGTTGCTGACCGCCCAGGCCGCCGACCTGGGCGAGGCCGACACCACCCCGGACAACCTGTACATGATGGGCACCTTCCGGCTCGACCCCGGCCAGGCCCTGGTGCTCGACATCGCGCCGCCCGACACCCGGTATTGGAACGTCACGCTGGAAAGCATCTGGCACGAATGCCTGGAGCCGCGCCGCCGGCACAGCTCGGTGACGAACCGCGGCGTGCGGCCGGACGCGGACGGACGGGTGCGCATCGCGATCTCCGCGCGGGACTTCGGGTTTGGCCATTGGCTGGACACCGGCGGCCGGCATCGCGGCTTCGTCGTGCTGCGCTGGCTGGACAACCCGAGCCCGCCCGAGGTCGCGGTGTCGGTGCGCGAAGCGCGGGAGCGACCGTGAGCCTGCAGGACCGGTTCGCCCCGGAACGGCTGATCGCCGCCGCCTGTGAGGAGGCCGGCAGCGACGACTTCGGCGCCGAGGGCTGGCGGCCCGGGCTGCACCGCCTCACCGACGGGCTGATCAACGACGCGCGGCTGTCCGACATCGGCGTCGAGATCGCTCACCTGGACATCATGCGGGCGCTGAAGAACCGGCTCAACGTAATCGCTTGGCGCAAAGCACATCCCGAGGTGGCCGAGCAGAAGATCAGCGCCCCGATCTTCATCGTCGGCCAGCCGCGCACCGGGACGACGATCCTCTACGACCTGCTCGCCCAGGATCCCGCGCTGCGCGCGCCGCTCACCTGGGAGGTCGACGAGCCCTGTCCGGTGCCGCGGCCCGAGACCTATCACGACGATCCGCGCATCGCCCGGACACAGGCCGGCATCGACCTGTCCGAGCAGATCATGCCCGGGTTCCTGGCCTTTCACCCGATGGGCGCGCTGGTCGGGCAGGAGTGTGTGCGCATCACCGCGGCCGAGTTCGTCAGCATGATCTTCTCTGTGCAGTACCGGCTGCCGAACTACTACCGCTGGCTGCTGTACGAGGCGGACCACGCGGGCGCCTACCGCTTCCACCGAATTTTCCTGCAGCACTTGCAGTCCGGCGTGCCCGGGCAGTGGTTGCTGAAATCCCCGGCGCACCTGTGGCAGCTGGATGCGCTGCTGGCCGAGTACCCGGACGCGCTGATCGTGCAGACCCACCGCGATCCGCTCAACGTCATCTCCTCCATCGCGGCGCTGACCCATCACCTGCGCGGGATGTGTAGCGACGAGTCCAGCATCACCGAGTGCGCGGCGCAGTCCTACGAGGAGATCGTCGTGGGCCTGGACCGCGAGATGGCCCTGCGCGACCGGGGCGCCGTGCCGCCCGGGCGCGTGATCGACGTGCGGTACGCCGATTTCATGAAGGACCCGTGGACCACGATCAAAGACATCTATGAGCGGCTGGACCGCGAGCTGCGGCCCGATGCCGAGCAGAGAATGCGCGAATTCCTCGCGTCGCATCCCTCCGACGGTGGGCGCAGCCGCTACACCTGGTCGGACACCGGGCTGGACGCCGGTGCGGTGCGTGAGCGGGTGCGCGCCTATCAGGACCGCTACGGGGTACCCACCGAGGCGTTGCGCTGAGGCGACGGGAGCTGCGGTGGACGACGATTGCCTGAAACTCACCACCTACCTGGCCGAGCGGAGACGGGCCGGGAACCGCTTCGTCTCCGACGTCCTGCTGGACCTGTACGCCCGCCACCGGGTGGAGTGCGCGGTGCTGCTCCGCGGCATCGGCGGGTTCGGCACCGGCCACCGGCTGCGCAGCGACGAGTCCCTCACCCTGTCGGAGGATCCCCCGGTAGCCATCGTCGCGACCGACACCAGGACCAAGATCGAGGCGCTGCTCGATGAGGTGCTGGCCGTCAAACAACGCGGCCTGGTCACCCTGGAGCGGGCCCGGCTGCTGCACGCCGACGTCGGCGCGGCGCGGCCGCCCGAGGGTGACGCCGTCAAGTTGACCGTCTACCTCGGCCGCAAGCAGCGCGTCAACGGGGCGCCGGCCTACATCGGGGTCTGCGATCTGCTGCACCGACGCGGCCTGGCCGGCGCCACGGTGCTGCTGGGCGTCGACGGTGTCGTGCACGGAGAACGCCGCCGCGCCAGCTTCTTCGGCCGCAACGTCGACGTGCCGATGATGATCGTGGTGGTCGGATCCGGCGCGCACATCGGGGGGGTGCTGCCCGAGATCGCCGCGCTGCTGCGCCGGCCGCTGTTCACGCTGGAACGGGTCCGGGTATGCAAGCGCGACGGCCGATTGCTGGAGCCGCCGCACGCCCTGCCCGGCGTCGACGAGCGCGGGCTGCCGCTGTTCCAGCAGCTGACCGTGTACACCTCCGAATCCGCGCGGCACGGCGGCGTGCCGATTCACCGCGCGATCGTGGCGCGGCTGCGTCAGGCGACGGCGGCCGACGGCGCCACCGTGCTGCGCGGCGTCTGGGGTTTTCACGGCGACCACCCGCCGCACGGGGACGGGTTGCTCGCGCTGACCCGACGGGTGCCCGTGGTCACCATCGTCGTCGACACGCCGGCCCACATCGCCGAATCCTTCGCCGTCATCGACGAATTGACCGGCGCCGAGGGCCTGGTCACCAGCGAGATGGTGCCCGCGCTGGTGTCCGACGACGGCGGACCCGGCGCCGGGCGGATGGCCCGGCACCGCTACTAACTCAGCCGGCGACCGAGGCGTCGTAAATCGACTGGATCGCCTTGTCCAGCGTCGCGTTGAACTGCTCGTCGGACTGGTCGACCGTGAGGCCCTCGGTGAGCGCCCGGCTGAAGCTGGCGATCAGGCCGGCGTTCTTGGCCAGCAGCTCGTTGGCCTCCTCGCGGGAGTAGCCACCCGAGAGCGCCACCACCCGCATCACCTTGGGGTGTTCGATCAGCGGGCGGTAGAAGTTGGCCTCGGTGGGCAGGCTCAGCTTGAGCATCACCCGCTGCCCGTCGGGCACCGAGTCGAGTTGCTTGGTGATCTCGTCGCGCAGGATGCCCTCGGCCTTGGCCTTGTCGGCGATCGAGATGGTGACCTCGGGTTCGATGATCGGCACCAGCCCGTGGGAGAGCACCTGGTGGGCGAGCTCGAACTGCTGGGCGACCACCGCGGCGATGCCCGCCGGGTTGGCTCCGCCGATCACCGACCGTTCCTTGGTGCCGAACACGCCCTTGCTCACGGCCCGCTGCAGCAGCTCGTCGAGCCCGGGGATCGGCTTCATCAGCTGCACGTCGTCGGACGCTTCGGCCAGACCCTTGTCGATCTTGAGGATGGGCACCACGCCCTTGGTCTCCCACAGGTAGGTGGTCGACGGCTTGCCCTCGATGTCGCGGTCCATGGTCTGCTCGAACAGGATCGCCGCCAGCACCCGGTCGCCGGTGAACGCCGGCGAGGTGATGATCCGCGACCGCATCTGGTGGATGAGGTCGAACATCTCCTTCTCGGAGGAGTACGCGCTGTCTTCGATGCCGTACAGGCGCAGCGCCTTGGGCGTCGAGCCGCCGCTCTGGTCGAGCGCGGCGATGAACCCTTTGCCCGATGTCATCCGCTCCGCTTGCTGTTGGTTCGACATTGAACTCTCCCACTTCCTCATGGCCCTCACGGGCACACCGCACATGGTCCGCGCCGGCGCGGCGCACCCGGCCTCCGACTTTTGAGATGCCCGCGCGCGCTCGAGCTTGGATCGTGCCGATCATATTCGCCGCATCCCGGACGAGCGTGCGGGAGGGTACCGCTGCCGCGGGTCCGGTAAACGTCGGCGCCGGCGGCCGGCGGACCCGGCATCGGGCGACGGCGCCCGCAAACCGTCCGGCATTTTGGGCGTGCTACGCCGCGTGTCCTACCATTGACTAAACGCGTGTTAGCTGGATCTGCACTCGCAGCGCAGATCGACGGGGTGCGTCTCCCCCGCAGGCGAGCGAGTTCCCGTGGGGTTGAATCAACAGCCCCCGGATATGGCAGTGGCTGTTTTCGATAGCTAGCGGTGTCCCCCGCAGGGACCGAATGTGAGTGATGGACCATGGGCGAACAACCCGGCGATCTCGCCGACCCTACCCCCTTCGAGGTGGGCAAACACCAGGTAGATCAGGCGGTCGTGCTCACCGTCTCCGGCGAGGTGGACATGCTCAGCTCGCCGATGCTGGCCGAGGCCATTCAGACCGCCCTGGCCGCCAAACCGGCCGCGCTGATCGTCGACCTGTCCAAGGTCGGGTTTCTGGCGTCGGCCGGGATGACCGTGCTGGTGACCACGCAGGCCGAGCTGCAGCCACCGACGAAGTTCGCGGTGGTGGCCGACGGCTCGGCCACCAGCCGGCCGATCAAACTGATGGGAATCGACAGCGTGCTCTCGCTCTACCCGAGCCTGAACGACGCGCTGAGCGCCCTGTCCGGTGCGTGAGCCGCGCCGGGGCTGATCGATGACCGGTCCCGGTTCGCGCGGACGCGAATGCCTGATCACTGGGCGCGGGCCAGCACCTGCTGGATGCGTTCCTGCCGCGGCAGCACCGGGCCGTCGTCGAGGGGTTCGTCGATGCCCAGCTCGGCGAGTCCGGCCTTGGTCAGCAGCCCGGTGCCGTAGGCGGCCAGCACCAGCTTCTGGTCGTCGCTGTGGCCGTCCTCGACGAGCATCGCCCCGATGAGGCAGATGACCGCCATCTTGTAGGCGTTGAAGGCCCGATACCAGGGCCGGTTGACCGGCTCGATGCCGCTGGCCGACTGGTAGTGCGCCAGCAGGGCGTCGATGGGCAGCGCCGCGGGATGGCTGTTGATCCCGACCGGCTGCATCCACAGCATCTCCAGCCAGCCGATGTCGGTGAGCGGGTCGCCGACGGTGGTCATCTCCCAATCGAAGACCGCGCTGACCTCGCCGCCGGTGAAGGCGAAGTTGCCCGGTTTGGCGTCGCCGTGCACCAGCGTGATGCGCGGGCACGGCGCAGGCTTACCGGCAAGCAGCGCCCGGTGCAGCCGCTCCAGGGCGGGCAGCGGCCCGCGTTTGACCCGGTTCATCTCGGCGGCCCAGTGGCCGAGTTCGCGATCCAGGTGGCCGGCGCCGTCGTCGAGGGTGGCCAGTCCGGTCCGGGTGAGGTCGACGGCGTGGATCGCGGCCAGCTGTTCGGCCAGGCTCTCGCACATCCGGGCCACGGTGTCATCGGACGCATCGGCGGGCGGCTGCATCTCGTAGACCTCGCCGGCGACCCGTTCCATCACCAAGAACGGCCGGCCGAGCACGTCTCCGGTGGGTTCCAGCCACAGCGCCCGCGGCGCCCGGACGTCGGTGTCGGCCAGGGCGCGCAGGATGCCGAACTGCCGCGCCAGGTCGTAGGGCTCCAGCAGCGCCGGCGGGCTGGGCCGCAGCCGCAACACGACGTCGCGCCGCTCGTCGCGGCCGCGCCGGGCCGCGATGACGCTCATCGTCATCATCTCGGCCGAGTGCCCGAAGCTGACCCGGTCGATGCCCTCGACCCGCACGTCGTCGGCGTCCGGCAGCACGCCGCGCAGCCAGCCGGTCAGCCGTCGTTCCCGCTCGGCGCCCAGCGTCACCGGTCGGCCCCGTCGCCGTCGGCCGGCAGACGGTCCACCGGCGTCTTGTCCTGGGTGAACGCGGACATGTCCATGGCCCTCCAATTGGGGTAGCGACGATAGCCCCGCCCGCCGAGCAGCAATTCGAAGATGCCCCAACCGGTGTGGCCGTCGCGTTCGAACCGCATCAGCTGGTCGACCGCCATCGATTTGTCCTCGGTCTCGCTCAGCTGCTCGGGATCGCTGCTGTCCCAAGCGAAATGGATGAAGTAGGCGCCGCCGCCCAGGTCTTCGTAGTGGCAGTGCGCCATCGGCAGCCCGTAGTAGGCGTTGACCTGCGGATGGGGCGCCTCGGCGACCACCCGGTGCGCCCGGCCGTCTTCGTCGGTGAACACGAGCACCGCGCGCACGGGCCGCTTGCGCTCGCCGTCGAATTCCACCTCGTGCTCGATCTTGACGAACCGTTTGGACAGCGTCCCGTCGGCATAGGTGATGCCGCCGTCGACGTAAAGGACTGTGCCGTCGCAGGATTCGATGACCCACGCTTCGATGGCGTGGTCGCCGAACCCGGCGTCCAGCCACAACCAGAAGTCGATCCGGTCGGAGACCCGCACCCCGAAGGTGCGGTCCCGGCCGCCGTGGAAGCCGTCGACGCTGACGCGTTGGCCGTCGATGCGCACCCAGCCGCTCCAGCGCCCCGGTTCTTTCATGTGGTACATGTCGGCCAGCAGTCGGCCGTCCGGGCCGGACACCTTCATCGGCAACAGCTCCCACATCGGGGCGGTGGGCTCGTAGTAGAGCTCCCATTCGATGCCGGAGTTGTTGGGCCCGACGTCGAGTCGCCACTTCTTCAGCGGCTCGACGCAGGTCCAGCGCATCGGCCCGGCGCGCAGCTCACCCCTGTCGTCGCCGGTGACCGGCCGCCCGGACAGCAGGTCCCAGTGCCGGCCGTCGGCGAGGCTGACCTTGACGTAGCCCAGCCCGCTGGCGGTGTTGGGGTTGTTACCGTAGCCGCTGGCCAACAGCATGGTGCCGTCCGGTGCCGCGGCAAAGAAATAACAGCGATCCGACCAGGTCGGGTCGGCGTCGTGCACCTGGTCGAAGGTGGTCGGAAGCTGGTGGGTGAACGACTCGTCGGCGGCGGAATACCCCATCAATCGGCCTTTCTGGGCTGGCAATACGGTTGCGCAGCAAGGTATTTCGTCAACAGGTCCGGCCCTGTCCGCGCTGCTGAGGATCCGATAGCCAAGCCGCACAACGCATCCCGTAACATCGCCGCCATGGAACCGAGCCGGCGGTGGGGCGACGACCGCGCGATCCTCGACGACGAGGAGGCCCGCAGACGGATCCTGGAGGCCGCCGGCCGCTGCATCGTGCGGCGCGGCAACACCCAGTTCCGGATGGGCGAGGTCGCCGACGAGGCGGGCGTGTCACGGTCGACGGTCTACCGCTACTTCCCCGGCCGCGACGACGTGCTGCTGGGCCTGATGCTGCGCCGAGTGGACCACGCCCTCGCGGAGTCGGTGCGCTCGCTGCCCGCCCCCGAGGACCCCGTTCGCTCGGTGCCGCGGATGGTGCTGGCGCGGGTGGAATCGGTGGACGGCAACCCGCTGAACGAAGCGTTGTTCGCCGCCGAGAGCACGGCGATGGCCAGCGCGCTGCAGAAGGGCTCCGAACCACTGGTCGAACTGCTGCTGCGGCATTACGGCCCGCTGCTGGAGCGCTGGAAGGCGGCGGGGCTGCTCTACCCGGACGTCGATTTCCGCTCCGTCGTGCAGTGGTTGCACACCGCGACGTTGTTCCTGCTGGCGCCCTCCTGGCGATATCGGCCGCACGCCGACAAGCGCCGGTTCGTCGAGCAGTTCGTGGTGCGGGCCTTGGTGCCACAGATCAGACAATAATCGTATATTGTCTGATGTCCAGACGTTCGAGTGATTTTCCTCCCGGACGCCGGTGTTCAGCACGCAGCACCGCAACCGGTCGGCGAACCAGGATGGTTAGACATGAAAAACCCTGTGGGACAAGCTTTCTCATTCTTGGGCCTGGCGGCTCACCTGGGTCGCGGCGCGGGCCGGGTGTCCGTCGACGCGGTGCTGGGCGGCCGGTTCGGCCTGCCGCGCACGGTCGACGAGATCGACCCGGCGGTGCTGTCCCGGGTGATGGGCACCACGGTGCGGACGGTGCGGGTGCTCAGCCGTGACGCCGGGACGTCCTCGCGGGCCCGGCTCGTGCTGACCGGCAAGAACGTCCCCGACTCGGTGTTCGTCAAGGTCGCGGCCCAGACCGCCGCCACCCGCCTGATGGGTGAGCTCGGCCGGCTCGGCTGCACCGAGGTGCGGTTCTACCGCCAGCTGGCGCCGCAGGTGGTCGGCGTCCCCTACTGCTACGGCGCCGCGTTCGACGCCTGGACGGGCCGCTACCTGCTGGTGCTGGAGGATCTGCCGGCCGAGGCGTGCGAGTTCCCGGACACCTTGCACCCGCTCTCCGCCGACCAGGCCGGCCTCGTCGTCGAGCTGCTGGCCGACCTGCACGCCACCTTCTGGAACCGGCTGCCCCGCGACGGCCGCGGCCCGCTGGGCTGGCTCTACACGCCGTCGGGCGACGTTACGTCCCTGCTGACCCGGTCGCTGATGCACAGCTCGATCAAGCGGCTGGCCGAGCGCACCAGCATCCCGGTGCGCGACGGCGTCTTCATCGCCGACAACTACCGCGCCGTCGCCGCCCTCATCGACACCGCCCCGCACACCGTGATGCACGGCGACGCCCATCCGGGCAACATGTACTTCCACGGCGGCAAGGCCGGGCTGCTGGACTGGCAGGCGGTGCGGCGCGGGCATCCGTCCCGGGAGCTGGCCTACACGCTGATCACCAGCCTGACGCCGGAGGATCGCCGGGCCACCCAGCGCGACCTGCTCGACGACTACCGCCGCGCGTTGGCCGCGGCCGGCGGCCCGCAGCTGGACCGCGACGAGCTGTGGCTGCGGTTTCGCCAGGCCGCGCTGTACGCCTACGCCGCCCCGCTGATCACCGCCGGCATGGGCGGCATGCAGGTCGAGGACATCGCCATGGAAGGGCTGCGGCGCGGCGTCGCCGCGCTCGAGGACCTGGAAACCGTCGCCGCCCTGAAGAGTTCGCTCTAGCTCTGGCGGCCCCGCCCGGCGGCACCGAAATTCCGCCGAAGCTATTGCCTTCGCCGCGCCACGAGTTACGCTACCTACCGTAGCGAAATATGGCGCGTGCGGCGCCCCAGCCCTCCGAGACAGCCCGCGGCGGCGAAGAGGAGTCTCATGTTCGACCTGAAAATCACCGGCGGAACCGTCGTCGACGGGACGGGCGCGCAACGCTATCGCGCCGACGTCGGCATCAGGGACGGCAAGATCGTCGATGTCGTCCGCGCCGACGGCTCCGAGGCCGGCGGCCTGGCGACCGCCGAGGCCGCCGAAACCATCGATGCCACAGGGAAAATCGTGGCCCCCGGCTTCGTCGACATCCACACCCACTACGACGGCCAGGTGAGCTGGGACAGCCTGCTCGAGCCGTCCAGCGGTCACGGCGTCACCACCGTGGTCACCGGCAACTGCGGGGTCGGCTTCGCCCCGGTGCGGCCGGGCACCGAGCAGTGGCTGATCGAGCTGATGGAGGGTGTCGAGGACATCCCCGGCACCGCGTTGACCGAGGGCATCACCTGGGGGTGGGAGACCTACCCCGAATACCTCGACGCGATCGGCAAGCAGAAGTTCGCCATCGACGTCGGCAGCCAGGTCGCGCACGGCGCCATCCGGGCCTACGCGATGGGCGAGCGCGGCGCCCGCAACGAGCCGGCCACCCCCGACGACATCGAGGCGATGGGCCGGCTGGTCCGCGAGGCGATCGAGGCCGGCGCGCTCGGCTTCTCCACGTCGCGCACGATGGGCCACCGCGCGATGGACGGCGAGCCCGTGCCCGGCACGTTCGCCGCCGAGGAGGAGCTGTTCGGTCTGGGCCGCGCCATGGCGGCCGGCGGTCAGGCGGTGTTCGAGCTGGCCCCGCAGGGGGCCGCGGGCGAGGACATCATCGGGCCCAAGAAGGAGCTGGACTGGATGCGCCGGCTCAGCGGCGAGATCGACCGGCCGGTGTCGTTCGCGCTGATCCAGGTGGACGCCGATCCGAACCTGTGGCGCGAGATGCTGGACCTGTCCGCCGACGCGCACGCGGCCGGCGCCCGCCTGTACCCGCAGATCGCGGCGCGCCCGTTCGGCATGATGATCGGCTTCCAGGGCCATCACGGTTTCAGCCACCGGCCCACCTACCGCCGGCTGGCCGCCGAGTGCAGCCGCGAGGAGCTCGCGCAACGCCTCGCCGACCCCGCGGTCAAGGCGGCCATCCTCGGCGAGGACGACCTGCCCGTCGACCCGACCCTGCTGTTCGACGGGATGTTCGCGCTGGTGCAGCACTCGCTGCACCGCCTCTACGCGCTGGGCAACCGGCCCGACTACGAGCCCACCCCGGACCGCACCGTCGCGGCCATCGCCGAGGCGCGCGGCGAGGACCCGCTGGCGACCCTGTACGACCTGATGCTCGAGGCCGACGCGACCAACATGCTGATGCTGCCGCTGTTCAACTACGCCGACGGCAACTGCGACGCCATCCGCGAGATGCTGCTGCATCCCGCCGGGGTGCTGGGGCTCTCCGACGGCGGCGCGCACTGCGGCATGATCTGCGACGCCTCCTACCCGACGTTCCTGCTCACCCACTGGGCGCGCGACCGCAGCCGCGGCGACAAGCTGGCGTTGGAGTACGTGATCCGCAAGCAGTCCCGCGACACCGCCCACCTGTTCGGGCTCACCGACCGTGGCACGATCGAGCCCGGCAAGAAGGCCGACATCAACGTGATCGACATGGACGCGCTGCGGCTGCACCCCGCGGCGATGGCCTTCGACCTGCCGGCCGGCGGCAACCGGATCCTGCAGGGCGCCAGCGGTTATGCGGCGACCATCGTCAGCGGGACCGTGACCCGCCGCAACGACGTCGACACCGGGGCCCGGCCCGGCCGCCTGGTCCGCGGGGCGCGCTGAGGGGCGCCGCGGCGATGGCTGCGGCGGCCGGCAATCCGGCGCGCACCCGCGACGAGGATGCCATCGGCACCCCGCCGCCGGGCCCGACCCTGGTGCCCGCCGAACGCTACTACTCCCCCGCCTTCGCCGCGCTCGAGGTGGAGCGGATGTGGCCGCGGGTGTGGCAACTGGCCTGCATGGTCGATCACGTCGCGGCCCCCGGCGACTACTTCGAATACCGTTGCGGGCCATACGGTGTGCTGATCGTCCGCGGCGACGACGGCGCGCTGCGGGCGTTCCAGAACGTGTGCCGGCACCGCGGCAACTCGTTGTGCAGCGGCTCGGGTTCGGGCCTGCGGGAGCTCAAATGCGGCTATCACGGCTGGACCTGGGACCTGGCCGGCGCGCTCAAACGGGTGCCCGACCGCAAGGGCTTCGGCACGCTGCGGCTGTCCGACTATCCGCTGATCCCGGCCCGGGTCGACACCTGGGCGGGCCTGGTCTTCGTCAACCTGGACCCCGACGCGATGCCGCTGCCCGAATACCTCGAGGCGATACCCGAGGACACCGCCTGGTGCCGGCTCGACGAATTCCGTTGCTACGCCACGCTCACTGTCGAGGTCGACGCCAACTGGAAGACCATCGCCGACGGCTACAGCGAGACCTACCACATCCAGACGCTGCATCCCGAGCTGCTGCGCTGCGTGGACGATATCCATGCGCCGCAACAGATCTGGGGTCACACCGGGAAGTCCGATCAGCCCTACGGCGTGCCGAGCCCACGTTTCGAGGGTGCGCTGAGCGACGAAGAGGTCTGGGACGCTTACGTTTCCACCCAGGGCGCGCTGATGGGTGCGGCCGAGGGCACGCCGTTTCCCGCCGCCGACCGCCGGCCCGGGCAGACGGTGGCCGACCTGATCGCGGACCGCACCCGGGCCTTCGCCGCGACCCGCGGCGTCGATTTGGGCTGGGCCGACACCGATCGGATCACCCGGCTGCACCAGTACAACGTCTTTCCCAACATGACGTTTCTGACCAACGCCGACCACCTCACCGTCATGTGCTCGCGGCCCGCGCCCGACCCGGCCGCCGCGCCCGACAAGGGCGAGCTGGTGATGTTCCTGACCACCCGGATGCCGCCGGGCGCGCCGCGCACCAAGCCGACTGATGTCCGGATGAGCGCCGGGGAAGCCGAGCCCGGGCTGGTGCTCACCCAGGACATCGCGGTGCTCGCCGGCCTGCAGCGCGGCATGCACCAGCCCGGCTTCACGCATCTGGTGCTGTCCAGCGAGGAGCGGCGGGTGATCAACATGCACCGCAACCTGGAACGCTACCTGGACCTACCCGCCGCACAGCGGATGAGCGGCGGTGCCGGGACGTGACCGCCGGCCGCCGAATCCGTGTACACAACGCCAAAGCGGCCCCCGGCGATTTAGAATCCCGCTTGTGATGACCCCGTCTTACCCCTGGGGGGACGATCGAGGGCAACTGGCGCAGCAACTACGGCTGCGGTATCACACGCTTCGCCGGCGGCGCGCGCGGCGACTGTGCCACAGTTTCGAACGGGTGGGTGTTCGGACGGCGCCGGAGCGGCTGCGGGAAATGCTGGCGGGCGCGCCACTGGCCGCTCATGAAGTGATCAACGTGAATTTCGCGTTGATCGCGATCCAGCTGAACCGGGAGGCCCGGGTCGCCCGGTACCGGCGGCTCAGGCAGCGCGGAGCCCGCTCGCTGATGTTCGCCGGGCTGATCATGGTGGTGATCAACTTCCTGATGTGCATGGCCTACCTGCTGCTCAATCTCGCGGAGCCGGCGGCGCCCCTGTAGGCCCCCGGTGGCTCGTCAGCGCGGGGCGACGATGCCGTTGTCGTAGGCGTAGACGATCGCGGCGGCCCGGTCGCGCAGATCGAGTTTGCCGAAGATCCGGCCGATGTGGCTTTTCACGGTGACCCCGGAGATGCACAGCTCGTCGGCGATCTCGCTGTTGGACAAGCCTTTTCCGACCAACGTCAACACGTCCAGCTCGCGGGTGGTCAGTTCGGCGATCGCGGCGCCGCGCGGGCCGGGCGCGGCCTTGCGGTAGGTGGTGAGCACCCGCGAGGTCACCGCGGGGTCGAGGTAGCCCTCGCCCCGGGCGACCGCCCGCACCGCGCGGATCAGTTCCTCGGCGGAGGAGTCTTTGAGCACGAAGCCCGCCGCGCCGGCGCGCAGCGCCCCGGACAACAGCTCGTCCTCGTTGAAGGTGGTCAGCGCGAGCACCGGTGGTGTGCCGCCCAGCCGGCGGGTCGCCTCGATGCCGTCGACGCGGCGCATCCGCAGGTCCATCACGACGACGTCGGGCCGGTGCGCGGCGACCGCGGCGGGCACCTCGTCGCCGTCGGCGCACTCGGCGACGATGACGAATCCGTCCTTGCGGCGCAGGATCCGGCGCAGCCCGGAACGCACCAGGTCCTGGTCGTCGACGAGCAGCACGGTGATCTCGGGGGCCGGGTCGGTCACGCCTTACCACACCACCACGGTCGCCAGGAGCCGTCGCTTTCCTGCAGCGGGATCTCGGCGCACACCGACCACCCGTCCCGGGTGGGGCCGACGTCGATGGCACCGCCGAGCAGCTCGACGCGCTGGCGCATGCCGCGCACGCCGCGCCCCTCCGGCGACCGCGCGGCCACCACCGCCGCCGGCAGTATGTTGGTGACCGCCAGCCGCGCCGACGCCGGGGAAATATCAAGCACCACACCGGCTTTCGACTCGGGCGCATGCTTGGCGATGTTGGCCAGCGACTCCTGCGTGATGCGGTACAGCGCCAGCCCCACCGCCGGCGAGACGTGATCGGTGGGTCCCTCGACGCACAGCGTGACGGCCAGGCCGGCGCGGCGGAAGCCGTCGACCAGGGACGCGACGTCGTCGAGGCCGGGTTCGGGGGTGGTCGGCGCGGCTTTGGTGGGCCAGTTGTCCAGCAGCCCGACGGTGCGGCGGATGTCGGCCATCGCCTGGCGGCCCAGCCGTTCGGCCTGCTCGAGCGCCTCCACCGCGTCGTCGACGTCGCGATCCTGCTGCAACGCCCGCCGCGCCCCCGTCACGTGCAACAGCGTGATGCTCAGCGAATGCGCGATGACGTCGTGCACCTCGCGGGCGATGCGCCGCCGCTCGTCGGCGGCGGCGTGCTCGGCCAGCATCTGCTGCGCCTCGATCTGTTCGGCCACCAGCAACCGTTGGGTGCGCATCAAGTAGCCCAGCAGCCAGGCCACCACGATGAACCCCAGGTACAACACGATCGCGTCGAGGCGGTGCAGCGCGGCCGCGGTGAGCAACAGCGCGGCCGCCGACGCGGCGGCCAGCAGGCCGCCCACCACCGAGGCCAGCGTCGCGACGACGAGGACCATCAGGACCAACAGGGCCGGCGCGAAATCGGCGCGAATGGGCGTGGACGTGCCGAACAGCGTCAGCGCGGTCGACGCCGTCCAGGTCGCCCACAACGGCCCCGGGGTCATTTTCATGTTGAAGACGAAGAACGCCACCGTGGGCGACAGCGCGATGGCGAACGCGGTCAGCGACACGGGCAGGTCGGCGGCGGGCCGCTGCAGCGTCCCGATGGTGCCGCCGAGCAGCAGGGCCGCATCGACGGCGATCAGCGACGCCCACGTAAGACCGACGGGAATCAGCTCGCCGCGGCGGCGAAGCTGTTCGCGCAGGTGACATATTGCGGCGCGCAACATCGTCCAATCCTAGAAGAGCCCCGCCGGCCGCGACATCATCCCGCGGTCGGCACCCGGCTCCGCCCGTGGTAGGAGGCAAAGACTGCACTTCGGCACGACGCGCGAGGGCTTGCACTTTCCTAGCGTCGAGTCATGACATGGGCACTGCTGCACGACCGGATGGCCTTCATGGCCGAAGTGATCAAGACCGCCGAGACCGACCCGTCCGCGGCGCTCGCGTTGATCGACAACTCCCCCAGGGTGCCCGAGCTGTTCGGCGACGCAGAGGGATTGATGTTGTCGCTCGGCCAGCGCTGGATCACCACGCTGGTGGCCAAGCTCGACCAGGCGGCCCACGAGGGCACGTCGGCCGAACAGGTGCGGGCCGATCTCGAGGCCGCCTCGCCCGGGCTGCACGCGCTGGTGACCATCGGCGCGCGTCGCTCGCTGCGGATGCGGTCGATGGCGCGCGGTGAGCACGTCGCCGTCAGCCTGTTCGGCGGGCCCTCGGGCGATCGGCAGACCGTTGCCTGACCGGCCGGGCATCCTCGGGCGGCTGACCGGCCGGTACGCGCTGCTGGTGGTGGCGCTGTGGGTGCTGGCCGCGGCCGTCGCCAATGTGGCTGTGCCGCAACTGGAACGGGTGGTCGACAGCCACGCCCGGTCCTTCATGCCGCCGAGCGCCCCGAGCGCGGTGGCCGCCGCCCGGGCCGCCCAGTTGTTCGACCAGACGCCGAGCAACAACTTCGTTTACGTTGTGCTGGAACGCAATCAGCGGCTGGGCGCCGGCGATCGGCAGTTCTACGACGCGTTGACGGCGGCGCTGGGCTCCGACCACCGGCACGTGTACGCGGTGACCGACCTGTGGTCGCAGCCCGCCACCGCGGCCGGCGCCCAGAGCACCGACGGCCAGGCCGTCAGCGTGATGGTCCGGCTGGCCGGCATGCTCGGCACCGCCCAGGCCCGCGATTCGGTGAACGCGGTGCGCGCCACCGCCCAGAAGCTCGGCCCGCCGGCCGGCCTGCAGGTCCATGTCACCGGCCCCGGCGCCACCATCGTCGACGAATTCTCCGCGATCGACCGGCAGATGCTGGGGATCACCGCCGCCACCATCGGCCTGATCCTGCTGTTGCTGCTGGTGGTGTACCGGTCGCCGGTCGCCGCGGCGATCCCGCTGATCTCGGTGGGGCTCGCCCTCGCGCTGGCCCGCGCCGTCGTCGCCGCCCTCGGGCAGGCCAATGTGGTTGAGGTGTCGCTGTTTTCGGTTGCGCTGATGGCCGCCATGACACTGGGCGCCGGCACCGATTACGCGATCTTCCTGGTGGGCCGCTACCACGAAGCGCGGCGCGGCGGCATCGCGCCGGCCCAGGCGCTGACCGTGGCCTACCGTTCCATCGCGCCCGTGGTGATCGGATCGGCGCTGACCGTGTCGGTGGCATTGGCCTGCCTGGTTTTCGCCCACGTGGGATCGTTCCGCAGCGCCGGATTACCCTGCGCTATCGGCATTCTGGCCACCATGGTGGCGGCGCTGACGTTGACGCCCGCGCTGATGAGCCTGGCGGTGCGGCGCGGATACCTGGAACCGCGGCCGTCGCGCACCGCGCGGCGCTGGCGCCGGGTGGGCACCACCGTGGCGCGCTGGCCCGGTCCGATCCTGGTCGCCGCGTTGGGGTTGACCCTGCTGGTCGCCCTGCCGCTGGCCGGCATGCGGATCGGCTTCAACGAGCCCGCCGCCACGCCGTCGTCCACCGACTCCAACCGCGGATACGCAAGCGCCGGCCGGCATCTCCCGGAGAACGCGTTGCTGCCCGACGTCATCGCCATTCGGGCCGACCACGACCTGCGCAACCCGGCGGGCTTGATCGCCATCGAACGGATCACGCGGCACATCATGGCCGTCCCCGGCGTGCGTGCCGTGCAATCCGCCAGCCGCCCGGACGGCAAGGTGCCCGAACAGGCGACGTTGAGCTATCAGGCCGGGGTGCTGGGCCGCCAGTTCGGCGACACCGTGGATTCGCTGACCCAGCGCCTGGCGCGGGTCTCCGAGCTGGACGGCGCGCTGGCGCAGACCCAGCACGCGGTGGATGGCCTCGGCAACGGATTGCGCGGCGGCAGCGCGGGTTTGGCCGACATGTCGGGCGCGGCCGACGACATGCGGGCCGGGATGGACGGCCTGCAGCGCAACGTCACCACGGTGTCGGGCTACCTCGACCCGCTGCGCGACTACGTCGGGCGGACCCCCGACTGCGCCGCCAGCCCGATCTGCTCGACGGTGGACCGGGTGCTGGCGCCGGTCGACAGCCTGGTGCAGACGTCGGCGCAACTCGGCTCCGGAGCCGCGAAACTGACCACCGGCTCCAACACCGCCGCCACCGCGATGGCCGGGCTGCCGCAGAACGTTGACGCGATGAAAAGCGCCCTGGTGCAGGCGCGTTCGGCGACGCGCGATCTGCTGGGACTGTCCGACACGCTGGGGCCGCAGATGCGCCAGCTGACCGACTACCTCAACGAGATCAGCACCCAGTTCCAGGGCAGTGCCGCCGCGGATTTCTACCTGCCGCAGCGCGCGCTCACCGATCCGCGCTACACCGCCGTGCTGAACCACCTGATCTCGCAAAACGGCCGCGCCGCTTACCTGTTGGTGTACGGCGACGGCGCGGAGTGGGGCGCCGACGGTGCCGAGCGGGCCGAGCAGGTGCGCGCGGCCATCAAGGAGGCCACCAAGGAAGGCACCC
Source organism: Mycobacterium sp. MAC_080597_8934 (assembly GCF_000523975.1). Classification (NCBI taxonomy): domain Bacteria; kingdom Bacillati; phylum Actinomycetota; class Actinomycetes; order Mycobacteriales; family Mycobacteriaceae; genus Mycobacterium; species Mycobacterium sp. MAC_080597_8934. The sequence goes on along the minus strand of NZ_JAOS01000052.1, from coordinate 78,135 downwards.
TGACCCCCGTGGAGGTCGACCTCGCCGGGGTCGGCCCGGTCACCGCCGACCTGCAGCGCTTCGTGGCCGACGACACCCGGCTGCTGGTGGGCGCCGCGCTGGTGCTGATCTTCCTGATCGTCACCGCGATGCTGCGCAGCCCCGTGGCGGGCCTGGTGGTGGTCGGGACCGTCGTCACGTCATACGCCTCGGCGATCGGTGCCAGCGTGCTGATCTGGCAGCACCTGCTGCATCAGGAGCTGCACTGGGCGGTCGCCCCGATCGCGTTCATCGCGTTGATCGCCGTCGGCGCGGACTACAACCTGCTGCTGGCGTTGCGCATCAAACATGAAGCGGCGGCGGGACTTCGGACCGGGATCATCCGCGCCTTCGGCGGCACCGGCGGGGTGGTTACCGTCGCCGGCATCATCTTCGGGCTGACCATGCTGGCGCTGCTGACCAGCAGCGTGCTCAGCATCGCCCAGATCGGCACCACCATCGCCGTCGGTCTGCTGCTGGACACTCTGGTGGTGCGGGCGTTCATCGTCCCGTCCATCGTGGCGCTGTTGGGCCGCTGGTTCTGGTGGCCCAGTCCCCTGCCCCGCCGCGGCGTCGCACGCGTCGTGAAAACGGTTGAGCCGCAACCGGTCCGCGTCGCTACTGCGGTGTGATGACCGTGGACGGCAGCCCGACCAGCACGCCCTCGACGTCGCCGTCGGCGCTGAGCAGCAGGCCACGTCCCGGCGGCAGCGCCTGGGCGCGGACGTTGCGGTTGATCCGGTTCTGCGGGTCGTTATCCATATACAGCTGGGCGACTTTCGCGGAGTTCTGGAACCTGATCCACGGATCCATCTGCAGGGTGGCCCAGTTCGCGCTGTTGCGGGTGGTGAACACGTGCAGGCCGATCTGGCGGGCCCGCTCCATCAGCTTCCACAACGCCGCGCCCACCGGCGGCTTGGGCGGGTAGCTCTGATCGGGCCGCAGGTCGCCGATGTCGTCGATGAGCACGAAATGCCGTGGGCCTTCCCACGGTTTGAGGGCGCGCAGCTCCTCCTGGCTCAGGCCCTTGGGCGGCAGCCGGGGCAGCAGGATCTGTTGGGCCAGTGCGGTGATCACCTCGTCGATCTCGTCCTGGTCGTAGGCGTAGGCGCGCACATAACCCGGGCCGTGCAGATCGCGCAGCCCGTGCGGAGCGGTCTTGGGGTCGATCAGCGTCAGCTGCGCTTCCTCGGGGCTGAACCGGCTCATGATCGCTTCCCCGATTGCCACCAGCGACAAGGTCTTTCCGCAGCCTTGCCGCCCCAGGATCATCAGCCCGGGGCTTTCCCGGAGGTTGATGGGAACCGGGCCCAGCTCGTGCCGCTCGCCGATGGCGAACGCGATCGACAGGTCGTCCCCGCTCGGGTGTGCAGCCTGGTACTCCAGGATCGTCTTGAGTTCCACCCGCTGCGGCAGCCGCTGCAGGGTGGCGTGCTTGGTGACGCCCGCGACGTCGGCGATGCGGGCACCCACGTCGACGATGCTGACCATCTGGCCGGTCGCGGGGTCGGTCAGCGCCGGCACCCCCACCCGCAGCTCGTGCAGGCTGTCGGTCAGCCCGAACCCGGGCCGGTTCAGCGTGCGCCGGGCCGCGTCGCGGGACTCCAGCGACGAGTGCCCCATCTGGCTTTCGCTCGGATCGGCCAGCCGCAATTGGATTCGCGCCGTGGCGTTTTGCAGCAGGCTCTGCCGCTGCCCGTGGATCCAGCCGCCCGCGCTGCACATCACGTGGACCCCGTACTCGGGGCCGCGGCTGCTCAACGAGATGATGCGGTCACCCAGCACGGTGTCCTTGGAGTACAGGTCGTCGTAGTCGTCGACCACCACGAACACATCCCCGAACGGGTCGTTGGCGTCGGTGCCGCCCAGCCCGTCACTGCCCGGACCGAAGCGGCGCTCCCGGAACCCGTCGAGGTCGATCTTGAGTTGCCGGAACGAATTCTCGCGGGCGTCGATCAGCGCGTCCATGCTGCTCAAGATCCGCTCGATGCCCTCGGCGTCCTTCGGGGACACGATGTCGGTGACGTGCGGCAGCGAGGCGGCCTGGGCCAGCGTCGCCCCGCCGATGCAGAAGAACGTCACCCGCGCCGGGCTGTACATCGTTGCGGCCGAGCACATCAGCGTCATCAGCGTGGTGGTCTTGCCGCGCTGCTTGGCGCCGACCACGATCACGTTGCTGCGCAGCGCGTCGACGGCGTGGACCACCTGCTTGGACTCCTCGGGGATGTCCATGACACCGACCGGGAACATCAGGCCCGGGTTCTGCCCATAGTCGACGTGCCAGGGCTTGCCCCGGTACCCGGCGACCAGGACATCGATGGGTTCGGGATCCTCCAGCGGCTCCAGCCAGGGCCGCCGCGGCGAGCGGTGCGGCACGTTCTGCAGCGACTCGCGCAGCACGTCCACGATCTTCTTGCGCTTGAAACCGTCTTCGTAGTAAAGGAATTCGTCCGGCTCGGCGTCGACGGCGGCGGCCTGCTCCAGCGCGGTCGCATCGGCGGCGTCCAGCGGCTGGTACTGCCAGTTGTACAGCCGCGGCTTGGTCAACGTCATGTCGACGGTGGCGGCGACCTCCTTGGTCTTGGGAACCACGAACGGCGCGGACAGGTAGAAGCACCGGAACGGCTCCAGGTCGCGCGGCCCCACCTTCAGCAGACCGAAGCCGTTCTCCTTCGACGGCAGGTGGTAGGCGGCGTCCGAGCCGATCACCTCGCGGCTGTCGTCCCCGGATTCGGCGCGCAGCGCGATGCGGAATGCGATGTTGGACTTGACCTTTTGCAGCGAGGACAGGTCCAGGCGCTGGCCTCCCAGCATGAAGAAGACGTTGGCGCCGCGGCCCTCCTGACCGATATGGATGATGAGGTTGATCCACTTCTCGTGGTTGGCGAACAGTTCCAGGTACTCGTCGACGATCACCAGCAGGACCGGCACCGGGGGCAGATCGCGCCCGGCGAGCCGGATCTCCTCGTAGTCGTTGGCGTCACGCGCGCCCACCGAGGTGAACAGCTCGTACCGCTGTTTGATCTCGCCGTCGATGACCCGGCGCATCCGCTCGGCCAGGTGCCGTTCGTCCTTGCCCAGGTTGGACAACGCGGCCACGACGTGCGGGATGCCCAGGATGTCCTGGGCCGCCGACTCGAACTTCATGTCGACGAAGATGACGTTGAACGTCTCCGGCGAGTGCGTCAGCGCGATGCCGTAGACCAGGGACAGGAAGAACTCCGACTTGCCCGAGCCGCTGGTGCCGATCACCACCGAGTGGAAACCGAAGCCGCCGAAGTCTTTTGCCCGGATGATGATGTTCTGCAGCTCGCCGTTGGGTTTCGCCCCCACCGGGACCTCGCACCAGCGTTCGTCGCCGCGGCCCCGCCGCTCGGCCCACAACCGGTCCACGTCCAACTCCCGGGGGTCGCTGATGCCCAGCGCCCGCAGCAGTTCGGTGGCGCCGCTGACCGAGTCGTCGATCTCGCTGCGGCTGGTCGGCGACCACCGCGCCATCGCCCGCGCGTACCGGTAGGCGCGGTGGATGGACAGCTGGTCGGCGTGGGCGAAGAACTTGTTGCGCACCCGCAGCAGCGGGGCCGGCCGGCCGTCCTCGCCGTCGGCGTCCGAGCCGTTGCGGCGCAACGCGATTTCGCCGTTGGTCGAGCCGTTGGGTGTGCTGTGCCGCTCGCTGAGCTCGAACACCTGGTCCTTGGCGAAGCCGACTCCGGTGCCCACCCGGGATGCGATGCGCAGCAGCGTGATTCCGGCCTTGCCGACCTGGCCGACCACGCTCTCCCAGGCATCAGGGCTGCCGGTGTTGTCGTCGACGATCACCAGGTGCGGACCGAGATCGACGGTGTCGGTGGCGGTTTCCAGCGCCGAGCCCATGGCGGTGGGGCTGGCCGCCGCCAGCGGTGTCCAGGGACCGCGCTTGCCTTTCATGTGCAGCTCGGCGCCCAGCGTAGCCTCGAGTTCCTCCGGGGTGGCGAAGACCAGCCGCCGCCACCCGCAGGCGTCGAACAGCTCGTCGTGCAGGTTGTGCGGCAGCCACACGATCCACGACCACACCTCGGGATTGCGGGTCACCACCAGCAGCTTGACGTCGCGCGGGTTGTGGAACACCGCCAGCGAGCACAGCACCGAACGCATCAGCGACCGCAGCCGGTCCAGGTCCTCGCCGACGAAGCTGAATCCGGGCGCCGAGCGCAGGTTCACCACCTTGGCGATGTCGCGAATCTTGCGCTGCTCCAAGATGAAATCGCGCAGGGCCTGCCCGGTGACCGGCTCGAGCTCCTCATCGGAGGCGATGTCGGGCCAGGTCACCGACAGCACCGAGTCCGGCGCATGCTGGACGCCGGTGCCCAGGCGCACCTCCAGGAAGTCCTCGTCGCCCCGGCCGCGTTCCCACATGCGCGGGCCGCCGATGATGGCGCCCAGGCCGCGCGGGTCGGAGTGAACCGAGTTCTGCCATTCGCGTTGCGCGCACACCGCGCTCTGGATTTCGTCGCGGTTGCTGTCCAGGTCCCGGAGATAGCGGCGGCGGCCCTTTTCCATTTCGCCCCAGGTGATCTTGCGGGCCCGCCCGAAGCGACCGGAGAACGCGAGCATGCTGAAGGCGCCGATGCCCATCAACGGGAAGAAACCGGTGGACAGGCTGCGCACGCCGGAGACGTACAGCATGACGATGGTGCCGATCAGCGCGACGATCAGGGCCGGCACCCCGATCATCACCCAGATGTTGCGCGGTTCGCGTTCCGGCAGGGCGATGGGGGCGGCGGGTGCCACCCGAACCGGTTTCGGCGGCTCGATCTTGACGCGGTTGATGGGAAACGCTTTCTTGGACATTCTCTAGCCTCCCGGCTTCGCCGATGTGGTCACCACAGCCACCTTGCCCAACGCGGGCACCGTGTCGCGCGCCAAAAGCGCTGCCTCCCTTGACAGCGCGGGCCCGGCGGCGAAGGTTCGCAGCAGCGGCCAGGGCGCTTGCACCGCCGAGCCCGGATCGAGCCCGAGGGCGCGCAATGTCGATTCGTCGTTGGCGATCCCGAACCGGACGCCGTTGTCGGACACCCAGAACAGCGATTCCCGGGAATCGGAGGTGACCACGCCGCTCGTCGACGTCACGAAGTTCGCCGCGCCCGGCAGCACCAGCACCTGGTTGGCGACCACCGAGGCCGGGTCGCGGTCGTCGCGCACCAGATGCACGATCCGGTTGTCCAGGTACGACGGCGTCGGCAGCCCGCGGCCGTTGTACACGACGACCCGCGCCTGCGGATCCGTCGAGCCCTTCTCCCACCCGACGCAGGTGGTCGGATTGGCCGCGGTGTCAATGAAATTCAGCCGCTTGGTCGGGTAGTAGTCCACCGCCAGCGAGGTCACCTCGGGAATGTTGACCAGCACGTCGGGGGTGACCACCCGCGGCGCCGTCGATCCGTAGGAGTTGGCGCTGCGCAACAGGTCGGCGACGAAGCTGGTCACCTTTTGCACCCCGTCGGGCAGCAACACGTAGAACTGGGTGCCGCCACTGGCGGTCTGGGCTTGCAGCACCGCACCGACCTGCGAACCCGACACCCACGTCGACGGGGTGCCCGCCAGCGGCACCGGGGGCACACCCAGCGGCTCGGTCGCGGGCAGCGCGTCGAAGAGCGCCCGCGAAATCTCCACCGGCAGCGTCACTCCCGGGTCCAGGCCCAGGCTCAGCGTGACGGCGCGGTTGACCGGGTCGATCTGCGAGCGCTTGCCTCCCCAGATCACGTAGGTGTTGCCCTCGAACGTCACCAGCAATCCGGCGTCGTCGCGCAGCGGTGCCGCGCGGTCGAATCCCTCGAGCGGACCGGCGATCGAGGTCACCACCGGCTTTTCCGGGCTGCGCGGGCGGCCCGCCGTGTCGCACACCGCCCAGGCTGAAATGGCGCCGCGGTGCACCGGCATCGCCGCCGGCGCCCCGGGGATGCCGACCAGCGGGCCCGTCGGATATTTCGCTATCTCAGCGGGTTTCACCCAGGTCGGCTGGTTCGCCGTCCCGGTGGCCAGCCGCGCGGAGGTCAGGTTCAGCGCCGGGTAGAGCCGCCCGTCGATCTTCGCGTAGAGCGCCCCGGAGTCACGGTCCCCGATGATCGTCGAATCACCCACGATGCCAGTCGGTTTCAGCACGTTCAGCAACATCATCCACCCGGAGGCGATGGCCACCAGCACCATGGACAGCACCAGCGCGGCGGTCTGCTTGCGGTCGTCGTGCTTCATGCGCACCGAGAAGCGGGTGGTCGCCGCCCGCAGCCGCCGGTTGTAGAACAGGTGCCCGGAGTTCTGGTCGCGGTTAGACAAACTCAGCGGCATCTTCAGTACCCCTTGGGTGATCGGCGAGGATCGGCCTGCTGAATCCGATCGGCGAGATTCGACGCGTCGGCGGCAACCCCGTAACGGCCCATCGCATAGTTGATGAACGCGCACGCCTGCGCGACCAGGTTGTGGATGTCGCGCGAAGTGCCGCGCTGGTGATAGGCGGCGAAGGTTGGTTCGATGAATTGCCAGGCGCCCTTGCTGGGGGTGCCCCCCGCGGCGTTGGCATCCCAGTCGTTGACCGCGCCGGCGTTGTAGTTCGATTCGCGACGGGCCACCAGGTCCATGCCGCGCTCCCAGCGGGCCCGCGCCGCCGGGTCGTGAATGCCCTTGATATCCAAGGCTTTACGGATGGCGGCCAGCACCGCGGGGCGTCCGCCGGGCTGGTTGGCGGACCCGGCGGCCGGACGGCGGTGGCGGTAGTGCAGGCGTCGCAGCCGCAGCGCGAGCAGCCGCGCGCGCCGCCGCGAGCGGCTGATGTGCCGGTGCTGGGTGCGCAGCCGCGCCGCCATGCGGGCCATGGCCTCGCGCCGGCCCAGCGGGGTATCGGCGGCCGGTGCCGCGTCGGCCAGCGCGGCGTCCAGCACCGTGCCCGTCGCCGCCCGGCCGTGCGCGTGATCGGCCCGCGCCGCCGCCAGGGCGGTCCGCAGCACCCGGTCGGCGTCGTCCGACTGCGCCAGCCGTTGCGTCAAGGCACCCGACCGGGCGACAACGGCGGCCGGAAGCGTGGACGGTGACGTGGTGCGGGGCCGGGCCGTCGGGGCACCGAGGGGGTCGCGGGTAGGGGCGCCGGCGAACAGTTCGTGGCCGCGCGACAACGCCGCGACCGCTTGCATTCTCAGGGGATCGGTCACCGGCTTCCCCACCCCGATCCACCTGCGCGCCGTGGCGGCGCCGCATCCTTACCGGACACTCGAGCTAGTACTCCCACACCCTCCTGGCCGCGAACGCCGCAGACCTACCAATAGCATGCACGTATCGACAGTTCTGCTGTCAATAACGGGCAATCCGGGCTGACCCGCGCATGGGAATCGTTGGGATCGGCCGGCCGCGATTACGTAGCGACCCTACTGCGGTGGGACCCACCCGACCACTCACCTCTGGTTTCGGGGTGGACTATTCCTTGGGCTCGTCGTCGGACGGCATGATCACGATCCGGCGGTTGGGCCGGTTGGTGACCACGGTCGGCTTGGCCTCGCCGGGCTTGCTGCCCGGAGCGCTGGGCGGGATCGTCAAGCGGCCCTTGACCGGCTGGCCGTTGGGCACGCCCGGGGCGGTGACCCGCTTCTCGACCGGCTTGTCCTTGTTGCCGCCTTCGCCGCCGGCGCCCATCGCGCCCGGCGGCATCATCGGCATGCCCGTCATGCCGGTTTGTCCGGGCATGGCGGGCATCCCGCGGTCGGCGGCATCATCGCGGCTTTGGCGCCGGCCGGGGTGGTCGGCGGGGATGACGTCGGCACCGGCGGCGGGCCCAGCGAGCTGGTCGGAACCGTGCCGCCCCCGCCCAAGCCGGCGCCGCCGCCACCCGCGCCCGCACCGCCGCCCAGGCCGGATCCGGCGCCGCCGACGCTGTCGACCAGATGCGCGTTGTCGGCCAGCGACGCCGCGCCGTGGGCGCCCTGAACCGCGCTCATCAGCGGCTGCAGGGCGCTTTGGCCGGCCTGCATCGCCTGCTGGGGAAGCTGGGTGAGCGGTCCCATGACGCCGCCCATCGCCCCGCCGAGGGCGCCGGTGACGCTGGACAGCATCTGCTGCAGCATCTGCATCTCTTGCGAGCCGTTGGCCTCGTTGGCCGGGAACTTCGCGGCGGCGTCGGCGGCACGGGCCTTGCGGTCCGCGTCGGCGGCGGCGGCGTCGGCGGCGTCCTTGGGGACGTTGGCGTTGCCGGCCCCGCCGACCATGCCCTGCCCGGCGTCGGCGGGTGACGTACCGCCCGGCGGCACCGGAAACGGCCGCGGAATCGACGCCGGCGGTCCCCCGACTATCGCCGTAGTAGTCGGCAGATCATTTTTGATAATTCCCCCGGGACCACCCACGACCTCACCTCCACCCCGCTCGTTCGACGCTTATCCAAGCGCTGGCGATCATTCGTATCGCCATTTTGTCACAGCGCGCCGATAACGGTATTCACCGAGGAATGCGGGCTACGAGCCGGCGCGGTGGTTGATTGCCTGGAACCAGGCCAGGTGATAGTGCGCGAGGTACTCGTGGCCGTCGATCAACGCCTGGATGGCCGCCAAAAGCATCCAGTCTCCGACAGCCGCAAGGTCGTGATGGGGATATGCCGTTAATACCGCGTGCTGAATTTCGGCGGTGCATTCGCGCAGCATCCGGATTTCGCTTTCTAGCACACCCGTCTTCCGCACCGCCGGTGCCGCGACCGCCTGGGCGATGCGCGGCAGGCCGTCGCGACGGCGGACGGCGTCCACCAGCGTGGGGCCCAGCTCGTCTACCTGCGGTGCGGCCGAGCGGGCCGGCCGATCGCCACTGAGCGTCGGCTCGTCCGAATCCGGTTCGGCCACATAGGTATTGGCGTGATGGGCGGCCGCGACCGTAACCGCGCCGAGCAGGTCCACCACGTTGGCGTCGTGGCGGCGGGCGGTCGGCTCGAGCAAGGTTACGTGGGCGGGCAGCCGGACGTGCGGTGGGATCCACCCGCTCGCTAGGTCGGTGACAAGGAGCGTGGTGGTGCCGTCGTCGCGCAGCCCCGCCGCCCAGGACAGGCGGGGTTCCTGCCGGGCTACCGCGTCGACGAGTCGCTGTAGCCGCTGCTGTTCGGCCGCCCGACTGGATGCGGCGCCGGCGGTCGCGCCCGCGGCCGCCGATACCGCCGATGCGTTCGCCAGCGTCGAGGAGCCCGCGCCGGCCTGGCCGGCCGCGGCCGACGCGGCACTGCGCTCCACCGGCGAGACCAGCGTGCCGCCCGCCGATGGCGACGATGCCGGCGAGGGGCCACCGGCGCGCCGGAGACCGGGCCGGTGGGCGCGGATGGCACCGATGGCGCCGCCACGACCGGTGGGCGTAGATCGGAACCGTAGGCGGGCAAAGATCCGGAGGGAACCGACGGCCCGCCGGTCGCCGCGGACGACCACGAGCCACCCGTCATGACCGCCGGTGCGACCGGAGCGGCGCCGCCTGCGGCCGACGGGGCCGGCGCGGCGGCCGGCGGCGCGTCGACGGGAGGCGTTGCCGCGATGAAGGCGCCTGCGCTGGGGACGGTCGGTGCTACCGGCGGTGTGCCCGCCGGGGTTTGCGGTGCCCCCGTCTCCATCGCTTGCAGCGTGTTCGCCGAAAAGGCTTGTCCGCCAGGCCCTGTCGCCTGGCCGGTCGCCAATCCGGAGGCGAACGATTGCGCCAGGTTGGGCTGCCCGCCCTGGCCGAGGCCCAGCCCCGACGGCGCCATCGCCGTAGGCGCGCCGTGTACGCCAGGGACGCCCGACGGGACAGTTCCCGAGGCGGCGGAGAACGACGGGGCGCCAGCGGGCGCCGGTGATGCTGGTGCCGTCGGCGGCGCAGGTGCGGACTGAACGCCATGGCCCTCCAGACCGCCTACCGCAGGCCCATCTGGTGCTTGCCCAGTTGCCGTACTACCGCCACTTGCCGGCTTTATGCCGTGTCCTTGCAAGCCGCTGATGGCAGAGCCACCATGGCTACCACCTTCGCCTGACACACCGCCATCATGGCCTCTGACTACAGTTGACACACCGCCCTCACCATGGCCTCCATGCCCACCGACAGCTGGCGTCTTGGCCGGTGCAGCTCCGGAGGTATGCAAGTCCGCATCCGTCAACTGGCGCGGGGGCGACGCGTCTTCTGCATTGAAGCCGTTTGCGCGTGCCCAGCTTCGTGCATCGGCCCCGATGCCTTCAATGTCGAGGATCTTTTGGGTTGCTGCCATCATCTTGTCGACGGCGTTCCGACTGGCATTTGCGGCATCTGCATTGCAGCGCGCCTGCACAGCTTGTATTTCAGCCAGCTTCTCTGGAGGTAGTTTTTTCGATGCGAGGATTTGGTTGATCTCGTTGTTCCCCGTACTCGCTATATCCGACAATCGGCTGCGTAGATAATCGTTCGCGTCGGCGGCAGAGTTAAATGCCGACTCCTTAGCCTTGTATTTTTCTGCAAGATCGAGGTGGAACTTTTCACCCTGCTGGAATCGATCTATGAGGTCGTCCGCCGTATGGCCCTGGTTGTGTGCCGCGAATAGCGTCCACTGGGCATGGAGGATCTCCGAATATGCCTGCTGTTCTACGCACGCCTCGCTCCAATGTTGGGCACCAGCGCGTAGTGCCGTCGAGGGTGACGGCCACCAAGGTCCAATTAACGCGGCTGTCCACGTACCGGGCGGGAGATCAGCTGCGACCATTCGCAGACCCGCTTTTCATCAAGGCGTCGTTAACCGCGATGCGATCAAATGTGGCGATGTCATTGAGCAACGGCTCAGATCGTACTTCGGCAACGACTACATGGTTTCCAATTAGAACGTTTCTTCCGCATGCGAATAGCAATACCGAAGCTGCAAGCCGGTGTTTGGGCACTGATCGATTCGAAGCATCCTGGTGGGCCAGCGCGCTAACCAGCGCAACGCCAGTCATTGCCGCGGTGACAGAAACCGCCTTCGCCAACCGGGGGTTCGGGTGCGATGCACGCTGCCCCAGATGCATCGGCAACCAATTTCCGGGCCGCTTTGGGGACGACCCATGACCAAGGAGCGAGGGCGGGCCCCCCATCTTGCACTCCCTTCTCGCGGTCAATGGCTGCTGCACGTCTTACAAGTTCATCTGAGGCTCACGGCTCTAGTGGAACAGGCGACCCGCGAGCGAGCAATTCACTCGCCAGGTGTAACGGTTGTTCCCCTTCTGCCCTGCAGCCTCGACGGAGCGAGTTGGTGAAGTTCGGACCACTTTTGGGAATCTGCGACCCCATCCGGAGTGCTCCTAAGAATCCCCGGCGGCCTCTGTCGTGCGCAACTAATACCTGTTACGGCCCAGAACCACCTTCGAGTAACGTGATCCGCGTAGAGGCGGAGTCTATCCATACGCTCTTGCCAACCGCGTGAAGGGAAACGCCCCACTACCCGCATACCTTTTTCATCGCTGCGTCCTTAGCGTTGGCATCGTCAAGCGCAGATTGCCATGCCGGGTCTTGGCCTCCTGCCAGGCTAGACGTGGCTGCAACGTTGCTATAGGCCTCGGCCAGGGCGAGGGCGGCTGCACGTTCGCTCTGAGGAAGTCCGGGATTGGTGTTGACTGCCTCTTCCAGCATCACTGCGCCGTTGACCGTCGCGATTCCTGCAAAGGCCTGGTTGCTCCCATTCGTTTCTATTTGCACCGCCCGCGCAGCCAGCTTGTAGCTGTCGCACAACTTCTGATGCGCAGCCGCCGTCTGCTCTGCCGTGTACGAGGGCGTCGTTGAGGTGGTCGAGGAAACCGTTGACGAACCACCGGTAGGCCGTGTCAACGCGACCACCAGAGCCGCACCGCCCAGCAGAACGGCCACCGCGGCCAAGGCGACCGCCGGCCATGTCCTCGAACGAGACGGCTGAGGAGGAAAAGCTGGCGCCCACTGCGTTGGATTCGGCGGCCCCGTCATTGGCCCCTGCCCAGGGGCCGGCGGCAAATCCCCCACCATGCTTCCTCCTAAGTGTCTGCAATCGCCCTTCGAGACCGTATCCCGAATACTCGGCTCCAATAGTTGAACAGCTAACGGCGTAACGAGCAATCACCGCGACTCCCGGTGGTGGCGAACTACCAGCCGCGAAAGCGTCGCTGCCGCCGATTCGCGGTGCGAACGCGGTCAGTGGTTGACGGTGCATGGGTCCCCACCGATCCCAGTGGCACGATGAACAGGCAAGCGTTGTAAGGCTTTTAGTGCCTCAGGCGCACAATGGTTGAGCCGATCACATAAAGGATCGGCCTCCACACCAACGTTTAGGCGTTCGATGGCGACGGGCTGGAACTGGGTCGCAGCGCCCGCATTTCGGTCGCGTTCTGCTGATCCATGTTGGTGAAACTATTGGCCGCGTGGTGCGCCTTGGTGCCAACACCGGTCAGCGTCTCGCTGTGCGCCTGCAGGTTCTGGACGTGTTGTTCGTGCGCGACCGCGACGGCACTATGGAATGCGTCGGCGGCGGCGAAGTCACCGAACATCCCGGACGCTACGGTCCCGCCCGCCAGTTGATCGGCCCCATCCCGGGCGTGACCGCCCGCGCGATGGGACTGGTTTCCTCCGGAGTGCAAAAGGTCGGTATCGACGAACATCAGCACTCCTTCCCTGCGTCGAACCTTTGCATTAAGCCTTGTGATCAGGCTAAACGCGGCGCACCGGGCGGTCAATTCACCCCATCACCAGACACCCCGCCCAACGGCCAACGGCCGCTAGAACCCGTGCCCATTGGTGACCGAGCGCGCCGGCCGCTCCCATTCCGGATCGACCACCACCGGCATCCGGATCTCCACCCGCGGCAGCGACAGCGTCCCCAACGGAGTGTGCACCCGGCCGAGAATGGACACCCGCGCCGCGTCTCGGTCGGGCGCCAGCATGCCCTCGGCCGCCAACTCGTTGCCGCGGCCGGTGACGATCTCGGTCATGTTGTGCAGCGCTTCGCTGCCCACGTCGTAGTAGTGCGAGTGGTCGGTGAACCACGGCATGACGCTGTGCGAACCGGCAACTTCGGCGCGGAACCGCACCGCCCCGAAACCGGCATGCGCCGGGTCGGTGCCCAGCCCGGCCAGCGGACCCAGCGGACCGCCCAGCGTCTCGTTGAGCCCATTGGGCAGACCGCGACCCGACTCGCCGATCCAGCTAATCGCATCGGTTGACGCCGCACCCACATACAGCCTGCCGCCGTCGAGGTGAAAGTCCGCGGCGCTGTGCGCCAAATCCGTTCCCGGGCAACCGGTTAGCACCGCGTCGTTGGCGCGCATACCGCTGTTGGCGAATGCGTCGGCCACCGTCGTCGACCCGTAGGAATGGCCGATGACCGTCACATGAGCCCGGCTTCCCGCGTCGTGTGTGGCGGCCAGCCCATTGACGTCGCCGGCCAACAGCACACCGGCCTGCCGCGCCCTCCAGGGCGTGCCGACCTGTTCCAATCTCGCCGGGTCGGTCACGGCCTGCTCCCAGTGCGAATCGTCGAATTCCGGTGCGTCATAACCCATCCAGGCCAGCACCGCGGTGGTGTGGTGGGGGCCGGCCCGCTGCGCTTGTGTGTAGAGGTTGATGGCGTCGTCGGCTCCGTCGGACATCCAGCCGCCGCGCACGCTGCTATTGGTGCCCGGCACGACGACCGCGGTGTTGCGGGACTTGTCCGGGTTGCCGATGGCGATGCCCGCCCTGCCCTTGCCCGCGAACGCCAGCGGGTCGTAGGCCCACAGCATCAGCGGCAACCCGGGGTCACACGCCTTGTTGAGGCAGTCGTTGGTCTTCACCGCGTTCTGGTACCGGACGATGTCGGTGGCGCACAGCCCGTAGGACGCCGGGTCGCTGAACATGTCGGCGTCCCGGTTGCGGAGCGCGTTGTCGCGCAGCGCCTCAACCGATACACCCCGCACCCGGGCGACGGCTTCGACCTTGCTCAGGTCGTCAGTCATCGTCGCCCGATTGACCGAGTCACGCGCCTCGGCGGGAATACCGTTGAGATTGCCCAACTCCTGCGGATGCTGATCGATCAACAAACGCTGCTGAGCGTCACTCAGCGAATCCCACCACCACTTCACCTGCTCAGGGCTGGTGTCGGCGGGCGGGATCGACAACTCGTCGACGCCCCTGACGTCCGCCGGGTCGACACCATCGGCCTGCAGGCGTGCCAGCGCGCTGTGCAGTAGCCGGGAATAACTCTCCCGAACCTGGCTGAGCACCAACGTGATTGCCTTGGTCTCGGTGACGGCGCTGTAGCGCAGCTCCTCGGCCGCGCAGTGATCGGCCTCCTCGAGGGCCTGGCCGATCTCGTCGTCGATGGCCGCGAGGTCATATTCCAGCGCTTCGATGTACCACGTGGACGTGCGTTGGGATTCGGCCAGCACCGCGGCGATGGTCTCCAAATCGGTTGCAATCCGCGGCAATTGCCGGCCCTCCACGGCTAACGCCTGGGTGACCCGCTGCACCTCGGCGGAGTCGTTGATCGGCAGCGCGCCGTTTCGGCGATTCCACGACGCCTCGAAACGACCTCGGGCCGCCGCAAACGCGACGTCGGCCTCCGCGGTGCTCATCCCCGCGTCATGAAACGCCCGGGCCAGGTAGGCGATCTGCGCCGGACGGCCAGCCTGCAGGCCCGAGTCGATCGACCACGGATCACCGCCGGCCTCGGCGACCAGAAACGGAATGCTCAAGTGGCGCAGCTGCATCGGCTGTATCCCCGGCGCGACGCCGCGTCAGATCACCACCCCGTACTCACAGCGCGCTGGCGCCGTCGGCGAGACCGTCACCGTCGGTATCGCTCAGCCGGACGTTCCATTTGCCGTCACCGTCGGTGTCGACGTATCCGGTCACACCGGTCTCGTCGGTGCGCAGCACCCGGTCGGCCAGCCCGTTACCGTCGGTATCGACGAGGCGGGCGTCGGGGCGGCCGTGGCCGTCGAAGTCGACCATGGGCCCGCCGGTGTGCTCGACGCCGTCGAGGCCGAACCAACGCAGTTGCCCGTTGCGATCCACGGCCACCGCCCACGTTCCCGAACCGTCGTCGGTGAAATAGGCCTCGGGCGTGCCGTCGTTGTCGAGATCCAGCACGGCGTGATCGACGAGGCCGTCCCCGTCCAGATCCGCCAGTGCATCGTCGCGCAGCCCGTCGTGGTCGAAGTCCAGCCCGATCGATTCGAAACGGCCGTCGCCGTCAAGGTCGAGGTCGGGTTGACCGTGCCAGATCGCGGCCGCGCCGCCGTCGCCTGCCAAGCAATAGTCCACAAATTGTCGGACGCGCGGCCGCGGCTACCCGTTCCCGCGAGATCGCCACCAGGACAGCAGTTCTGCGGTCGCCTCGTCGGGATCCAACGGTCCCCGCTCCAGCCGCAGCTCCTTCAGGAACCGCCACGCCTCCCCGACCTGAGGGCCGGCCGGGATGCCCAGGATCTCCATGATCTGGTTGCCGTCCAGATCGGGGCGCACCCGCGCCAAGTCTTCTTGGGCGGCCAGCTCGGCGATGCGCGCCTCGAGCCGGTCATAGCTTGCCTGCAGCCGGGCGGCCCGGCGCTTGTTGCGGGTGGTGCAGTCGGCGCGCACGAGTTTGTGCAGCCGCGGCAGCAGCGGCCCGGCATCGGTGACGTAGCGGCGCACCGCCGAATCGGTCCACTTGCCGTCGCCGTAGCCGTGGAACCGCAGATGCAGGTACACCAGCTGCGAGACGTCGTCGACCATCTGCTTCGAATACTTCAAGGCGCGCAACCGTTTTCGGACCATCTTGGCGCCGACCACCTCGTGGTGGTGAAAACTCACGCCGCCGTTGGGCTCGTGGCGTCGGGTGGCGGGCTTGCCGATGTCGTGCAGCAGCGCGGCCCAGCGCAGCACCAGATCCGGGCCGTGGTCTTCGAGGGCGATCGCCTGACGCAACACGGTCAGCGAGTGCTGGTAGACGTCCTTGTGCTGGTGGTGTTCGTCGATGGCCATCTGCATGCCGCCGATCTCGGGCAGCACCACCTCACCCATTCCGCTGTGCACCAGCAGATCGATCCCGGCCACCGGATCGTCGCCGAGCACCAACTTGTCCAGCTCGGCGGCCACCCGCTCCCCGCTGATCCGGGCCAGCTGCGGGGCCATCCGCTCGATCGCTTCACCCACCCGCGGCGCGACGGTGAAGCCGAGCTGCGACACGAACCGGGCCGCGCGCAGCATCCGCAACGGATCGTCGCCGAACGACTCCTCCGGTGTGGCCGGGGTGTCCAGCACCCGCTGGCGCAGCGCCGCCAATCCGCCCAGGGGGTCCAGGAATTCGCCCGGCCCGTCGGGCGTGATCCGCACCGCCATGGCGTTGGCCGTGAAATCGCGGCGCACCAGGTCGTCCTCGAGGCGATTACCGAAGCGCACCTGGGGATTTCGGGACACCTGGTCATAGGTGTCGGCGCGGAACGTGGTGATCTCCAGGCGGCGGTCGCCCTTGCCGACCCCGACGGTGCCGAACTCGATTCCGGTGTCCCACAGGTTGTCGGCCCACCGCCGCAGGATTTGCTGCACCTGGTCGGGGCGCGCGTCGGTGGTGAAATCCAGGTCGGGGCTCAACCGGCCCAGCAGGGCATCGCGCACCGAACCGCCGACGAGGTAGAGCTGGTGGCCCGCGGCGTCGAACGCAGAACCCAGCTCGCGCAGCATCGGCGCATGCTTGTTGAGCGCGACCGCGGCGGCGGTCAGCAGCTCGGCATCCTGGGCGGCGTCAGGCACGTTCGATCAGCCTAGTCGGACCTGCACCAAAAGCCGGTGTGAGGAGCCTCGCACGGGATCAATGGTGAATTGACCCGGCGCGGAGCGTCAGTAGCCTTACGCGCAGCGAGAAGGGTGAACGGCGGGACGTTGCGGTGCATCTCCGATACATAAGCAAGGCCGCGCTGATTATGTTCGCGGGCGGAGACCCGTGGAAGATCAACGCCACATTGCAGAGCGGCCGGCCGGCCCAGATCTCGAACCTTGCAAAAGCGTTTCATGACGCCGGACGATCCACGGGAGAAGCCGAAGCCGCGTTCAACCTGGCGCGGGGTCGCTTCGAGCAGGCTTGGACACACGAGAACGGCGAGAATCCGATCAACGGCTCGGCCGAGGTTCAACGGGCTACGACCTCACTCGGGGTACAAGCAGCTCAATTACCGAAAATCGGAGCCGATCTGGAGAAGGTCGCGGCGGCACTGGCCGAGGCCCAACGGTCGGGAAGGGGCGAGATTTCCTCGCTCGAAGGCGCGCTGCGAGATCTCGACGATCAAGTCGGTGAGGCGGTCGAGCTGGAGAAGAACCCTCAGTTGACGGCTTCGGAGAGGCATTTGCTGGATCACTACATCGACGGACTCGAGAAGCATGCGATCGATGACACCAAGGCATCAGTAGCCAATCTGACGCGAATCCACGATCAATATTCTCAGCAGCTGCACACTTCTATGGCCAACCTGCGTGAGCAGGACGGCTACGACCCGCCAATCCAGGCATTTGACGGCGACGTTCCGGAATCGCCCTCGCAGGACCAACGTCGTCACAACCAGATCGAGGCCTTCAAACAGGTCTTTGGCCGTGAACCATCTTCGGCCGCAGACTGGGAGACCGCTGCCGCGCTGGATTCGCAGACCTATGACTCCAAGTTCAACGGCGCCAAATCGGAGATCCGGGTGGTCAGGATCCGCCCGGTACCCGGGCAGGGGGTGGTCCGTGTCTCGCAGTGGATCGAACAACGCGATGTAAGAAGCTTTCCGCCTTGGAAGCGAGATCTTGGGAACAACCGCGGGGCCAATCCCAATTTCGACCCAGAGGACACCAAGGTAACCACATACATCGACTACGAAAATGGCATCGTTGTCTTGAGGCAGAATCCTTCCGTCGAAGAGAATTCGACAGGCGGGCCAGGCCCCGTGAAGGTCGGCATTCCGAAAGGCAGCGTTACGCAGCTTCCCGATGGATCGGTCCGGATTAAGTACGACGCCGGCAATCCTTTCGCGCCAGGCATCTCCGCCGATCCCAAGGGACCCCTTATGGACCACACGGTCACGGTCAACGGTGACCTGGTCTTCACCCCGGGGCCGGAAGGTGTGCAGGTGAATGGCACGCGCAGCAATTACCCCTCCTTGGAGGTGTATCAAGATCGGCCAGGCGGCACGACGCACACGGTGCTTACCGACCCGGCGCGATCCGGCAGCTCAGACGGACCGCTGTTGAATTTGCCCCGGCACCACGACGTAGGTCCGCTCGGCGGTAAGGCATTCGCGCCGTTCGACACCGGCCGATGGAATCCAAAGTACGATGTGCCGACTCCCCTACCTGCCACCGACTTTGGACCAATCACCGACATCCCTTCTGTGCCCCCTCTGCCCACAGGCAGTGCAGTTCCCGCTTGATCACGAAGTGAGGACGACTAGTTATGCGCTCTTCGGCTCGCGAGCCATTCTTCGATGCTGAGGCGTGGCGTATAGCGACCGTATCTGCACCATTTGTCGTGCAAGGTGTCTTGGCGTTGCTGATGCTCACCTTATGGCTGTTGGGTGAGGGGCCGTTCAAAACGCATAGTGCGTACGCGGGCGAACGCGCCTGGATGGTGACTGCGTCGCTGATCGCCTCGGCGGTGTCTTTGTCAATCAGCGTCCCACTGGCGTGGACGCCGTCCTCACGGCGTCGCGGTATCTCGCTCAGCCTCGCCGGCTGTTCCGCTCTTGTACTCGTCGGCGGCGTCCTTTACGCCTACCTGACCATGCGATGAAAGGGGTATGCCGGTGGATGGAGCGCCTTCTGCCCAATTGAATGGCCGTTACGGGCCGCTCAGTTTTCTCGTCACCCTTGCGCATATCCTCGTGATCGACTTTGCAACTTGGCTTTTCATGCCCTGGCTGATCTTGGTTCTTGTAGCGGTACCTGTATTGCTTGCGTATGCGGTAATTGGTGCCTTCGTTGCGCGAGGCCGCGGCAAGACCGGCCAGATCGGCCGCGGGATGCTTTGGGGTAGCGTCTCGGCGCCGTTGTCGGTATTAATCTTCGTTCCAGTCTGGCTCATTGCCCAAGCGATCGGCCCGATCTGACGAGACGCCTTCCGCCGGGTCCTCCCGCGCCCACCCAGCGGCGAGTATGTCCAGGAGAACATGCCGTGCCAGCTACTATCGCTTGGGTGTCGGACGGCGAACAAGGCAAACCACGTCGGCGCCGGGGGCGGCGCCGCGGTCGTGGTGCTGCAACGTCGTCGGAGAAACAGACCAACGGTCAACTGACCGGCGACTCGACCGCCACCAAGCCCCGCCGATCCCGTGCCGCTCGCCGTGCACCGGATCGGCTGCGCACCGTGCACGAAACCTCCGCCGGCGGCCTGGTCATCGACGGCCTGGACGGGCCGCGCGAATCGCAGGTCGCCGCCCTGATCGGGCGCATCGACCGGCGCGGCCGCATGCTGTGGTCGCTGCCCAAAGGGCACATCGAGCTCGGTGAGACCGCCGAACAAACCGCGATCAGAGAGGTAGCCGAAGAGACCGGCATCCGGGGCAGCGTGCTGGCCGCGCTGGGCCGCATCGACTACTGGTTCGTCACCGACGGCCGGCGCGTGCACAAGACCGTGCACCACTATCTAATGCGCTTCTCCGGCGGGGAACTCTCCGACGAGGACCTCGAGGTCGCCGAGGTCGCCTGGGTGCCGATGCGCGAGCTGCCGTCCCGGCTGGCCTACGCCGACGAACGCCGGCTGGCCCGGGTCGCCGACGAGCTGATCGACAAGCTGCAAAGCGACGGCCCGGCCGCGCTTCCGCCGCTGCCGCCCAGCTCCCCGCGCCGCCGCCCACAGACGCATTCCCGGACGCGGCATTCGGAGACGCGGCATTCGGACAAACCGGCCACCGGCCGGAAGAACGGCCACGGACCGGGGCCGTGACGGCGCCGCGTTTGTGTTGGGCCGGCTGGTTGCGCATCGCCGCCGTGCTCGGCGTCCTGGCCGGGCTTGCGGTGCTCACCGGGCCGGTGACACCGCGCGCGGTCGCCGGCGAGCCGGGTGTGACGCCGTTCGTCCGGGTGCGCATCGACCAGGTCACCCCCGACGTCGTCACCACCACCAGCCCGCCCGTCGTCACGGTCAGCGGCATGGTGACCAACATCGGCGACCGGCCCGTCCGCGACGTCATGGTCCGCCTCGAGCACGCCGGCCCGGTCACCGCGTCGGCGGGTTTGCGCACCAGCCTGGACGGCGACACCGACCAGTACCAGGCCGCCGCCGACTTTCTCACCGTCGCACCCGAACTGCAGCGCGGGCAGGAGGTTGGCTTCACCCTGTCGGCACCGCTGCGCGCGCTGACCAAGCAGTCGCTGGGCGTCGAGAAGCCCGGCATCTACCCCGTCCTGGTCAACGTCAACGGCACGCCCGACTACGGCGCGCCCGCGCGGCTGGACAACGCGCGCTTCCTGCTGCCCGTGGTGGGGGTGCCGCCGGACCGCGCCGACGACCTCGGCTCGGCCGTCGCACCCGACACCTCCAAACCGGTGGGGATCACCATGCTGTGGCCGCTGGCCGACCGGCCCCGGCTGGCCCCCGGCGTGCCGGGCGGCACCATCCCCGTCCGCCTGGTCGACGACGACCTGGCCACCTCGCTGGCCAGCGGTGGCCGGCTCGACATCCTGCTGGCCGCGGCCGAGGTCGCCACCAGCCACGACGTCGACCCCGACGGCGCCGTCAGCCGCGCGCTGTGCCTGGCGGTCGACCCGGATCTGCTGGTCACCGTCAACGCCATGACCGCGGGCTACGTCGTCTCCGACTCCCCCGACGGGCCGGCCCAACTGCCCGGCACCCCCACCCACCCGGGCACCGGGCAGGCCACCGCGACCGAATGGCTCAACCGGCTGCGGGCGCTGGCGCACCGCACCTGCGTGGCCCCGCTGCCCTACGCGCAGGCCGACCTCGATGCCCTGCAGCGCGTCAACGACCCGGGCCTCAGCAACACCGCCCTCACCAGCGTCAACAGCATCGTCGACAAGATCCTGGACGTCCCCTCCACCCGCGGCGCCACGCTGATGCCCGACGGGCGGCTGACCGGCCGGGCGGTCAAACTGCTCGGCGCCAACCAGACCACCGTCGCGGTCACCGCCGCCGACCTGTCGGCCGGCGACGCCCAGAGCTCCTCGGAGACCAGCGTCGACACCGCGCCGCGGCGGGTGTCCCCGCAGGTCGTGGCGGCGCCGTTCGACCCGGCCGTCGGGGCCGCGCTGGCCGGCGCCGGCGTCAACCCCGAAGTTCCGACCTATCTCGACTCGTCGCTGACCGTTCGGCTGGCGCACGATTCGGTGACCGCCCGCCGCCAGGACGCGCTGGGCTCCATGTTCTGGCACGCGCTGCGCCACGACGACACCCCCCGCACCCAGCTCCTGGTCCCCCCGGCGACCTGGAATCTGCAGGCCGACGATGCGCAGGTGATCTTGACCGCGCTGACCACCAGCATCCGCTCCGGTCTGGCGGTGCCGCGCCCGCTGCCGGCGGTGATCGGCGAAGCCACCCAGGCCGCACAAACCGGCGCCCCACTCGCGAACCATGTCAGCGCGGACGGCTCGACCCGCGGGCAGTTCAACGACGACGTCACCGGCGCGATCACCGGTCAGGTCGGCCGGCTGTGGGGGCTGACGTCGGCGCTGATGACCGACGACCGCACCGGGCTGACCGGCGTGCAGTACACCGCGCCGCTGCGCGAGGACATGCTGCGCGCGCTCAGCCAATCCGAACCGCCGGACAGCCGCAACGGGCTGGCCCAGCAGCGGCTGGCGGTGGTCGGCAAGACGATCAACGACCTGTTCGGCGCCGTGACGATCGTCAACCCGGGCGGCTCCTACACCCTGGCCACCGAGCACAGTCCGCTGCCGCTGGCGCTGCACAACGGCCTGGCCGTGCCGATCCGGGTGCGGGTGCACGTGGACGCCCCGCCCGGCATGAACGTCACCGACGTCGGGGTGATCGAGCTGCCGCCGGGGTACCTGCCGCTGCGGATCCCGATCGAGGTGAACTTCACCCAGCGGGTCGCGGTCGACGTGACCTTGCGGACCGCCGACGGGATGCGGCTGGGCGAGCCGGTGCGGTTGTCGGTGCACTCCAACGCCTACGGCAAGGTGCTGTTCGCCATCACCCTGTCCGCCGCGGCGGTGCTGGTCCTGCTGGCGGGCCGGCGGCTGTGGCACCGCTTCCGCGGCCAGCCCGATCGCGCCGACCTGGACCGCCCCGATCCCCCCGATGCCCGGCACGCCGCCCAGCCCGACCTCGCCGACCCGCGCGTCGAACAAGAGCACCGCGTATGAACCCCGCCTACCGGCAGGCCGCACCGCACCACCGCGGCCTGCCCGAGCCGCCGCGGCGTCCCCGCATGCCGGGCTCCCCGCCGACCGGGCCGCTGCCGCCCGTCCCCGCCGGAATCGACCGGCGCCGCCCGGAGCTGTCGGACTCGGCGCTGGTGTCGCGGTCGTGGGCGATGGCGTTCGCGACGTTGGTCAGCCGTCTTACCGGCTTCGCCCGGGTGGTGCTGCTGGCCGCGATCCTGGGCGCGGCGCTATCCAGCGCGTTCTCGGTGGCCAATCAGCTGCCCAACCTGGTGGCGGCCCTGGTGTTGGAGGCGACGTTCACCGCGATCTTCGTGCCGGTGCTGGCCCGCGCCGAGCAGAGCGACCCCGACGGCGGCGCGGCGTTCGTGCGGCGCCTGGTCACGCTGACGACCGCGCTGCTGATCGTCGCGACGGCGCTGTCGGTGGCGGCCGCCCCGCTGCTGGTACGGCTGATGCTGGGCCGCACCCCGCAGGTCAACGAGCCGCTCACCGTCGCCTTCGCCTACCTGCTGCTGCCCCAGGTGCTGGCCTACGGGCTCACTTCGGTGTTCATGGCAATCCTGAACACCCGCAACGTGTTTGGGCCGACAGCGTGGGCGCCGGTGGTCAACAACGTCGTCGCCCTCGCCACCCTGGCGGTGTACGCGCTGGTGCCCGGCGAGCTGTCGGTGGATCCGGTGCGGATGGGCAACGCCAAGCTGCTGGTGCTGGCGGTCGGCACCACGCTGGGCGTGTTCGCCCAGACCGGGGTGCTGGTGGTGGCGCTGCGCCGCCAGCACGTGGACCTGCGTCCACTGTGGGGAATCGACCAGCGGCTCAAGCGATTCGGCACCATGGCCGCCGCCATGGTGCTCTACGTGCTGATCAGCCAGCTCGGCCTGGTGGTCGGAAACCAGATCGCCAGCACCGCAGCCGCTTCCGGCCCGGCGATCTACAACTACACCTGGCTGGTGCTGATGCTGCCGTTCGGCATGATCGGCGTGACGGTGCTGACCGTGGTGATGCCGCGGCTGAGCCGCAACGCCGCCGCCGACGACACCCGGGCCGTGCTGGCCGACCTGTCGCTGGCCACCCGGCTGACCCTGATCACGCTGATCCCGATCGTGGCGTTCATGACCGTCGGCGGCCCCGCGATGGGCAGCGCGCTGTTCGCCTACGGCCACTTCGGCGACGTCGACGCCGGCTACCTGGGCGCCGCGATCGCCCTATCCGCGTTCACCCTGATCCCCTACGGCCTGGTGCTGCTGCAGCTGCGGGTGTTCTACGCCCGCGAACAGCCCTGGACCCCGATCGTGATCATCCTGGTCATCACGGCGGTCAAGATCCTCGGTTCGGTGCTGGCGCCGCACCTCACCGGCGACCCCAAGCTGGTGGCCGGCTTCCTCGGTCTGGCCAACGGCGTCGGCTTCCTGGCCGGCGCGGTCATCGGCTACGTCCTGCTGCGCCGCACGCTGCTGCCGGGCGGCGGCCATCTGATCGGGGTCGGCGAGGTGCGCACCATCCTGGTCACGCTGACCGCCGCCATGCTGGCCGGACTGGTCGCGCACGTGGCCGACCGGCTGCTGGGGCTGGGCGCGCTGACGGCGCACGGCGGCGGCGCCGGCTCGCTGCTGCGCCTGCTGGTGCTGGCGCTCATCATGGTGCCGATCACGGCCGCGGTGATGCTGCGCGCGCAGGTTCCCGAAGCCCGGGCCGCCCTGGACGCCGTCCGCTTCCGCATCACGGGCCGGGGACCGCGGCCCCGCAAACCCGCTGCGCCGGATCGATCGTCTCACCGGCGCCCGGTCACGTACCCTGAGCAGAGGAATTCGTCCCCGCCTGGGGTAAATGCGGTCCAGGAGCCGATCCGGCGCAGGCCTCCGGAGCGGGCAAACCGAGCCCGGCTAGTGAAAGGACCGGAGGTGACCGACCGCCCGATGGAGAGCGCCGCATCCAGCGCCGGGCCCGGCACAGGGTCGGGTGCTCCGCGGCCGGTCGCCGACGACTTCCAGCCCGACATTCCCGCCGACCAGCCCGACCGCCCCGCAAGGCCGACCCGCGGCCGCCGACCAGAAAAACGGCGACGCCGGGACCCGCCGCGGCCCGTTCGACGTGCCCGCGAGCGCGCCGCCGACTCGTCGACCGACGACGTCCACCTGGTCCCCGGCGCCCGCATCGCCGGCGGCCGGTACCGGTTGCTGGTGTTCCACGGCGGCGCCCCGCCGCTGCAGTTCTGGCAGGCCCTCGACACCGCCCTGGACCGGCAGGTCGCGCTGACCTTCGTCGATCCCGACCGCGCCCTGCCCGACGAGGTGCTGCAGGAGATCCTGTCCCGCACGCTGCGGCTCAGCCGCATCGACAAGCCCGGCATCGCCCGGGTGCTCGACGTGGTGCACACCGGCTCCGGCGGCCTGGTGGTCTCCGAGTGGATCCGCGGCGGATCGCTGCAGGAGGTCGCCGACACCGCGCCGTCACCGGTGGGCGCCGTACGGGCCATGCAGTCGCTGGCCGCCGCCGCCGACGCGGCGCACCGCGCCGGCGTCGCCCTGTCGATCGATCACCCGAGCCGGGTGCGGGTCAGCATCGAAGGCGACGTGGTGCTGGCCTACCCGGCGACCATGCCCGACGCCAACCCGCAGGACGACATCCGCGGCATCGGGGCCGCGCTGTATGCGCTGCTGGTCAATCGGTGGCCGCTGGCCGAGAGCGGGGTGCGCAGCGGGCTCGCACCGGCCGAACGCGACTCCTCGGGCAACCCCGTCGAACCGATGGCCATCGACCGCGACATTCCCTTCCAGATCTCCGCGGTCGCCGTCCGGGCGGTCCAGGATGACGGCGGAATCCGCAGTGCCTCAACGCTTTTGAACCTGCTTCAGCAGGCCACCGCGGTCGCCGACCGCACCGAGGTGCTCGGGCCGATCGACGATTCGCCCTCGCCGTCGACGGCGCTCATCTCGCCCGGGAACGATCCTGCGACCTTCGCGCGGCGGCGGCGCAACGTGCTCATCGGGGTGGGCGCCGGCCTGGCCGTCCTCGTCGCGGCGCTGCTGGTGCTGGCGTCGATCGTGAGCAAGATCTTCGGCAACGTCGGCGGCGGCCTCAACAAGGACGAGCTGGGCCTCAATGGGCCCTCGTCGTCCACGTCGGCGCCGCAGACCACCACGTCCGCGGCCGCCGGCAGCGTCGTCAAACCCACCCGGGCCAGCGTCTTCTCCCCCGACGGCGACGCCGACAACCCGGGCACCGCCGGCCAGGCGATCGACGGCGATCCCTCCACCGCCTGGGCGACCGAGGTCTACACCGACGCCGTGCCGTTCCCCAGTTTCAAACAGGGCGAGGGCCTGATCCTGCAGCTGCCCAGCCCGACCGTGGTCGGCCAGGTCAGCATCGACACGCCCAGCACCGGGACCAAGGTGGAGATCCGGGCGGCGTCGTCCCCGACACCGGCCGGCCTCAACGACACGACCGTGCTGGCCCCGGCCTTCACCCTCAAGCCGGGCCACAACGTCATCCCGGTGCGGGCCGGTTCGCCGACGTCGAATCTGCTGGTGTGGATCTCGACGCTGGGCACCACCAACGGCAAGAGCCAGGCCGGATTTTCCGAGATCACGGTCCAGGCCGCGTCCTGAATCCCGGCCCGTCGCAAGCACTCACATGAGCGCCGGCGAGTGAAGTGCCGCGGGATACCCGATTGGTTACTGTCCGGCCGTGGGCTTCGGAAGAGACGGCAACGGTGACCGCAGCGACGCCGAGCTGCTGGCAGCCCACGTGGCCGGCGACCGGTACGCCTTCGGCGAGCTGTTCGGCCGGCATCAGCGCCACCTGCACCGGCTGGCCCGGCTTACGACGCGCAGCCCCGAGGACGCCGAAGACGCGCTGCAGGACGCCATGCTCTCGGCACACCGCGGCGCGGGCGCGTTCCGGCATGACGCGGCCGTCGGCAGCTGGCTGCACCGCATCGTGGTGAACGCCTGCCTGGACCGGCTGCGCCGCACCAAGGCCCACCCGACGGTCCCGCTGGAAGACATCTATCCGGTCGCCGATCGCACGGCCCAGGTGGAGACGACGCTGGCGGTACAGCGCGCCCTGATGCGGCTGCCGGTCGAACAACGCGCGGCGATCGTCGCCGTCGACATGCAGGGCTATTCGGTGGCCGACACCGCGCGGCTGCTCGGTGTTGCCGAGGGCACCGTCAAGAGCCGGTGCGCCCGCGCCCGGGTGCGGCTCGCCGAACTGCTGGGCTATCTCGATGCCGGGGCCCACGCCGCTGCCGAGGGCGCCGCCGGCCAGGCCTGACGGCGGCCCCGCACTGGCCGTCCGTGGCGATCGCTGCGGCCATGACGGACACTGGGTCCGATGGCTACAGCGGGCAACGACGCGGCGGATCACCGCAACGCGGAATCCGACCCTCCGCTGACCGCCGAGCTTCTGGCCGACCTGCAGGCCGGCGTGCTCGACGACGCGGCCGCCGCCCGGGTCCGCCGACGAGTCCGCGCCGACCCGCGCGCCGCCGATGTGCTCGACGCGTTGAACCGGGTTCGCCGCGAGGTCGCCGCCCTCGGCGCCGATCCGGCCTCGCCACCCGACCCTCCCCCGCAGGTCACCGCCCGCGTCGCCGCGGCGCTGCGCTCCGCCGAACCCGTCGGGGCCACCCCGCGGGCCGCTCATTCGGCCCGCCCGCCGCTGCGCCCGGCCCGCGCCATCGCCGCGGTCGCCGGGTTGGGCGCGGCGCTGGCCGCGATCGGCGTCGGCACCGTGGCGTTGCTGCGCACGCCCGCACCCGCCCCCAGCACCCCTACCGACATCGAGCACATCACGGTGTCGACGCCGCCGATGCAGATCCCGCTCTCGCGCGCCGAGATCCTCGGCCTGCTCGACCGCAGCCCCGACTTCGGGCCGCTCAGCGACCCGGCCCGGCGCGCGTCGTGCCTGACCGGCCTGGGCTACCCGGCGTCCACGCCGGTGCTGGGGGCGCGTCCGGTCGCCATCAACGCCCGCCCCGGCGTGGTCCTGGTGATCCCCGGCGACAGCCCGCACGTCCTGACCGTCTACGCGGTCTCGCCGAACTGCAGCGCCGCCGACACCGGGCTGTTGGCCAACACCGAAGTGCCCCGCCCCTAATGTG
The DNA here is from genome assembly GCF_000523975.1 of Mycobacterium sp. MAC_080597_8934. Classification (NCBI taxonomy): domain Bacteria; kingdom Bacillati; phylum Actinomycetota; class Actinomycetes; order Mycobacteriales; family Mycobacteriaceae; genus Mycobacterium; species Mycobacterium sp. MAC_080597_8934. The sequence goes on along the minus strand of NZ_JAOS01000052.1, from coordinate 50,738 downwards.
GTGCAAGGGGTGCCGGCCGTGTTGTTCGCGACAGCGGGGAACAGCCATCCCTACCCTGGCGTTTATACCGATCCAGAGACCATCGCTCGAAAGGTTTTCATGACCGCCAACACTGTCCACGACGTGATCATCATTGGTTCGGGTCCCGCGGGCTACACCGCCGCGTTGTACACGGCGCGGGCGCAGCTGGCGCCGGTGGTGTTCGAGGGGACCTCGTTCGGCGGGGCGTTGATGACCACCACCGAGGTGGAGAACTACCCCGGTTTCCGCGACGGGATCACGGGCCCGGAGTTGATGGATCAGATGCGTGAGCAGGCGCTGCGGTTCGGCGCCGATCTGCGGATGGAAGACGTCGAGTCGGTCTCGCTGGCCGGTCCGGTCAAGTCGGTGACGACGGCCGAGGGTGAGACGGTGCGGGCGCGGGCGGTGATCCTGGCCATGGGCGCCGCCGCGCGGTATCTCGGTGTGCCCGGCGAGCAGGACCTGCTGGGGCGCGGTGTCAGTTCGTGTGCGACGTGCGACGGGTTCTTCTTCAAGGACCAGGACATCGCGGTCATCGGGGGCGGGGATTCGGCGATGGAGGAGGCCACGTTCTTGACGCGGTTCGCCCGCAGCGTCACGCTGGTGCACCGCCGCGAGGAGTTCCGGGCGTCGCGGATCATGCTGGAGCGGGCGCGCGCCAACGACAAGATCACCATCGTGACCAACAAGGCGGTCGAGGCGGTGGAGGGCTCGGAGACGGTAACGGGTTTGCGGTTGCGCGACACGGTCACCGGCGAGACGTCGACTTTGGCGGTCACCGGGGTGTTCGTGGCGATCGGTCACGACCCGCGTTCGGAGCTGGTGCGCGACGTGCTGGACACCGACCCCGACGGCTATGTGTTGGTGCAGGGCCGCACCACGGCCACCTCGATTCCGGGGGTGTTCGCCGCCGGGGACCTGGTGGACCGCACCTACCGTCAGGCCGTCACCGCCGCCGGCAGCGGTTGCGCGGCGGCTATCGACGCCGAACGCTGGCTCGCCGAACATGCCGAGTCCAGTGCGGCCGCGCAAGGCGATGCCACCGAATTCCCGGGCAGTACCGACACATTGATTGGAGCACCGCAATGACCGACGCCGAAAAGGCCAGCGCCACAATAGAAGTCTCCGACGCATCGTTTTCCACCGATGTGTTGGCCAGCAATAAGCCTGTGCTGGTTGACTTTTGGGCGACATGGTGTGGTCCTTGCAAGATGGTTGCGCCGGTGCTCGAGGAAATCGCCAGCGAGCGCGGCGATCACCTCACCGTCGCCAAGCTCGACGTCGACGCCAACCCGGAAACCGCCCAAAACTTCCAGGTGGTCTCCATTCCCACCCTGATCCTGTTCAAGGACGGCCAGCCCGTGAAGCGGATCGTCGGCGCCAAGGGCAAGGCGGCGCTGCTGCGTGAGCTTTCCGACGCGGTTCCCAACCTCGGCTGATCTTCTTTTCATTTCGTCGCACCACGCCCCGCGGATGGCCTGGGGTTTTCCCGAATTCACGAAGCGTCTGCGACAATACGGTTAGCTGTTGCCGCTATGCGAGCCAGTCAGTTTGTCCCGGAGGGCCCTTGGTATGTCGAGTCCGCGCCGCGAATACGGCGACGCGCTGCGCTGTGGTGACCGCAGCGCTGCTGTGACCGAGATCCGGGCCACGCTCGCCTCGTTAGGGCTGCTGGCCAGCGCCGATGAGGATCTCAGCACCGGCCGGCACGTGGCCCTGGAACTCTTCGACGCCGAGCTCGACCAGGCCGTCCGCGCCTTTCAACAGCATCGCGGCCTGCTGGTGGACGGCATCGTCGGGGAAGCGACCTACCGGGCGCTCAAGGAGGCGTCCTACCGGCTCGGCGCCCGTACGCTGTATCACCAATTCGGCGCGCCGCTTTACGGCGACGACGTCGCGACGCTGCAGGCCCGGCTGCAGGATCTCGGTTTCTACACCGGCCTGGTCGACGGCTACTTCGGGTTGCAGACCCACAACGCTTTGATGTCGTATCAGCGCGAGTACGGGTTGTCCGCCGACGGCATCTGCGGCCCGGAAACGTTGCGCTCGTTGTACTTTCTGAGTTCGCGGGTCACCGGCGGATCGCCGCACGCGCTGCGCGAGGAGGAGCTGGTCCGCCGATCGGGTCCCAAACTGTCCGGCAAGCGAATCATCATCGACCCGGGCCGCGGCGGCGCCGACCACGGCATGATCATGCAGGGCCCGTCCGGCCCGATCAGCGAAGCAGATGTGTTGTGGGACTTGGCAAGCCGGCTCGAGGGCCGGATGACCGCGATCGGCATGGAGACCTTCCTGTCGCGGCCGGTCAACCGCAGCCCGCTGGATGCCGAACGCGCGGCCACCGCCAACAATGTCGGCGCCGACCTGATGATCAGCCTGCGCTGCGAAGCTCAAAAAAGCCCCGCCGCCAACGGGGTGGCATCCTTTCACTTCGGCAACTCGCACGGCTCGGTATCCACCATCGGGCGCAACCTCGCCGACTTCATCCAACGAGAAGTGGTGGCCCGCACCGGTTTACGGGACTGCCGAACGCACGGCCGGACGTGGGATCTGCTGCGGCTGACCCGCATGCCCACGGTTCAGGTCGACGTCGGCTACGTCACCAACCCGCACGACCGCGCGATGCTGGTGTCCACCCAGACCCGCGATGCGATCGCCGAGGGAATCCTCGCCGCGGTCAAGCGGCTCTACCTGTTGGGCAAAAAGGACCGTCCCACAGGCACATTCACTTTCGCCGAGTTACTGGCCCACGAATTGTCGGTGGAGCGCACCAGCCAGATGGGCGGATCCTGAACCGCACCGGCCGCTAGTCGGGCGGGGCGGTTTTCAATGCGTTCGCCGGCGTGGACGCGGCCCCGACCGGCTGCTCGAGGCGGGCGCTCTCCAGCAGACGCTCCAGCGCCGCCTCGACTTCGGCCTTCCACCCGAGACCCTTGTCGAGCTCGAGCCGTAACCGCGGGAAGTACGTATGTGGCGCTACCACAACGAATCCCGCGTCTTTGAGGAACTCCGCGTCCATCACGCAGTGGTCCACCGAGCAATCACCGACAGCCTCCAACACCGGACGCAGATCGGGACCCACCAGGCGCGGATCCTGTAGCTCCGACGCGGCCGGGGTGCGGCCGAACGCCTCGAGGGCGCGCACCCCGCGACGGACCAGTTCGTCGATCACCCGGGCGAGCAAGGCGTGCGGCAGGTCGTCGGCGGCCGGCCCGGGTTCGATTCCCATGGACGTCAACAGCACCGCGTCCGCGGACACCGGTCCGGTCGGAAAACGTTGGGCCCGCGGCACCGCTCGCGGCGGGGCATAGAACACATAGCCCAGACACGGCGGCTCGGCCTGGCTTCGCTCGTCGGGGATCGCCGTCGCCACCTGACCGCAGCACCCCCACTCCAGCATCACCATCGACAGCCACGCTTCCTTTTCGAACTCGGCGTCGGCGAGGTGGTCGTGGTTACCGAGGACGGCGGGATCGACCTCCCAGAAGACGCACCGGCGGGCGTGTTTGGGAAGCTGCTCGAAGGCCTCGAGCCGCAGCGGCGTGATTCGGGCGGACACTAGCCTCCTGGCTCCTGTGCGGTACTGCAGCGATCTGCACCGGCAACCCCTCCAGGATAGGAGAGGTGGCGATGATCGGGCTAGCTTTGGCCCGGCCGCCCGGCCCGGCGCCGGCGGACCGCCGCCCGGGACGGATCAGCCCCTGTCGGATTTCGAAATTTGTTGGTGCACATGCGATTTCGCCGAGTCACCCGGCACCGGCCGGGCGGATTCGGGCCCGCACCGGTCGCGGCGTCACAGTGACGTAATTACACTGGGTCCTAGGTCACGGCTTCGGCGGGGCCATCACGTCGATGATTCGCTGTAGATCGTCCACGGACCCGAACTCGACCACGATCTTGCCCTTGCGTTTGCCCAGACTGACCGTGACCCGCGTGTCGAAGGCCGTGGAGAGCCGGTCAGCAACGTCTTGCAGGCCGGGCATCTGGATCGGCTTGCGCCGCGGCGGCGTCGGAGTCGTCGTGCCGGCCCGGTTGGCCAGGGTGACCGCCTCCTCGGTGGCGCGCACCGACAGACCCTCGGCGACGATCCGGGTGGCGAGCTCCTCCTGCGCCTCGGGGCCGGCTTCCAGCGACAGCAGCGCCCGGGCGTGACCGGCGGACAGCACCCCGGCGGCCACCCGCCGCTGCACCGCGATCGGCAGCTTGAGCAACCGGATCATGTTGGTGATCAGCGGCCGGGAGCGGCCGATGCGGGCGGCGAGTTCGTCGTGGGTGACGCCGAATTCGTCGAGCAGCTGTTGGTAGGCGGCCGCCTCTTCCAAGGGGTTCAACTGCACCCGGTGGATGTTCTCCAACAACGCGTCGCGCAGCAGGTTGTCGTCACCCGTCTCGCGCACGATGGCGGGAATGGTGGCCAGCCCGGCCTCCTGGGCCGCACGCCAGCGCCGCTCCCCCATCACGATCTGGTAGCGGGCGCCGCTGGCCGACTCCTTGATGGCCCGCACCACGATCGGCTGCAAAAGGCCGAACTCGCGGATGGAGTGCACCAGTTCGGCGAGCGCCTCCTCGTCGAAGACCTGCCGCGGCTGTCGGGGGTTGCGTTCGATGTCGGCCGGCGAGATCTCGCGGTAGACCGCACCCACGGGCGACGCCTCCTGCGGCGCCGGTCCCCCGATCAAGACGTCCGCGGCGGCGTCGCCCATCCGCGGACCCAGCGTCGCCGGGCCGGCGTCGCCCTCGGCGGGGCCGGTGGGAATCAGCGAAGCCAGGCCCCGGCCGAGGCCGCCCTTCTTACGTAACGGCTGCGTCATGGTCGTCCCTTCACGGATGCCTTCACGGGTGGTGGTCAATCACGCTCGGCGAGTTCGCGGCTCGCATCGAGATAGCTCATCGCCCCGCGCGACCCGGGGTCGTAGTCGATGATGGTCATGCTGTAGCCGGGCGCCTCGGACACCTTGACGCTGCGCGGGATCACCGTCCGCAGCACCTTGCTGCCGAAGTAGCGGCGCACCTCTTCGGCCACCTGGTCCGCGAGCTTGGTGCGGCCGTCGTACATGGTCAGCACCACGGTGCTCACTTCGAGCTGCGGGTTGAGGTGCGCCTTCACCATCTCGATGTTGCGCATCAGCTGCGACACGCCCTCGAGGGCGTAGTACTCGCACTGGATCGGGATCATCACCTCCGGGGCGGCGACGAGCGCGTTGATGGTCAGCAGCCCCAGCGACGGTGGGCAGTCGATGAAGACGCAGTCGAAGTCGAGGTTGTCCAGATCGGCCAGCGCGGTCCGCAGCCGGTTCTCCCGCGCCACCATGCTCACCAACTCGATCTCGGCGCCGGCCAGGTCGATGGTCGCCGGGATGCAGAACAGTCGCTCGTTGTGCGGGCTCTGCCGCAACGCGTCGTGCACCGACACCTCGCCGAGCAGGACCTCGTAGGACGACGGCGTACCCGACTGCCGATCCGTGATCCCGAGCGCGGTGCTGGCGTTGCCCTGCGGGTCAAGGTCGATGACGAGGGTCTTGAGTCCCTGCAGGGCGAGCGCGGCGGCGAGGTTGACGGCGGTCGTCGTCTTGCCCACGCCGCCCTTCTGGTTCGCGACGGTGAAGACGCGGCGATGCTTGGGCCGGCGCAGCGGCGGATAGGTGGTGTGCAGGATCCGCATCGCGCGCTCGGCCGCCGCGCCGATCGGGGTGTCGAATTCATCCGCTGTTTCACGTGAAACATTGGCCGGCGGCGGGGCGGGCGCGGCGGCGGATGACGGCGGCGCCGTGGTCGCGGTCGGCGGCGGGGATTCAACCGCCGACGCCCCCGGCGTGCCCGACGGGGCCCCCGGCCCAATGGGTGCCGCCGGGGTGTGCGTCGCGCTCGGCGCGTCCGGCCCGGGCGTCGCCGCGCCCTCCCGCGCCTCCGAAGAAGCCACCGGCCAATCTCCTGAAGAAGTCATCGGGTTCCGGCCTTCCCGGTCCGTGCCGACTTGGGGTGCGGCGGCTTTGCGCGTCGCGCTGAAACTACGGTTGCGGGGGGACGCAAATAGTTCGCGCCACATGTCACCACCCTGACATCAGCGGCGCCCGATGCTGTCATCACACGCCGGTATCGGTCAACTTCCTCCGCCGCCCGCTCCCCCTTGATGGCGAGCATCCGGCCGTCGTGGCGTAGCAACGGCATACTCCACTTCGTCAGCTTGTCCAACGCTGCAACCGCCCGCGACACCGCCGCGTCCCTCTCCCCGAACCGGTCCCGCACGGGCCGCTCTTCCGCGCGCCCGCGCACCACCTCGACGGCTAACCCTAGTTCGTCCACCACCTCAATGAGAAACTCGCTGCGCCGCAAGAGCGGCTCCAGCAATATCACCTCGAGATCGGGTCGCGCGATGGCCAACGGGATGCCGGGCAGCCCCGCCCCGCTGCCGATGTCGATGATCCGATCACCGCGGCCCAGGAGTTCGGCGACCGCCGCGCTGTTGAGGATGTGGCGGTCCCAGATGCGGTCGACTTCCCGCGGGCCGAGCAGGCCCCGCTCGACACCCGCGGTGCCGAGGACTTCCGCGTACCGCTGCGCGGTCGCGAGGCGGGGCCCGAACAGCGCCGCGGCGGACTCGGGTGCGGCACCGAGCTCCGTGGCGGGTGGCACCTCCGGACCGCCCGCAGCCGGCTCGACCGGACCGACATGTTTCACGTGAAACATCCCCTAGTTGGCGCGTGCACCTTCAACGTTCGGACGACCGCCACACGGCAGCGAACTACACTGCTGTAACTTCGGGCCGTCAGTCGTGCAGGACGACCACGCGTCGCGACGGCTCGACGCCCTCGCTTTCGCTGTGCACCCCGGGCACCGCCGCGACCGCGTCGTGCACGATCTTGCGCTCGAACGGGGTCATCGGCGCGAGCTCTTCGCGTTGCCCCGATTCGAGCACCCGCCGCGCCACCTTGTCGCCCAGCGCCGCGAGTTCCTCCCGGCGCCGCCGACGCCAGCTCGCGATGTCGAGCATCAGCCGGCTCCGCACGCCGGTCTTCTGGTGCACGGCGAGCCGGGTGAGCTCCTGCAGCGCATCGAGAACCTCGCCGCCGCGGCCCACCAACTTGTTCAGGTCGTCGCTGCCGTCGATGCTCACCACAGCCCGGCTGCCCTCGACGTCCAAGTCGATGTCGCCATCGAAGTCCAACAGGTCCAGCAGCTCCTCCAGGTAGTCGCCGGCGATCTCGCCCTCGGCGACCAACCGCTCCTCCAGGTCGTCGGCCTCGTCGCCGTCGGCCGGTTCCGGCTCGGCGGGCGCTGCGGTGTCGAGCTCGCGTTCGGTGGTGTCGGCGTCTGCCATGTCTTTATCTCCCTCATCCATGGGCCGCAGCCCAGTTAGGGTCGCCCTGCCGGGGCGGCCCCGATAGCTTGTCCGCCCCGATCAGCGTTTGCGCTTTTTCGGTCGCGCCCCGGGACGCGGGGTACGGCTCGGCCCGTCGCTGCCCCCGCCGGCTTGCCCCTCGGTGGCGCGGGCGTCCGGCTGCGCCGCGTCGGCATCCACACCGTTGCCCGCGCCCGCCTTGGGGCTGCGTTTCGGCTTGGCGCCCGGCGCCGGGGCATTGGCCGCGCGGCGCTGAATCGCTTCCTGCCTCTTGGCTTCGTCTTCCTTTTCGATCATGCCGAACACGTAGTGCTGCTGACCGAACGTCCAGATGTTGTTGGCGAACCAGTACAGGATGATGGCCAGCGGCAGGAACGGCCCACCGACCACCACGCCGAGCGGAAACACGTACAGCGCGAGCTTGTTCATCATCGCCGTCTGCGGGTTGGCGGCGGCCTCCGGGCTTTGGCGTGCCACCGACGCCCGGCTGTTGAAGTACGTCGCGACGCCGGCCAGGATCATCACCGGCAGGCCGACCGCGATCACCGCCGGGCGGCTGAAATACGTGAACGCGTCCAGCCCGGTGCGCTGGGTCATGAACGCGCCGATCGGTGCGCCGAACAAATTGGCGTCCAGGAAGTGCCCCACATCGGTCGGGGTGAAGACGTAGTTTCCGGTCAGCCGGTTCTGCACCACCGACAGGTGCGGTTGCCCGAACCCGCCGGTGGTTCGGTTGAACGACCGCAGCACGTGATACAGACCGAGGAACACCGGGATCTGGGCCAGCATCGGCAGGCAGCCCAGGATCGGATTGAACCCGTGCTCGCGCTGCAGCTTCTGCATCTCCAACGCCATGCGCTGCCGGTCCTTGCCGTACTTCTTCTGCAGCGCCTTGATCTGCGGTTGCAGCTCCTGCATCTGCCGGGTGGTGCGGATCTGTCGCACGAACGGCTTGTACAGCAGCGCCCGCAGGGTGAACACCAAGAACATCACCGACAGCGCCCAGGCGAAGAAGTTCGACGGCCCGAGCATGGCGGCGAACAACTTGTACCAGACCCACATGATCCACGACACCGGGTAGTAGACGAAGTCGAGGCTGAAGAAATCAAACAAGAGATCCACTCTCCCCTCGCGTCGCTCGGACCGCCCAAGCGTCGCTGGCATCTTGGCAATTCACCCGGCATCCGGGGCGCTCGGGGATCGGGTCCCAGCCGCCCTGGTGCCATGGTCCGCACTTGGCGAGTCTGGCCGCGGCCAGCCAGCTCCCCCGGATCAGGCCGTACTCGTCCAGCGCGTCCACCGCGTACTGGCTGCAGGTCGGAACGAAGCGACAGGTCGCCGGACGTAGCGGCGACACCATATGCCGGTAGAGCTGAATCAGGAAAATCAGTCCGCGGGCGACGGTTCGGCCGGCGCCGCGAATGGCCGCGCCCGACCGCGCCGGTCCGGTCACGGCCCGGTTCCCGCCGGCATGCGTCGCAGGCACCGCTGCAGTTCCTGCGCCAGGCGCGCCGACGACGCGGTCCGGCTGCCGGGCAGCGCGCGAATCACCAGCCGGTCGGATGGTTGGAGTTCGCCGAGCAGGGGCCGGGCCACGTGACGCAGCCGGCGGGCCACGCGGTGTCGTTGTACCGCCGTCCCGACGGCCTTCCCGACGACCAGCCCGACCCGTGGGCCCGCGGATTCGTCGTCGGGTTCGGAGTCGCGCCGGAGGTGGACGACGATGTCGGGCTGCGCCATGCGGGTTCCGTGCTTCACCGTCGCGTCAAACTCGGTTGACCGCGTCATGCGGTTGCGTGCGGGAAGCACCGCGAAAGACCTGACGTGCGATCAGGCAGAGAGCGCGCGGCGACCCTTGCGGCGCCGACCGGACACGATCGCGCGCCCGGCGCGCGTGCGCATCCGCAACCGGAAGCCATGCACGCGGGCTCGGCGCCGGTTATTCGGCTGGAAGGTCCGCTTGCCCTTGGCCACGACGTTCTCCTCGTTGTTTGCCGTCCGGCCGCTCAGACGGTTCGCTTCGGGCTCGTCTGCGGTTCGACCGGAGGGTGGTCTTGCTGCTCCTGGCCGGCGCGGTCCCCAAGTGGTGCTGGGTCGCAGCCGTATCGCCGACTTTCGGGCGACTGTTTGAGGGTACTGACGAGCCTTCGCCTGGTCAAACCTGGCCTGCCGCAACGCAGCCGCGCCGGCCGGTACCGAGATTTCGCATTCCGCTCCCGCCGGCCACTCGGGTCAACTAACCTACCGAGCCGAAGCAAGCCCCAGTCACCCTAAACGACCGGATTGGAGTACAGCGGAACGGTTGGCAGCCGCACGGAAAACTGTTAGCTTCTGCCAAGTCGTTTTAGACTACGAACAGCGCTCGACAACGAAGCGAGGATGGTAGATCAACTAGCTGCCTAGACAACCTTTTTCGGGTTTTCTTCCAGCGCGGAGATCGCGGGCCGTCGCCGGTAGGTTGTGGCTCGCATACGATCATCCTGTCCACACCTGTGTATAACTATGTGGACAGTTGTTTTGTCGCCAAGCGTGAGTTGTACTTCGACCCGGGACGTTCGAGAACCAGGGAGATGCGTCGTTGGCCGATGACCCCGGTTCAAGCTTCACCACGGTGTGGAATGCGGTCGTTTCGGAGCTAAACGGCGAGCCCGTCGCCGACGGCGGTGCCGCCAACCGCACGACTCTGGTCACTCCCCTCACCCCTCAGCAAAGAGCGTGGCTCAATCTGGTCCGCCCGCTGACCATCGTCGAGGGGTTTGCTCTGCTGTCGGTGCCGAGCAGTTTCGTGCAGAACGAGATCGAACGGCACCTGCGCGCCCCGATCACCGACGCGCTCAGCCGCCGCCTGGGTCAGCAGATCCAGCTGGGGGTCCGCATCGCTCCCCCACCCGACGACGTCGAGGATGCGCTCATCCCGCCGGCCGAGCCGTTCCCCGACACCGACGCCGCCCTGTCCGCCGACGACGGCGCCGACGGCGAGCCGGTGGAGAACGGGGAGCCGGTCACCGACACCCAGCTCGGCTGGCCCAACTACTTCACCGAGCGGCCGCACGCCATCGATCCTGCCGTCGCCGCCGGAACGAGCCTCAACCGCCGCTACACCTTCGACACGTTCGTGATCGGGGCGTCCAACCGGTTCGCGCACGCCGCCGCCCTGGCCATCGCCGAAGCACCGGCCCGCGCCTACAACCCGTTGTTCATCTGGGGCGAGTCCGGTCTGGGCAAGACGCACCTGCTGCACGCCGCCGGCAATTACGCGCAGCGGCTCTTCCCCGGCATGCGGGTCAAGTACGTCTCCACCGAGGAATTCACCAACGACTTCATCAACTCGCTGCGCGACGACCGCAAGGTCGCCTTCAAGCGCAGCTATCGCGACGTCGACGTGCTGCTGGTCGATGACATCCAGTTCATCGAGGGCAAGGAAGGCATCCAGGAGGAGTTCTTCCACACCTTCAACACGCTGCACAACGCCAACAAGCAGATCGTCATCTCCTCCGACCGGCCGCCCAAACAGCTGGCCACCCTGGAAGACCGGCTGCGAACCCGGTTCGAGTGGGGCCTGATCACCGACGTGCAGCCCCCCGAACTCGAAACCCGCATCGCGATCCTGCGCAAGAAGGCACAGATGGAGCGCCTGGCGGTGCCCGACGACGTGCTGGAACTCATCGCCAGCAGCATCGAGCGCAACATCCGCGAACTCGAGGGAGCCCTGATCCGGGTCACCGCGTTCGCCTCGCTGAACAAGACCCCGATCGACAAGTCGCTGGCCGAGATCGTGCTACGCGATTTGATCGCCGACGCCAGCACCATGCAGATCAGCGCGGCCACCATCATGGCCGCCACCGCCGAATACTTCGACACCACCGTCGAGGAACTGCGCGGGCCGGGCAAGACCCGGGCGCTGGCCCAGTCCCGCCAAATCGCGATGTACCTGTGCCGCGAGCTCACGGATCTGTCGCTGCCCAAGATCGGGCAGGCCTTCGGCCGCGACCACACCACGGTGATGTACGCCCAGCGCAAGATCCTGTCCGAGATGGCCGAGCGACGCGAGGTGTTCGATCACGTCAAGGAGCTCACCACTCGCATTCGTCAGCGCTCCAAGCGCTGAATCACGCCGCGGCCCCGGCCTTTCCGGCCCCCGGCCCGGTTTTTTTCAACCCCGGCCCGGAATTTTTTCGAGAAACTTCTCACCCGTGTGTCACACCGGTCACACCCAGGGCATGTGCGCAGAGCTGTGCACAACACCGGGAGGCAGCGGTGTAGTACCACCGCGTGCGTGCACAGCCCGCGTTCGTCCCCATCGGCTCAACATGTCACCCACAGCCGCCCCCACCGTGATCCACACCCCGGCGCACCGCGCGAGCTGCGGCGGGAGACCGCTGTCCCCAAAATCCACAAGCCTTATTACTGTTACTGAGATCTCTTCATCGGTTCTTCTTTGAAATACAGCCCTGGGGACGTTCGGTGCACACCCTGCGTCGCGGCCGTCGTCAGCCCGGTTTGTCGGCCTTTGCGATTAGCTTTCAAGATGGCCCCAGAGGATCTACGGTTGTTCTTCGACTGCCGTTGCGGTCGTCGTCGACGCCTTGCGTGTCGCCGGCGCCGTGACGGGCCCCGTGCTAGCGGGGGGAGGCTAGCCAATGGATCCGACAACGCTGAGTAGGTGAAGGGACGCTATGGACGCGGCGACGACAACGGCTGGCCTCAGCGACTTGAAGTTTCGTTTGGTGCGGGAGTCTTTCGCCGACGCGGTGTCGTGGGTGGCCAAGAGCCTGCCGTCGCGACCCGCGGTGCCGGTGCTCTCCGGGGTGCTGCTGTCCGGCACCGACGAGGGGCTCACCATCTCCGGATTCGACTACGAGGTTTCCGCCGAAGCACAGGTGGCGGCCGAAATCGCTTCTCCGGGAAGTGTTTTGGTATCCGGGCGGTTGCTGTCTGACATCGTTCGGGCGCTGCCCAACAAGCCGATCGACTTCTACGTCGACGGCAATCGGGTGGCGTTGAACTGCGGAAGCGCCCGGTTCTCGCTGCCGACGATGGCCGTCGAGGATTACCCGACGCTGCCCACGCTGCCCGAGGAGACCGGGACGCTGCCGGCCGATCTGTTCGCCGAGGCGATCGGGCAGGTCGCGATCGCGGCCGGCCGCGACGACACCTTGCCCATGTTGACCGGAATCCGGGTTGAGATTTCCGGGGACACGGTGGTTTTGGCCGCCACCGACCGGTTCCGGTTGGCGGTTCGCGAGCTGACCTGGTCGGCGGCCTCCCCCGACATCGAAGCGGCGGTTCTGGTGCCGGCCAAGACGCTGGCCGAGGCGGCGCGGACCGGCATCGACGGCTCCGACGTGCGGCTGTCGCTGGGGGCGGGCGCAGGTGTCGGCAAGGATGGCCTGCTGGGTATCAGCGGCAACGGCAAGCGCAGCACCACCCGCCTGCTGGACGCGGAATTCCCGAAGTTCCGCCAGCTGTTGCCGGCCGAGCACACGGCGGTGGCCACCATCAACGTCGCCGAGCTGACCGAGGCCATCAAGCTGGTGGCGCTGGTGGCCGACCGGGGTGCGCAGGTGCGGATGGAATTCAGCGAGGGGTCGCTGCGGCTGTCCGCCGGCGCCGACGATGTCGGCCGGGCCGAGGAGGATCTGGCCGTGGATTTCGCCGGCGAACCGCTGACGATCGCGTTCAACCCCACGTATCTGACCGATGGACTGGGATCGGTGCGCTCCGAACGGGTGTCGTTCGGCTTCACCACCCCGGGCAAGCCCGCACTGCTGCGCCCGGCGTCCGACGACGACAGCCCGCCGAGCGGCAGCGGGCCGTTCAGCGCGCTGCCCACCGATTACGTCTACCTGCTGATGCCCGTGCGGTTGCCAGGCTAGGTGTACGTCCGGCATTTAGGACTGCGTGACTTCCGGTCCTGGGCACACGCCGACCTCGAACTGCAGCCGGGTCGGACGGTCTTCATCGGGTCCAACGGCTTCGGGAAGACGAATCTGCTTGAGGCGCTGTGGTATTCGAGCACGCTGGGGTCACACCGGGTGGGCACGGACGCGCCGTTGATCCGCGCCGGCGCCGACCGGGCCGTGGTGTCGACCATCGTGGTCAACGACGGCCGGGAATGCGCGGTCGATCTGGAGATCGCCGCCGGCCGGGCGAACAAGGCGCGGCTGAACCGGTCACCCGTGCGCAGCACCCGCGAGGTGCTCGGCGTGCTGCGCGCGGTGCTGTTCGCCCCCGAGGACCTGGCCCTGGTGCGCGGGGATCCCTCCGAGCGGCGCCGTTACCTCGACGACCTGGCGACGCTGCGGCGCCCGGCGATCGCCGCCGTGCGCGCCGACTACGACAAGGTGTTGCGGCAGCGCACCGCGTTGCTCAAATCGCTGTCCGGTGCCCGCCACCGGGGCGACCGCGGCGCGCTGGACACCCTCGATGTGTGGGACAGCCGGCTGGCCGAATACGGGGCCCAATTGATGGCTGCCCGAATCGATTTGGTGAACCAGCTGGCGCCGGAGGTGGAGAAGGCCTATCAGCTGCTGGCCCCGGGATCGCGGGCGGCATCGATCGGCTACCGGTCCAGCCTGGGCGTGGCGGCCTCGGCCGAGGTGAACGACGGCGACCGCGACTATCTGGAGGCCGCGCTGCTGGCCGGGTTGGCGGCCCGCCGGGACGCCGAACTGGAACGGGGCATGTGCCTGGTCGGCCCGCACCGCGACGACCTGGAGCTGTGGCTCGGTGAGCAGGTGGCGAAAGGCTTTGCCAGCCATGGGGAATCGTGGTCGCTGGCGCTGTCCCTTCGGCTCGCCGCCTACGAGTTGCTGCGGGCCGACGAAAGCGATCCGGTGTTGCTGCTCGACGACGTGTTCGCCGAGCTCGACGCCGCCCGCCGCCGGGCGCTGGCCGCGGTGGCCGAATCCGCCGAGCAGGTGTTGGTCACCGCGGCGGTGCTCGAAGACATCCCGGCGGGCTGGCAGGCTCGGCGGCTCTTCGTCGAGTTGCGCGACACCGACGCGGGCCGGGTATCGGAGCTGCGCCCATGAGCGACGACCAGTCGCCCTCCCCCTCGGGAGAACCGAGCGCGATGGACCTGGTGCGGCGGACCCTCGAGGAGGCCCGGGCCGCGGCCCGGGCACAGGGAAAAGACGCCGGCCGCGGGCGCGCCGCAGCACCCACGCCGCGCCGGGTGGCGGGCCAGCGGCGCAGCTGGTCGGGACCGGGACCGGACGCTCGCGACCCGCAACCGCTGGGCCGGCTGGCGCGGGACCTGGCCAGGAAGCGGGGATGGTCCGCCCAGGTCGCCGAGGGCACCGTGTTGGGGAACTGGACCTCGGTGGTCGGTCACCAGATCGCCGACCACGCGGTCCCCACCGGTCTGCGCGACGGTGTGCTGAGCGTGTCCGCCGAGTCGACGGCCTGGGCCACCCAGTTGCGGATGATGCAGGCGCAACTGTTGGCCAAGATCGCCGCCGCGGTCGGCAACGGCGTGGTGACCTCGCTGAAGATCACCGGCCCGGCCGCGCCGTCGTGGCGCAAAGGCCCGCGGCACATCGCCGGGCGCGGGCCGCGCGACACCTATGGTTAGGCCCGGTCGTTAGCCCGGCCGCATCCCCACCGCGGCCTTCCTCAACAGGGCGCTGAAAGCCGCCAGGACGACGCGTATCCCCTTGACGCACGTCGGGACGCGGCACAAACGAAGAAAATAAGCGCACGGCGCGGTTAGCTGGGTAGAAACGCGCCCAGAAAATCGGTGCGGACCGCTCGTCACGGTAGACTGGCAGGATGCGATTGTTGCGGTGATCAGGAACCGCCCGCATGAAACCCCAAGGAGAGCTTTCCGACCGTGGCTGCCCAGAAGAAGAAGGCGCAAGACGAATACGGTGCTTCAGCGATCACCGTCCTGGAAGGGCTGGAGGCGGTCCGCAAACGCCCCGGCATGTACATCGGCTCCACCGGCGAGCGAGGTCTGCACCACCTCATCTGGGAGGTGGTCGACAACTCGGTCGACGAAGCGATGGCCGGCTACGCCGACCGGGTCGACGTGCGGATCCTGGACGACGACAGCGTCGAGGTCGCCGACAACGGCCGCGGCATCCCCGTCGCGATGCACGCGACCGGCGCCCCCACCGTCGACGTGGTGATGACGCAGCTGCACGCCGGCGGCAAGTTCGGCGGCGAGAACAGCGGCTACAACGTCAGCGGCGGTCTGCACGGCGTCGGCGTCTCGGTGGTCAACGCGCTGTCCACCCGGCTCGAGGTCAACATCGCCCGTGACGGCTACGAGTGGTCGCAGTACTACGACCACGCCGTGCCCGGCACCCTCAAGCAGGGCGAGGCCACCAAGCGCACCGGCACCACCATCCGGTTCTGGGCCGACCCCGACATCTTCGAGACCACCGAGTACGACTTCGAAACGGTGGCCCGACGGCTGCAGGAAATGGCGTTCCTCAACAAGGGCCTGACCATCAACCTCACCGACGAGCGGGTGACCAACGAAGAGGTCGTCGACGAGGTGGTCAGCGACACTGCCGACGCACCCAAATCGGCGCAGGAGAAGGCGGCGGAATCGGCTGCGCCGCATAAGGTCAAGCACCGCACCTTCCACTACCCCGGCGGCCTGGTCGACTTCGTCAAACACATCAATCGCACCAAAAACCCCATCCACCAGAGCATCATCGATTTCGGTGGGAAGGGCCCCGGCCACGAGGTCGAGATCGCGATGCAGTGGAACGGCGGCTATTCCGAATCGGTGCACACGTTCGCCAACACCATCAACACGCACGAGGGCGGCACCCACGAGGAGGGCTTCCGCAGCGCGTTGACCTCCGTGGTCAACAAGTACGCCAAGGACAAGAAGCTGCTCAAGGAGAAGGACCCCAACCTCACCGGCGACGACATCCGCGAGGGTTTGGCCGCGGTGATCTCGGTCAAGGTGAGCGAACCGCAGTTCGAGGGCCAGACCAAGACCAAACTGGGCAACACCGAGGTGAAGTCGTTCGTGCAGAAGGTGTGCAACGAACAGCTCACCCACTGGTTCGAAGCCAACCCCGCAGACGCCAAAGTCATTGTCAACAAGGCGGTTTCGTCAGCGCAGGCGCGCATCGCCGCCCGCAAGGCGCGAGAGTTGGTGCGCCGCAAGAGCGCAACCGACCTGGGTGGGCTGCCCGGCAAGCTCGCCGACTGCCGGTCGACCGACCCGCGCAAGTCGGAATTGTATGTGGTCGAGGGTGACTCGGCCGGCGGCTCGGCCAAAAGCGGCCGGGACTCGATGTTCCAGGCCATCCTTCCGCTGCGCGGCAAGATCATCAACGTCGAAAAGGCCCGCATCGACCGGGTTCTGAAGAACACCGAGGTGCAGGCGATCATCACCGCGCTGGGCACCGGGATTCACGACGAGTTTGACATCACCAAGCTGCGCTACCACAAGATCGTGTTGATGGCCGACGCCGACGTGGACGGCCAGCACATCTCGACGCTGTTGTTGACGCTGCTGTTCCGGTTCATGCGGCCGCTGATCGAACACGGGCACGTGTTCTTGGCTCAGCCACCGTTGTACAAGCTGAAATGGCAGCGCAGCGATCCCGAGTTCGCCTACTCCGACCGCGAGCGGGACGGGCTGCTCGAGGCCGGCCTGAAGGCCGGCAAGAAGATCAACAAGGACGACGGTATCCAGCGCTACAAGGGTCTGGGCGAGATGGACGCCAAGGAATTGTGGGAAACCACAATGGATCCCACCGTGCGGGTGCTGCGCCAGGTCACGCTGGACGACGCCGCGGCCGCCGACGAGCTGTTCTCCATCCTGATGGGAGAGGACGTCGACGCGCGCCGCAGCTTCATCACCCGCAATGCCAAAGACGTTCGCTTCCTAGACGTTTAAACGAGGAATAGATGACTGACACCACGCTGCCACCCGGCGGTGACGCCGCCGACCGCGTCGAACCGGTCGACATCCAGCAGGAGATGCAGCGCAGCTACATCGATTACGCGATGAGCGTGATCGTCGGCCGCGCGCTGCCCGAGGTGCGCGACGGCCTCAAGCCGGTGCACCGCCGGGTGCTCTACGCCATGTACGACTCGGGTTTCCGCCCGGACCGCAGCCACGCCAAGTCGGCGCGGTCGGTCGCCGAGACGATGGGCAACTACCACCCGCACGGCGACGCCTCGATCTACGACACCCTGGTGCGGATGGCCCAGCCGTGGTCGCTGCGCTACCCGTTGGTCGACGGGCAGGGCAACTTCGGCTCGCCGGGCAACGACCCGCCGGCCGCGATGCGGTACACCGAGGCGCGGCTGACCCCGCTGGCCATGGAGATGCTGCGCGAAATCGACGAGGAGACAGTCGATTTCATTCCCAACTACGACGGCCGGGTGCAAGAGCCGACGGTGCTGCCCAGCCGGTTCCCCAACCTGCTGGCCAACGGGTCGGGGGGCATCGCGGTCGGCATGGCCACGAACATCCCGCCGCACAACCTCGGCGAGCTCGCCGAGGCGGTGTTCTGGGCGCTGGACAATTACGAGGCCGACGAAGAGGCCACCCTGGCCGCCGTGATGGAACGGGTGAAAGGACCCGACTTCCCGACCTCCGGCCTGATCGTCGGCACGCAGGGCATCGCCGACGCCTACAAGACCGGCCGCGGCTCCATCCGGATGCGCGGAGTCGTTGAGGTGGAAGAGGATTCGCGCGGCCGCACCTCGCTGGTCATCACCGAGTTGCCGTATCAGGTCAACCACGACAACTTCATCACCTCGATCGCCGAGCAGGTGCGCGACGGCAAGCTGGCCGGCATCTCCAACATCGAGGACCAGTCCAGCGACCGGGTCGGGCTGCGCATCGTCATCGAGCTCAAGCGCGACGCCGTCGCCAAGGTGGTGCTGAACAACCTCTACAAGCACACCCAGCTGCAGACCAGCTTCGGAGCCAACATGCTGGCCATCGTCGACGGGGTGCCGCGCACCCTGCGGCTCGACCAGCTGATCCGCCACTACGTCGACCACCAACTCGACGTCATCGTCCGGCGCACCACCTACCGGTTGCGCAAGGCCAACGAGCGGGCCCACATCCTGCGCGGTCTGGTCAAGGCGCTCGATGCGCTCGACGAGGTCATCGCCCTGATCCGGGCGTCGGAAACCGTCGACATCGCGCGGCAGGGCTTGATCGAGCTGCTGGACATCGACGAGATCCAGGCGCAGGCGATCCTGGACATGCAGCTGCGCCGGCTGGCCGCCCTGGAGCGGCAGCGCATCATCGACGACCTGGCCAAGATCGAGGCCGAGATCGCCGACCTGGAGGACATCCTGGCCAAGCCGGAACGGCAGCGCGGCATTGTGCGCGACGAGCTCGCCGAGATCGTCGAAAAGCACGGCGACGCGCGGCGCACCCGGATCGTGGCCGCCGACGGCGACGTCAGCGACGAGGATCTGATCGCCCGCGAGGACGTCGTCGTCACCATCACCGAGACCGGCTACGCCAAGCGCACCAAGACCGACCTGTACCGCAGCCAGAAGCGCGGCGGCAAGGGCGTGCAGGGCGCCGGCCTCAAACAGGACGACATCGTGCGGCACTTCTTCGTGTGCTCGACGCACGACTGGATCCTGTTCTTCACCACCCAGGGTCGGGTCTACCGCGCCAAGGCCTACGAACTGCCCGAGGCGTCCCGCACCGCCCGCGGTCAGCACGTGGCCAACCTGCTGGCGTTCCAGCCCGAGGAGCGGATCGCCCAGGTGATCCAGATCCGCAGCTATGAGGACGCTCCCTACCTGGTGCTGGCCACCCGCAACGGCCTGGTGAAGAAGACCAAGCTGACCGACTTCGACTCGAACCGTTCGGGCGGCATCGTGGCGATCAACCTGCGCGACAACGACGAACTCGTGGGCGCGGTGTTGTGCTCGGCCGAGGACGATCTGCTGCTGGTGTCGGCCAACGGCCAGTCCATCCGGTTCTCGGCGACCGACGAGGCGCTGCGCCCGATGGGCCGCGCCACCTCCGGTGTGCAGGGCATGCGCTTCAACGCCGACGACTACCTGCTGTCGCTCAACGTGGTCCGCGAGGGCACCTACCTGCTGGTGGCGACGTCCGGCGGGTACGCCAAGCGCACCGCGATCGAGGAGTATCCGGTGCAGGGCCGCGGCGGCAAGGGCGTGCTGACCGTGATGTATGACCGCCGCCGTGGCAGGCTGGTGGGTGCGCTGATTGTGGACGAGGACAGCGAGCTGTACGCGATCACCTCCGGCGGCGGTGTCATCCGCACCGCGGCGGGCCAGGTCCGCAAGGCGGGACGGCAGACCAAGGGCGTCCGGCTGATGAATCTGGGTGAGGGCGACACGCTGCTGGCCATCGCCCGCAACGCCGAGGAAGCCGCGGACGAGGCCGTCGAGGAGAGCGACGGTGCCGCGGGGTCGGACAGCTAGCCGGTACCGGGCCACCGGGTCCGGGCAATAGACTCAGCCGGACCACACATAACGCGACTGCCACTGCCCTGGGCGGCCGGCTAGGAGACTTAAGGAGTCGGGGTGAGTTCACCGAACGAGCCGGGCGCACCCAAGAAGGGGGAAACCCCCAACGGGGACGGTTCGGCAGAGCGGGCCGGGGTGCGGCGGGCGACGCCGCCGGCGCCGGGTGGCCGCGCCCCGAGGCCGGCGACGGACCGCCGTGGCAGCGCGGCGGCTCCCGGCCCCAGCAGCCCCCGCCGCGCCAGAACGAGCCGCCCACCGAGAAGCGGTCCGCCGGCGGCGGGCCGAGGCCCGGCTGAACCGCTTCATCTCGGGCACCGCGGCACCGGGCACCGCGTCGCACGCCAAGGAGCCGGACCGCGGTGAGGGGCCCCCCGCCGAGGCCTACGCCAGCGAACTGCCCGACCTGTCGGGGCCGGTGCCGCGCGGCCCGCACCGCAAGCCGGCCGCCGAGCGCGGTGCCGAGGCGACCGGCGGGCAAGGCGGTGGCCGTCCGGTGAGCGGCGAGAGCCGCGAGGGCCGGGACAACCGGGACCGGGTGCAGGTGTCGCGGCGCACCCGCGGGCCGGTTCGCGCCAGCATGCAGATCCGCCGGATCGACCCGTGGAGCACCCTGAAGGTGTCGCTGCTGCTCTCGGTGGCGCTGTTCTTCGTCTGGATGATCGCCGTCGCGTTCCTCTACCTGGTGCTCGGTGGCATGGGCGTGTGGTCGAAGTTGAACAGCAACGTCGGGGACCTGCTGAACAACACCAGCGGCAGCAGCGGCGAATTGGTGTCCAGCGGCACCATTTTCGGCGGCGCCGTGCTGATCGGCCTGGTCAACATCGTGCTGTTGACCGCGATGGCGACCATCGCGGCGTTCATCTACAACCTGGCCACCGATCTGATCGGCGGCATCGAGGTCACCCTGGCCGATCGCGACTAGCGTGGATGCTGTGCTTTTGGGAGTCGGGCGGCCGGTGCGGTAATCTCGTCGCTCGGCCGTACGCCAGTACGGGCCTATAGCTCAGGCGGTTAGAGCGCTTCGCTGATAACGAAGAGGTCGGAGGTTCGAGTCCTCCTAGGCCCACCACCATGTGCCCGTCACGACGCTGCGTACGACTCGCGCTGCCACTGGGATTGTTCGCCGTGTTGGCGGCGGTGGCGTGGTCACGGCGCGGGGTGGAGGTCTGGCACGTGGCCGTGCAGGATTCCGGTCAGCCCCTGGGCCACAATGAGGGGTCACGGTAGCGGGGCCTTAGCTCAGTTGGTAGAGCACCGCCTTTGCAAGGCGGGTGTCAGGGGTTCGCGCGTTATCTGGAGGAGAGGGAGTTCGAAGTGGGGATGACCAGCGGTGACACCGTCATGGTCATGTCCGTGACGGGGCCATAGTTCAACGGTAGAACGGGGCCTTTGCAAGGCTCAGATCGGGGTTCGATTCCCCGTGGCTCCACTTTCGAAGAACGGATAACTTCAGATCGAGAACCTCCTTGCCGACACGAAAAAGTGTCATATCCGTGGAGTACCACGGATGCGCATTTGGCAAGGGGGTTTCGTCATTCTCCGGGCGCCCCGATCATTCTCCATGTAGTCCGATTGCGTGAACCCGCCGAGTGTGCCTGGAACACGGAACGTTCGTGTCACCCCTCGGAGCTAACCTCAACGAGCTGTGCTTCCGGCAAGACGCCGAAGCCTTGAGAGGAGCCAACGATGGCAACCAAGACCGTGTTCTACTCTTTCCACTACGAGCGCGACGTGCACCGAGTCCAGCTCGTTCGGCAGATCGGAGCGCTGGAGGGTCAGCCTCTTCTCGGCGCCCAGCAGTGGGAGGCGGTGCGTCGGCAGGGTGAGCAAGCGATCAAGGACTGGATCGACAAGCAGATGGCCTACAAGCGCGCTGTTGTCGTTCTGATCGGTCAGGAAACCGCGTCCCGACCGTGGGTGCTGTACGAGATCGAGAAGGCATGGAGGGACAAGAAGCCGCTCGTCGGTGTACGGATTCACGGCCTGTCGTCGATGGGCTCTGTCGACAGCCGCGGAGCGGACCCGTTCACCAAGGTTCCGGCTGTGAGTGGTGTTCCCGTGTTCGACCCGACCCAGACGAACTGGCAGGGACAAATTGACACCAAGGCCACCTACGCGAACCTCTCCAACAACCTGGAGAGCTGGGTTGCGCAGGCCAAGACTCGATTGCTGTGACTTCTGAGCAGTGCCCGTTCTGCGCCATCGTCGCCGGCGACGATCCCGATGTTCGGGAGGTGTATCGGAACGAGCACGTCGTCGCTTTCTTTCCGACGGAACCCGCCGTCATAGGCCATGTTCTTGTGGTGCCCAAGCGGCACATGGAAGACATCTGGGAATTGGAACCGGAGGAATCGGCTGAGCTATCGACCGCGGTTCTGCGCCTGTCAAGCGCATTGCGTTCGGCATTGCTGCCGGAGGGCCTCAACGTCATACAGTCCAACGGCGAGGCCGCTACCCAGACGGTTCCGCATCTTCACGTGCACCTGGTCCCCCGGCGCAGCGGGGACGCGATGGGGCCGATATGGCCACCCGAGACGGACTACTCGGAGGCCAGTAAGGACGAGGCGCTGCGGCGCGTCAGAGCCGCGGTCCAGGCCGCACCGCCAGCCGCGCGGCCGGAGTTGTCGCCCGAGGATCGACGCAAGCATCTCGACTACATCCAGGCGGTGGTGACGCGGCAGTCCGCGGCGTCGTCGTCCGCGAAAGGGTGGCTCCTTCCGGTCACGACCGCAGCTTTCGGCTTTGCACTGACCCAGCATCTGTGGCCGCTCGCGCTTCTCGGGGTAATCGCGGTGATCCTCTTCGCGTACCTCGACGCCAACTACTTGCGGAGCGAGAAGGCGTTCCGGAAGCTTTACAACACCGTGGCGCGAGCTGAGCGAATGGTCCCTCGGTTCACTCTCGATCCGACTGATGCTGACGAGCCACCGCCGAAGGGTACTCCGGAGAAAACGAAATGGCAGAAGTTTAAGCAGGCGTACGTGCCCGAGCGGTCTGTCTGGAGGTCATGGTCGATCGCTCCGTTCTACATCGCGATGCTCGTTCTCGGGGTCGGCGTACTGATCGCCGCTGCGATCACCCGTCCCGCGCCGACAAGTACACATGAGAACCTCGAGCCTCCACCGGTGACGCAGACCGAGGTGAGCACGCCCTCCGTGCACGTTCCAACAAGCGCCTCCGTCGCGCCGTCGCCCTAGCGGAGTTGTGATCACTCCGCGAGTCGGTCTGCTCGCTGCGAGGATTCCAACCGCTTTACCCGAGAGCGATGCTGGGGCTAGGCCTGCCAGGCGCGTTGCGCTACGCGATAGAAGTTGCCTCCAAGGACTGCCCGGATGTCTTCGTCGGACCAACCCCGTTCCGTCAGGTGTTCACCAAGACTTAGAAGCGTTTCGGGTGGTATCCACTGAATCGCTCCCCACCGGGTATAGCTGGCATCGAACAGGTGAGGGTTGCGGGTGAGTTCTTCGACGAAGTCCGCGTAGTCGAATGAAAAGTCGGTGCTGATGCCGACGTGGTCGATGCCCACCAGGTCGACGGCGTACTCGAGGTGGCGTGTCATCGCCTCCAGCGTTGGCGTGTTGGGGCCCAGGAAAATACCGACGCCGGTGATTCCTATAACTCCACCGGTGGCGGCGCACGCTCGAGCCTGGTCATCGGTGATGTTGCGCGGGTGATCCCAGACTGCCCGCATGCAGGAGTGGCTGTAAATGACCGGGCCGCTTGAGGTGTCGCACATGTCGAGCCCGGTGCGAGGGCTGCAGTGCGAACCGTCGGGAACGATGCCGACGGCGTTCATTTCGGCGATGATCGCCCGGCCCCACGTCGTGAGGCCACCGTCGGTGGTGTCCAGGCAGCCATGGCCGGCGCGGTTGGCGTGGTTGTAGGTCGGCAACAACGTGCGCACGCCGAGCTCAGAGAGCGTGACCAGGTTGTCGAGGTTGTTATCGAGGGGTCGTGAGTCTTCGAGGTCGAATACCACGGCGATACGTCCAGCGCCGGTAATCGCCGCGACGTCATCGGAACTGGCCGCCAGCTCCATCGCTGGGTGCGCAGCGACCGCGGCACGATAGTGCGCCAGCAGCGCCACGGTGTCGTTGAAGCTGTGCGGCGAATACCCTGCATTGACGGACACGAATGCGCCGCCGTCACGCTGATACCGGGTCAGCAGGCCCACGTCGGCGTCGGGCTGCAATGGCAGACAGGTGTGCTGATCCCAAAGGAGCGAGGTCATGGCTATCGATCCTGCATCATCGGGGCCGTTAATCGCCTTACCTTTTCGCACCGCGCGGCTGACCATTCGGCCCCTGACGCTAATCGACGTCGAGGCCATGCATGTGGTGTACTCCGACCCCGCGGTCACGCGGTTCATCCCCGGCGGGGTGCGCGACGCGGCCGGAACGCGCCAACGTGTCATCGACTTGATCGCCCACCATGAGTGTTATGGAGTGAGCAAATGGGCTGTGACGCTGAGTGATTCGGGCGTTCTGATCGGTGACTGCGGATTGCAGTTCTTGCCTGGGCGACCGGATCTGGAACTTGGGTTTCATTTTGCTCGGGAGTATTGGGGACACGGGTATGCCACGGAAGCCGCTTCCGCGTGCCTGGGCTGGGCGTTAACCAACAGGACTGAACGGGTCGTGGCAATCGTTGACCCGCAACACCGGGCCTCGCAACGGGTCCTGACCAAGCTCGGCATGCAGCCAGTGGGCCGTGACCACATACTTGACCGAACCTGGATCGTCTATGAGGCCTCCGGTCAGCGGGAGTCGCCCAAGGCGTGATGTCGAGACTCACAGTGACAATCACGTTGCGTCTCTCGCTGGAGGGGGGCTTTCGGTCAGGCCATTGCTGTGTGCGTGTCGCCAGGCGACGGCGAGGTTGGCGGTTCGGTTCTTGGCGGAGACCTCGCAGAGGTACTGGCTGTACTGCTTGTTGTTGGTCTGCCACCGCAGTTCGGCGTACAGACGCCGGTTTCTGCGTTGGAGGACCACCCGTCCGAGCGCTCGTGCGCTGTCGCGTACCACGCGGTGATGGCGGCCGCCTGCGGCGCGGTCCTGCTCAAGAGCTTGCCCCTGCTTAGTCCAATGGACCGGCGCCCTCCACTGCTCGTCGCGGACCGGTGTGCGGTTCCAGCCCACGATCGCGCCCGATAGCTAGATTAGGCGATGATGGCGTTGGCGGCGTCTTCTCCACTTTCCACTGCGCCCTCCATCCACGTGGGCCAGCTGCTGCGTTCAGCGCCCGCGAAACGCACTCGCTGGTAGTTCTGCGGCAAGGATCTGCGAAAGCAGGCGTACCGGCCTGGCGGCAAGTAGACGTATGTTCCGCGCGTGAACGGGTCGTGTGACCACGCCATAAGCTCGATGCGCTGCACCGCGTCGGGATCAACGCCAAATGCGCGGCATAGATCCTCTATCAGCACAGCCGAACTGGGCTCATCACGTGTAGTGCTGGCGAATCCGTAGAGCACGCGGTCGGTTCGCCATCCAGCGCGCACAATCGTTCCGCCGATAAAGCCTTTGGCTTGTTGTGGGCGCCGTGCACTCACGACGGCGGCGACCTTGGTGCCTTGTCCGTAACGCACGTTGGCATTGGCACTGCGGATCGGCTCAGGCACTTCGGGAGTGAACCTAATGTCGCCCAGGACCGGGGTGGGAATAGCGAGGATCAGATAATCGCCATGAACGGTGTCTCCGTCGTGGGTGTGCACAGCGACGCCACGGTCGTCTTGGTCGACGGCGGTCACCATCGTGGACAACCGCAAGCGTGGGCCGATCCGGTCAGCCAGGTAGCCGCACAGTGCGCCGGTGCCTTCGGTGATGTGGCCGTGCAGTCCCATGCCGGTGAGCGCGAATCGTGCGATGCTGCTCTCTCGGGTGAGGAAGTCAGCGAACTGAAGCAGTGATATGTCACGCGGATCAACACCGCCACCACCGTCAGCGACGAAGCACTCGACAAGATGGCGCACTGCACCTGAAAGTTTGAGTTGATCGAACCAATCAGCGACCGAAAGGGCGTCGACTTCGTCGCGTCGTTGTTGCGAGCGGACTACGGCGCTGATCGACCAGATGTTGCGTGACCCCAAGAAGAGGCGTCTAAGTGCCAGCACCTCGCGTGGCGTCACGCGGGGAATCAGTCGGCCGGCCGGGTCGTGCGGGCGACGCCAGTTCACCGGGCCGGGGAGATAGCGGTCGCGCTGGATATGAAGTCCCGCCTCGGCGACAAGCCGCCGCATGCGGTGGTGATGACGTGAAATGTGCTGCCCGCCAAGTTCGATGACATCGCCGTCCACCCGGCGGGAGCGACTCCGGCCGCCGACTTCGTCACGGCCCTCCAACACTGCGACATCGTGCCCAGCCGCGAGCAGCCGAGTTGCAGCTGTCAAACCTGCGAGGCCCGCCCCCGCGATGACCACCTTCATCTGTGCAGTTCCCTCCGTTGCGAACTTGCTCTCGATCGAGAAACCCAGCTGACCGATAAACCCCAAGCGACGAAGTAACCACCAAGGCGTTTGGCCCCAAAGCGAGTGACAAGGCCGGACTACTCGTCTTGCCACATGACGTGGTCTACGGGAGCTCCGCCGTCTACAAGACGCCTACTACACACTGTAGTACCGATGCCGCCATGAGTGAAGGCTTCGCATTGCGTTCGCGCGAGCCGCCGAAGGAAGAGCCGCGGCAGAACTGAATACGGAAACATGCCCGACCTCGCCGTTCCCGATTAGGTGAATGCGGGCCCCTAGGCCTAAGCGGAAACAGTCGTAAACACTCGAATCCAACCCCAGATAACTATGCGGGGCACCGTCTCTCCGTCGACGACTTCCTAGAGATAACCCGACCACGACGACATGGCCACCCGACGCTGGGGCGCCGTCGCGGACGTCAACGACACCCACTCGCCACCTAGAGATATCGATTCCCCTAGGCTCCACAAATCGAATCCCTCTCCCCGCCCGGGCGGTACGACGCGCCGAGGAAGCGGTGCACCAGGGCGCGCTCGGCGGCCGGGTCCTTGAGCGGCCAGCCCCACAACGCCAGGAAGACGCGGATCAGCCACTGCGCCGCCAGCGGGTCGTCGTGGCCGGGCCCGAGCATCTCGGCGGCCAGGGCCGTCACCGTGGGCGAGTTGATCACCCAGTCGCTGACCGGGGCCGCGTGGATCGACCGCATCAGCTGAGCCAGCGGATCGGAGCGCAGCCGTTCCAGCGCCATGATCGTGGCGGTCACCACCCGCTGGGGGCCGCGCAGGTCTTTGATGGCCTCCCGCGTGGTGTCGACGATGCGGGCCGCCTGAATACCGACGACGGCATCGCGGATCGTCGCCTTGCCGCCGGCGTGCCGGTAGATGGTCGCCGGTGAACAGTGCACCCGGGCCGCCAGCGCCTCGATCGTGAACCCGTCGTAGCCGCGGCGCGCGATGAGGTCGGCGGCCGCGGCGTAGATCCGCTCGGCGGCCGCGCTGCGCCGATCCCGGCCCACCAACCAGTCGTCCCGCGCCATCCACCCATGCTCCACCACGCTGCACGACGCGCAAAGCGCTTTCGCAGCGTGAGAATTTTGTGACGAAATCTCTCACCGGAACCGCCTGCTTGCGGCGGGTCACCCGCATCCGCAGGCGCCGTCCCCGGCCGTCGTCGCTCCTCAACTTCGCCGCGGCCCGTTGACGCCGCGAGACGGCGCGTCGAGCCTGAAACGCATGGCGGTGTTGGACAGCG
This sequence comes from Mycobacterium sp. MAC_080597_8934, assembly GCF_000523975.1. NCBI lineage: Bacteria > Bacillati > Actinomycetota > Actinomycetes > Mycobacteriales > Mycobacteriaceae > Mycobacterium > Mycobacterium sp. MAC_080597_8934. The sequence goes on along the minus strand of NZ_JAOS01000052.1, from coordinate 23,220 downwards.
CGACCCGGTTCTTCGGCAGCGAGGCGATACAGGATCCCTACCCGCTGTATGAGCGCATGCACGCCGAGGCGCCGGTGCACCGGATCGGCGACTCCGTCTTCTACGCCGTGTGCGGGTGGGACGCGGTGCACGAGGCCATCGAGCGGGTCGAGGACTTCTCGTCCAACCTCACCGCGACGATGGTCTTCCACGAGGACGGCACCGTCACCCCGTTCGACATGGGCGCGCCGGGCGCCCCGATGCACGCGCTGGCCACCGCCGACGACCCCGTGCACGCGGTGCACCGCAAGATCCTGCTGCCGCACCTTTCGGCGAAGCGAATCCGGATCATCGAGGAGTTCGCCACCCAGACCGCCGACCGGCTGTGGGACGAGAACCTGTCCGACGGCCGGATCGAGTGGATGAGCGCCATCGCCAACCGGTTGCCCATGATGGTGGTCTGCCGGCTGCTGGGTCTGCCCGATGACGATGTCGACAAACTCATCCGGCTCGGCTACGCCACCACCACACTGCTGGATGGGATCGTCGCCCCCGAACAGCTCGAGCAGGCCGGCATGGCCGCCATCGAACTGTCCGGCTACGTGCTGGAGCATTTCGAAAAGGCAAGCGAGAAGCCGGAATCCAGCCTGATGGCCGATCTTGCGGCGCGCTGCGCCGCCGGCGAACTCGAGCAGCTGCCGGCGCTGGGAATCATGCTCACGCTGTTCAGCGCGGCCGGCGAATCGACCGCGTCGCTGCTGGGCAGCGCGGCCTGGATCCTGGCCGACCGGCCGGCGATCCAACGGCAGCTTCGCGAAACCCCGGAGTTGCTAAGCACTTTCATCGAAGAGACGCTGCGCTTCGAGGCGCCGTTTCGGGGTCACTACCGCCACGTGTGGCGCGACACCACGCTGGGCGGGATCGAGCTGCCCGAGGGCGCACACCTGCTGCTGATGTGGGGAGCGGCCAACCGCGACCCGACGCATTTCAAGGATCCCAACGAGTTTCGACTCGACCGCGCGGCCGCCAAGAGCCACCTGAGCTTCGGCAAGGGCGTCCACTTCTGCGTCGGTGCCGCGCTGGCCCGGCTGGAAGCCCACATCGTGTTGCGCCGGCTGCTCGAGCGCACCAGCTGGATCGACGCGACCGACGTCGGGGATTGGCTGCCCAGCATCCTGGTCCGGCGCCGGGAACGGCTGGGGTTGGCCGTGCGCTGAGCTACGGCCGCGGTTGCACGTCGACGCTCGGCGGCCGCGACTGCGGTTCCTGCGGCTTCTCGCGCACCGAGCGGCGCACGATGCTGAACGCGGCGGCGCCCCCGGCGAGAACGGCGACGGCGACACCGGCGATGATCCACGGGCGCTTGCCCCGTCGCTGTGCGCGCCGCGCGTCCTGCAGCGCCTGGGGCAGACCGGTGACCACCTCCTGAGCGGCGGCCAGTTCCTGGGCGAGGGTCTCCTGGGCCGCGGCGAGGTCTCGGGCCAGGCGCCCCTCCCGATACCGGCGCCGCAGCTGCTCGGCCGTCGACCGCGCGGACTGCACGCTCAGGCCGGCGACTCCCCGGGTGAGGTCCAGCGGTCCCAGTGTCGAGTAGGTCAGGCCGCGGGCCAGTCGCTCTCGCGGGGTCAGCCGGTCTTCCGCCTTAGCGCGCATCGGTCGCCTTTCTGTCGAGCCCGCAGTTCACCGAACAGACTGCCAGCATAGGGACATCGGCGGAGCCGCGTGCGGGCACGCCGGGGCGTAGTGGCAGACTCTGATGCCGTGACTAACAGCCCCTTTCAGACTGCTACCGCCACGCTGCACACCAACCGCGGTGACATCAAGGTCGCCCTGTTCGGAAACCACGCGCCCAAGACCGTGGCCAACTTCGTCGGCCTGGCCCAGGGCACCAAGGAGTACTCGACCCAGAACGCGTCGGGCGGCTCCTCGGGCCCGTTCTACGACGGCGCGGTGTTCCACCGGGTAATCCGGGGCTTCATGATCCAGGGCGGCGACCCGACCGGCACCGGCCGCGGCGGTCCGGGGTACAAGTTCGCCGACGAGTTCCACCCCGAGCTGCAGTTCGACCGGCCCTACCTGCTCGCGATGGCCAACGCGGGGCCGGGCACCAACGGCTCGCAGTTCTTCATCACCGTGGACAAGACCCCGCACCTGAACCGGCGGCACACCATCTTCGGCGAGGTCGTCGACCCGGAGTCGCAGAAGGTCGTCGACGCGATCTCGACGACCAGCACCGACGGCAACGACCGCCCGTCCGAGCCGGTGGTGATCGAGTCGATCACCATCTCGTAGCACGCGGCCTCTCAGCGTTGTCGCGGGCCCGCGTAACCGGCGGCGGTGAGCGCGTCGAGCACCTGGAGCGGGTCCGCCCCGAGATCCCAGCGGGACAGCACCACCAGGCCTCCGTCAGCGCTTTCCACCTCGAGTAATCGCACCGTGCGCCCGTAGCGGCGGAACTCGATGATCCGGATGATCTTGATGTCGGGGCGTTGTAATACCTGCGTCCGATACCAGCCGCGGACGGCCAGCCCGTCGGGTGTGATTGCCAGCTTCGGGCGCGCGCGCCACGACATCCCCGCAAACACGAGCAGACCCGCCGCGGCAACGCCGGCCAGAACACGCCCCGGCGGGTCTGTGACCACGGTCACAGCCGCGATAGCCATCAGAACGCCCGCAACTCCACAACCAGCGATTCCCGCCGGATGCGGCTCCCACCGTGTTTGCTGCATGCGCTGCTTAGCCCCTCCCACCACGGCCGATGCAGTTATCCACAATCTCTATCAACAGTGGGGATAAATCACACGCGTGTGATTGGGTGGTCGGGAAGTTGCTGGCGCAGGTGCGAATCATCCCGAAAATGAATTCATTTCGTACGCGGGCACGCTCAGTGCCAGCGCATCGTGAGCAACAAACCGGTGATCATGAAAGCGAACGCGATTGCGTAGTTCCACGGCCCCAATTGGGCCATCCAATTGAGGGCGGTCGGCGCCTGGCTGCCGACCGCGGCCAGCTGGAACACCATCAGCCACACCAATCCGATCAGCATCAGCCCGATGAACAGCGCGACGAACCACACGCTGGACGGTCCCACCTTGACCTTCACCGGCGTGCGGCTGACCGCACTGACGGTGAAGTCGTTCTTTTTGCGGACCTTGGACTTGGGCATGATTACCTCGCGGATTACCTCAACAACACGGTGAGCGGGACGGAGTGCGACGATGGACATCGCAGCCGCACCCAGAGCTTGGCTACGAGACTAACGCACCGGCCGCGGTGGCCAGGAAAACGGAGAGTCGATGGTCCAGACGCGCCAGTCGCCATGGCGCTTCGGCGTCCCGCTGGTCTGCCTGCTGGCCGGACTGCTGCTCGCGGCCACGCACGGCGTGTCCGGCGGCGCCGAGATACGCCGCAGCGACGCACCCCGGCTGGTGGACCTGGTGCGCGAGACGCAGGCGTCGGTGAACCGGCTCAGTGCCCAGCGCGAACAGCTCGCCGCCAAGATCGACGCCGCGCACGGCCGCTCGTCGGATGCCGCGCTGGCCGCGATGCTGCGCCGCTCCGCGCAGCTCGCCGGCGAGGCCGGGATGAGCCCGGTGCACGGGCCGGGCCTGGTGGTCACCCTGCAGGATGCGCAGCGCGACGCCAACGGTCGCTTCCCCCGCGACGCGTCGCCCGACGACCTGGTGGTGCACCAGCAGGACATCCAGGCCGTGCTCAACGCGCTGTGGAGCGCCGGCGCCGAGGCGATCCAGATGCAGGACCAGCGGATCATCGCCACGTCGGTGCCCCGCTGCGTCGGCAACACGCTGCTGCTCAACGGGCGCACCTACAGCCCGCCCTACACGATCACCGCGATCGGCAACGCCGCCGCCATGCAGGCCGCCCTGGCCGCGGCTCCCCTGGTGACGCTGTACAAGCAGTACGCGGTCCGGTTCGGCCTGGGCTATCAGGAAGAGGTCCGCTCCGATGTGCAGGTGGTCGGCCACTTCGAGCCCGACCGGCTGCATTTCGCCCAGCCCAACGGCCCGATCGGCTACTGACGCCGACTGACCGGCGGCGCGAGCGTCCGCGGGCGGTAACCTGGCACGATGCGGATCCTGGTTGTCGACAACTACGACAGCTTCGTGTTCAACCTGGTGCAGTACCTCGGGCAACTGGGTGTGGACGCCGACGTCTGGCGCAACGACGACAGCCGGCTCGCCGACCACAACGCCGTGGCCCGCCGGTTCGACGGGGTGCTGCTCAGTCCCGGGCCGGGCACCCCCGAGCGCGCGGGCGCTTCCATCGCGATGGTGCGCGCCTGCGCCGCCGAGCACACCCCGCTGCTGGGGGTCTGCCTGGGCCACCAGGCCATCGGCGTGGCATTCGGCGCCACCGTGGACCGCGCTCCGGAACTGCTGCACGGCAAGACCAGCAGCGTGCACCACACGAATGCCGGTGTGCTGCAAGGGCTTCCGGACCCCTTCACGGCCACCCGGTACCACTCGCTGACCATCCTGCCCGAGTCGCTGCCGCCGGTGCTCGAGGTCACCGCTCACACCGACAGCGGTGTGATCATGGGCGTGCGCCACACGCAGTTACCGATCCACGGCGTCCAGTTCCACCCGGAGTCGATCCTGACCGAGGGTGGTCATCGCATGCTGGCGAACTGGCTCACCGAATGCGGCTGGGTGCGCGACGACACCCTGGTGCGCCGGCTGGAAAACGACGTCCACGCCGCGGTGCGACCGTATCTCCCGGCCGATCCGGCCGCTACTGACCGAACTTCAGCGTGATGATCCCGTCCCGGTTGACCCCGGCCCCGGCCGGCGGGTTCTGATACACCACCCGGTGGGACTGGGCGCCGCCGGCGTCGACGTCGGGACCCTTGTCCAGGATCCCCGTCCAGCCCAGCGCCCGTAGCCGCGGTTCGGCATCGGTCCAAAACATCCCGGACAGGTCGGGCATGATGAACTGATTGCCCTTGGACACCTGCAGTTCGATCACCGAATCCACCGGAACCGTTTGTCCCTTGGGCGGATTGGTGCCGATCACCTCGCCGGCCGGGCGGGGGCTGTCCACCTGCACCTGGGTGATCTTGGTGAAGCCGTAGACGGTCAGGTTCTTCTGCGCGATGTCGACGGTTTGCCCGGCGATGTCGGGCACCTGCTTGGTCTCCGGCCCCGAGCCGACGATGAGGGTGATGACGTTGGTGATCGCCGACGTCTGGTTGGCCGGCGGGTTGGTCCCGATCACCTTGCCCAACAACTCGGGTGTGGACGGAGAGTTCGCCTGCTTGAACTTGCTGAACCCGGCGGCCTTGAGCTTGGTGACCGCGTCGGAGTAGCTCAGCGACGAGACGTCGGGCACCTCGCGCTGCTCCGGCCCGGTGGAGACGTTGATGGTGATCTCGTCGCCCGCGCTGACCGACGCGTTGGCGCCGGGGTCGGTGCCGATGACGTGGTCGGGCGGGATGGCCGAGTCCGGCTTCTGCAGGGTGCGGGTCTTGAAGCCGCGGTTCTGCAGCGCCGCAATGGCATCGGCGGACACCTGCCCGCGCACGTCGGGCACCTGGACGTCGCGGGCGCCGCCGCCGAAGGTGTTGAACGCGATGACGACGATGATGGTCAGGACCGCCAGCGCGGCCACCGCCACGATCCAACGGCCCACCGAACCCACCGTGCGGTCCTCGCCGCTGTCCGCGAGCACCTGGCGAGGCAGCGGATCGGTGCGCGACGGACCCGCGGCCCCGGCACCGGACGACAACAGCGAGCTGCGCTCGGCGTCGGTGAGAACCTTTGGCGCTTCCGGCTTTTCGCCGTTGTGCACCCGGACCAGATCGGCGCGCATTTCGGCCGCGGTCTGATAGCGGTTGTCCGGGTTTTTGGCCAGCGCCTTGAGCACGACGGCGTCGAGGTCGGCGGAGATGCCTTCGTGCCGCTGCGACGGCGGCACCGGGTCTTCGCGGACATGCTGGTAGGCCACCGCCACCGGCGAGTCGCCGGTGAAAGGCGGCTCGCCAGTGAGGATTTCGTACAGCACGCAGCCCAGCGAGTAGACGTCCGAGCGCGCGTCGACGGCGTCGCCGCGGGCCTGCTCGGGCGAGAGGTACTGCGCGGTTCCGATCACCGCCGCGGTCTGGGTGACGCTGTTGCCGCTGTCGGCGATCGCGCGGGCGATGCCGAAGTCCATCACCTTGACGGCATTGGTGGTGCTGATCATGATGTTCGCCGGCTTGACGTCGCGGTGGATGATGCCGTTCTGGTGGCTGAAGTTCAGCGCCTGGCAGGCGTCGGCGATGATCTCGATGGCCCGCCGCGGCGGCAACGGCCCGTCGGTGTGCACGATGTCGCGCAGCGTCACGCCGTCGACGTACTCCATGACGATGTAGGGCAGCGGCCCGGAGGGCGTCTCCGCCTCGCCGGTGTCGTAGACGGCGACGATGGACGGGTGGTTGAGCGCGGCGGCGTTTTGCGCCTCGCGCCGGAAGCGCAGGTAAAAGCTGGGATCGCGGGCCAGGTCCGCGCGCAGCACCTTGACCGCGACGTCGCGGTGCAGCCGGACGTCACGGGCCAGGTGAACCTCGGACATGCCGCCGAAGCCGAGGATCTCGCCGAGTTCGTAGCGGTCGGACAGGTGTTGCGGGGTGGTCATTGCGATGTCCAGTGTCGGGCGGGTCCGTCGCGGAATCCAGACGCCCCAATTGTGCCGTCATCCGGCCAGTCCAGCCGCAGGCCCGGGTGGGCCCCGGAGCCGCTCGGCGTCTTGGTCGGCGGCGGCGCCGAGGCGGGTGGGGTTCCGGTGTCGGTGACCGTAGGGGGCTGTTGCTGCTGGTCGGCGCGGGAGTTGATGACGATGAGCACCGCGATGATGATCGCCAGCGCGCCCAGCACCCCGGCGGCCCACAGCAGCGCGCGCTGGCCGGACGAGAAGGTGCGCCGGGCCGGGGCGGGCGGTGGCCGCCGGTGGCCGGCCGGGTCCGCCGCGGCGCGGCGGTGCGCCCGGAGGACACGGCTGCTGCCCGGGTGGTGGGGCTGGACGGAATGGCCGCCGGTGACGCCCGCCCGGGCGGCGGGGACTGGCTCGGCCGCGGCGGCCGGCGACCGGCGCGCACCGCGGCGACGGCGTCGGCGAACGGCCCCCCGCTGCGGTAGCGCATCGCCGGGTTCTTCACCAGGGTGATCTCGATGAGCTCGCGCACGTTGGGCGGCAGCTCCGCGGGCAGCGGCGGCGGAGGCTCCTTGATGTGTTTCATCGCCACCGTCAGCGCCCCATCCCCGCTGAACGGCCGCTTGCCCGAAACCACCTCGTAGCCGACAACTCCCAGTGAGTACACGTCGCTGGCGGGGGTGGCGTCGTGACCCAGCGCCTGCTCGGGCGCGATGTATTGGGCGGTGCCCATCACCATTCCGGTCTGGGTCACCGGCGCGGCGTCGACGGCCTTGGCGATACCGAAGTCGGTGATCTTCACCTGCCCCGTCGGGGTGATCAGGATGTTGCCCGGTTTGACGTCGCGGTGCACCAGGCCGGCGGCGTGCGCGACCTGCAGGGCGCGGCCGGTCTGCTCGAGCATGTCCAGCGCGTGCCGCAGCGACAGCCGGCCGGTCCGCTTGAGCACCGAGTTCAGCGGCTCACCGTTGACCAGTTCCATCACCAGATAGGCGGTGCGGCCCTCGCCGTCCAGCTGGCTCTCGCCGTAGTCGTGCACGGCCGCGATGCCCGGGTGGTTGAGCATCGCCGTGGTGCGCGCCTCGGCGCGGAACCGCTCGATGAACTCGGGGTCCTGGGAGAACTCCTGTTTGAGCACCTTGACCGCGACGCGCCGGCCCAGCCGGTTGTCGACCGCCTCCCAGACCTGACCCATGCCGCCGGTGGCGATCAGGCGCTGCAGGCGGTACCTGCCAGACAGCGTCACACCAACTCGCGGGCTCATGGTCCTCCCTGTAGCGCGGCCTCGATCACAGCCCGTCCGATCGGCGCGGCGAGTGCACCCCCCGTCGCGGACAGGCGGTCGGCGCCATTCTCCACCAACACCGCCACGGCGACCTTGGGGGTCTGTGCGGGCGCGAAAGCGATGTACCACGCATGCGGCGGTGTGTGCCGCGGATCGCTGCCATGCTCTGCGGTACCCGTCTTGGATGCGATCTGCACGCCGGGAATGGCCCCTTTCTGCTGTGCGACCTTCTCGGCGCCGACCATCAGCTCTGTTAGCTTAGCGGCGACCTGCGGCGACACCGCGCGCCGCTGCTCATAAGGGGTGGTGGTGCTGATCGTGGTCAGGTCGGGGCCCTTGAGGCTGTCGACCAGATAGGGCTGCATGGTCACCCCGCCGTTGGCGATGGTCGCTGCGATCTCGGCGTTCTGCAACGGGGTCAGCGCGACATCCTTCTGACCGATGCTCGACATGCCCAGCGCCGCGGCGTCCGGGATGATGCCGATGGTCGATTCGGCCACCTGCAGCGGGATGACGCTGGGCGTGCTGTCCAGGCCGAACGAGCGCGCCATGCTGCGCAACGCGTCCGCGCCGGTGAGGATGCCGAGCTGGACGAACGCGGTGTTGCAGGACAGGGCGAAGGCCTGCTGCAACGACACGGTCGGGTCGTTGCCGCACGCCTGCCCACCGTAGTTCTCCAGCGTCGCGGTGCTGTTGGGCAGCGGTATCGACGGCGCGGCGGTCAGCTGCTCGGTGTCGCTGGCGCCGGCCTGCAGCGCGGCCGCCGTGGTGATCACCTTGAACGTCGAGCCGGGCGGGTAGGTCTCGGAGATGGCCCGGTTGGTCATCGGGTTGTCGGGATCGTCGCGCAGCCGCTGCCACGCCTGCGCCTGCACCTCGGGGTCGTGCGAGGACAGCAGGTTGGGGTCGTAGGACGGCGACGACACCATGGCCAGGATCTTGCCGGTGGACGGCTCGAGGGCGACCACCGCGCCCTTGCACGGCGGGCCGCCGCAGCCCTGCTGCATGCCGTCCCACGCCGCCTGCTGGACCCGCGGCCTGATGGTGGTGTCGACGTTGGCGCCGCGCGGGTCGCGGCCGGTGAAGAAGTCGGCCAGCCGGCGCCCGAACAGCCGCTCGTCGGAGCCGTTCAGCAGCGGGTCCTCGGCGCGTTCCAACCCGGTGCTCGAGTAGCGCAGCGAGTAGAACCCGGTCACCGGCGCGTACTGGGCGGGGTTGGGGTAGACCCGCAGGAAGCGGAACCGGTTGTCGGTGGCGACCGAGTAGGCCAGCAGCTGGCCGCCGGCCACGATCTGGCCGCGCTGGCGGGAGTACTCGTCGAGCAGCACCCGCTGGTTGCGCGGGTCGGCGCGCAGCGAGTCGGCCGCGAAGACCTGCGTCATCGTGGCGTTGAGCAGCAGCAGCACGATCAACGCCATCACGGTCACCGAGATCCGGCGCAGGGAGGCGTTCATACTTTCTCGATCACCTCGGTGCTGGCCGCCGCGATCGACGGCTCGGTGCGGGCGCGGGTGCGCAACGGACGGCGGGCGCTGTGCGAGATCCGCGCCAGGATGGCCAGCAGCACGTAGTTCGCCAGCAACGACGAACCCCCGTACGACATCCACGGGGTGGTCAGCCCGGTCAGCGGGATGAGCTGCGTGACCCCGCCGACGACGATGAACAGCTGGATGGCCAGCGTGGACGCCAGGCCGGCGGCCAGCAGCTTGCCGAAGCTGTCCCGGGTGGCGATCGCGGTGCGCAGACCACGCACGATGACGATGGTGTAGAGCATCAAGATGGCCGCCAGCCCCACCAGCCCCAGCTCTTCACCGAAGGCGGCGATGATGAAGTCGGTCGACGCGGCGGGCACGGTGTCGGGCTGACCGTTGCCCAGCCCGGTGCCGAAGATCCCGCCGGTGGCAAAGCTGAACAGCGACTGCACGATCTGGTAGCCGCTGCCGTCGGGGTCGGAGAACGGGTCCCACCACATCTGCACCCGCACCCGGACGTGCGCGAAAATGTAATACGCGACAACGCTTCCCGCGACGAAGAGCACCAGGCCGATGGCCACCCAGCTGAACCGCTGAGTCGCCAGATACACCACCACCAGAAACGAGGTGTAGAGCAAAAGCGAAGTGCCAAGGTCTTTTTCGAAGGCCATCACGCCGACCGAGATCACCCAGGCCGCCAGCAGCGGGGCGAGGTCGCGCGGACGCGGCAGGGTCAAACCCATGAAATGCTTGCCGACGCTGGTAAAAAGGCCCCGCTTGGCGATCAGCACCGCGGAGAAGAAGATCAGCAGCAAGATCTTGGAGAACTCGGCGGGCTGAATCGAGAACCCCGGGAAGCGAATCCAGATCTTGGCGCCGTTCTGTTCGGACAGCGAGGCCGGCAACAGAGCGGGAATCACCAGGAATACCAGGCCGACCAGTCCACAGATGTAGCCGTAGCGGGCGAGCTGTCGATGGTCTTTGAGGAAGGTGACCACCAGTGCGAAGGTCACCACACCGATCAGGGTCCACAGCATCTGCTGAGTGGCGCTCGGGTGGTGACGGCCGCTGAGCTGATTGGTCACCAGATCCAGCCGGTGAATCATGACCAGCCCAAGTCCGTTGAGCAATGCCACAATTGGCAACAGCAGGGGGTCGGTGTAGGGCGCAAATCGCCGGATGGCCACGTGCGCGGATCCGAAGACGACCAGGAACACCAGTCCGTAGCTGACCGCGTTCCAGCGCAGATCGTGTTGTTGGTTGGCTTCAACGATCAGCAGCGCGGCCACGGTGATGGTGGCGGCGAAGCCCAGCAGCAACAACTCGGCGTTGCGCCGGGTGGGCAGCGGGGGCGTGACCGCGACCGGCGGCTGAAGTTGTGTGGTCATGCCACCGTCCGGCAGTCGATGCCCGGTTGAAGAGGGGGCCCGGGAAGCGCGGTCAACGTCTGCGACGTGGTGGTCGGGCCTGCCGGCGAAGAGCTCGCCGGGCCGGGGGTGGCGTTGGTGCTGGGAGTGGGGCTGGCGCTGGTGGTCGGTGGTGCGGGCGACGCGGGGCCGCCGGTTTCGGGTACAGGGCTGCGGGTGGCCTGCGCCCCGGGCGGTGAGGTGGCGCGCGGCGGCGGACAGAGCGGCAGCAGGTATTCGGCCAGCAGTTGACGCAGCTGCGATTCGGCCTGGTCAAGGCTGCCGCCGGGCAGCCCGGTTTGCACCTGGACCTGCCCGGGGCGGCGCAGGTCTTGCAGCGTCATCAGCTGGCAGTTGGAGCCGCCGGACTGCCCGTAGCTGATCAGCGACAGTTCGTTACGCGCGTTGAGGCAGCCCACCAGATAGGGCTGCTGCAGGGGCACCCCCAGCAGGCTGCCCTGAATCCCGCGGACGATGGAGATCCGGCCGTTGTATTCGGCGACGTAGTAGTTGCGCTGGATGACCCACCACCCCACGGTGAGGCCGGCCAACACAAGCATCACCGCCAGGGCGATGACGATGAACAGCCGTCGCCGCGACCACCGCGGCCGGCTGGGTGTTTCCGGTTGCGGCGCAACGCGTTTCGCGGACTCGTCGCGCGGCCGGATCGCCGAGGCGCGCCCGGCGGAGGTGTTGGGCAGGGTCAGCTGGTCCTCGTCGCCGGACACCGCCCCGGCCAGGATCGGCTGGGTTTGGCCGTAGTCGTAGTCGACGACATCGGCGACCACGACGGTGACGTTGTCCGGGCCGCCGCCGCGCAGCGCCAACTCGATGAGGCGGTAGGCGGCCTCGGCCACGTCGGGGATCTGCAGGGCCTCGAGGATGGTCTCGTCGCTGACCGGGTCGGACAACCCGTCCGAGCACAGCAGGTAGCGGTCGCCGGCGCGGGCTTCGCGCATGGTCAGCGTCGGCTCGACCTCGTGCCCGGTGAGCGCGCGCATGATCAACGAGCGCTGCGGGTGGCTGTGCGCCTCCTCCCGGGTGATGCGGCCCTCGTCGACCAGGGTCTGGACGAACGTGTCGTCCTTGGTGATCTGGGTGAGCTCGCCGTCGCGCAGCAGGTAGCCGCGGGAGTCGCCGATGTGCACCAACCCGATGCGGTCGCCGGCGAACAGGATCGCGGTGAGGGTGGTGCCCATGCCCTCCAGCTCTGGCTCCGCTTCCACCTGGGCGGCGATCGCGGCGTTGCCGGCGCGCACCGCCTCGTCCAGCTTGGCCAGCAGGTCGCCGCCGGGCTCGTCGTCGTCGAGGTGCGCCAGGGCGGCGATCACCAGCTGGGAAGCCACCTCGCCGGCGGCGTGGCCGCCCATCCCGTCGGCCAGCGCGAGCAGCCGGGCGCCGGCATAGACGGAGTCTTCGTTGTTGGAGCGCACCAGGCCGCGATCACTGCGCGCGGCATACCGCAGGACCAGGGTCACGGGCGTTGCTCCTTGATCCCGGCGGGCGAACCCGCCGAGCCGGTGTCATCGCCGTAGGGGCGGTCATGGCGCAACTCGATCGCCGTTTTGCCGATTCGAATCGGCGTTCCGATCGGAACTCGTACCGCAGTGGTCACCTTTGCCCTGTCGAGGTAAGTGCCGTTGGTCGATCCTAGATCCTCGACGTACCACTCCGAGCCGCGCTGAGTCAGCCGGGCGTGCCGCGCCGAGGCGTAGTCGTCGGTGAGCACCAGGGTCGAGTCGTCAGCACGCCCGATCAACACCGGCTGCCCGCTGAGGGTGATGCGCCCGCCGGCCAGCGCGCCCTCGGTCACCACCAGATAGCGGGCGGCGTGGCGGCGCTGACGGGACGGCAGCAGGGTGCTGCGCAGCGCCAGGCCGCGACGCACCATGACGGCACCGGTGGGCGCATAGATGTCGGTCCGCAGGATTCGCAGCACGGACCAGATGAATACCCATAGCAACATTAAAAATCCGGCGCGCGTCAGCTGCAGTACCAGTCCCTGCATCTGGCGTCCTTTCCGTCCTAGCGTCGTGTCTCCGGCGCCCGTGACTCCGAGCACATCGGCTACGTCACGATACTTGGACGGTGGTCGACACGGGGCGAAGCACGGCAGCGGTGAGCCCAGTGGCCTAGTGGATCCGGACGATGATCTCCGAGTGGCCCAACCGGATGACGTCCCCGTCGGCCAACTGCCACTCCTGGACGGGTGCGTTGTTCACCGTGGTGCCGTTGGTGGAGTTCAGGTCCGACAGCAGCGCCACCTGTCCATCCCAGCGGATTTCCAGGTGCCGCCGTGAGACGCCGGTGTCGGGCAACCGGAACTGCGCGTCTTGGCCACGGCCGATGATGTTCGAGCCCTCGCGCAGCTGGTAGGTGCGGCCGCTGCCGTCGTCGAGCTGCAGGGTGACCGTGGTGCCGGTGGACCCGTAGCCGCCCTGGCCGTAACCGCCGTAGCCGCCGGCCTGTTGCCCGTAGTCGGCGGGCTGACCGTACTCGGCCGGCTGGGCGTACTCCGGCTGCTGGCCGTAGTCGGCGGGTTGGCCGTACTCGTACTCGGAGCCGGGCGCCTCGGGGTAGCCGCCGCCCGGTGGGGCGTAGGTAGCGCCCTGGGCGTGCTCGGCGTACTGCGTGTACTCGGCGGACCCGTAGTCCTGGCGGCCGTATCCTCCGCCCTGCGGGTAGCCCTGGTCGTAGCCGCCGCCCTGCTCCGGGTAGGCGGGCCGCTGCTCGGGCGGGGCGTAGCCGCCCTCGTCCGGGCGGGCCGGGCCGCGACCGTAGTCGCCGTAACCGCCGTAGCCCTGCGGGCCGCCGGCGGGCTGGCCGCCGGGCGGGGGTAGCCGCCGCCGGGTGGGCGGTAGCCCTGGTCATAGCCCTGGCCGCTGTATCCCGGCGGTGCGGGCGGACGCTGTTCGTAGGACTGCGGGTAGCCGCCCTGCGCCGGCTCGGGGTAGCCGCGCAGGTCGGGATAGCCGTGCTGCTGGGCGGGTAGCCGGCCTGGCCCGGCTCGGGGTAGCCGCCGCGCTGGTCGGGGTATCCGCCGTGCTCCTGGTAGCTCTGCGGCGGCGGGTAGCCGCCTTGCTCGGGGTAGCCGCCCTGCTCGGGGTGGCGGGGCGGCGGGTAGCCCTGCTGGGGTGGGTAGCCGCCCTGTTCAGGCGGGTAGCCGCCGCGCTGGTCCGGCGCACCCTGCGGCTCCGAGCCACCGCGCGCGTCGTCCTGGGGACGCCCGTAGCGCTCGTCGTAGTACTCGTCGCCGGGCCGTCCCGGCCCCTGGGCCCCGCGGTAGCTCGAATTGTCAGTCATTGGTGCTACTCCTCGTTCTTCGCCGAACGCGTTATTTGATTGTGGCCGGACGGGGTCGTCGACCGTCGGGCGGGGCTGGACATCAGGGTTGACAGCGCCACAGGCGCGGTACTGGCCGGTGCGCAGGCTCGACGACTGCTCGAACCGAACGACCACCTCACCATACGTTTGCCACCCCTGTTCGTGGATGTAGTCAGCCAAGTACCTCGCGAAAGCGCTCGACGTGAGATCCGGATCGGCGCTGACCTTCTCGAAGTCGTGCATACCGAGGGTAATGATGTATTCGTTGGGGGCCAAAAGGCGATTTCCGTGCAGCTTCTGGACACCGTCGCGGGCCTCGCGGCACAACAGGGCCTCGACCTCTTGCGGGACGATGGGCCCGCCGAACACGCGGGCGAACGCGTTATCGACCGTCGCCTCGAGTTTGCGCTCGATCCGCGCAACCAGCCCCCGTTGGCTACTCATGTTCTACCGTTCGCCCGCACTTGCCCTCAGGTATTGCCGGTGCGCGGCAAACGAATCACCCGGGTGCTGGTTCACTCCCGCATGGTATCGGGACAGCACGACGCCGCGGCACTTCCGAAATCGTGAGAACCGCATCCACGCAGTTCAGGGGCGCGCCCGCGGGGTTGGGCATAATGGACGGCGGGCCACGGCCCCACTGCGGCGGTTCGGGAATCGGGCCATTACAGTGGTATGGTCCATCGGTTGTTTTTCCGGGCGAGTGGCGGAATGGCAGACGCGCTGGCTTCAGGTGCCAGTGTCCTTCGGGACGTGGGGGTTCAAGTCCCCCTTCGCCCACACTGAGCGGTTCGACGAAAGGTCACGGCCTCGAAAGAGGTCGTGACCTTCGTGCTGTCCGGGGATCGGCGGCGCGGGCGTGCGCGCGGCCTCCCGTTATAGTTGGCGACGGATGTCGAGCAGGTGGTGCTGGGCTTCGTGTGCGGTGTGCACCGCGACCCAGCGGAGCGACCGCTCGGCGGTCACCGGGTAGTGGTAGACGACGGTGCGGTCCCAGTCCGCCGTCGTCAACCGGGCCAGCACATTGCCGAACAGCAATGCGGCGTCGGCGAGTTGGCGAGCCACGGTGCCGGGTTCCTGCTCGTTGTATCCATCATGAACGGCGCGGTCCTCGCGGCCCATCGAGACGCAGTCGACCCCATTCGTCCGCCGCGCCGCGAGCACCCGCTCGCGCTGCACCAGCAATACGTCCCGCAGGTGGCAACCGTACTCGAGCGGCGACCAGACACCATCACGTGGCCGAGAGCGAACGTCAATTGTGTTGTCGCACAAGATCGTGACGACCTCGGCCACTCGCGCGCGGACGTCATCGCCGGCGGTTGGGGCCTGCCGCAGGTCGTAAGCGAAACCGCATTCCCGGCACGGATCGGTCACCAGCACATGATGGCAGACCTGGTCGCCGGGCGTCCGAGCGCCGTGAGCAGCCGACCGCTTCCGAAGTGGTTGGCGCCGTGGGCAAGTCACGCCGGTCTGGGCACGTCTTGGTCTTGGTTTGGTCTTGGCCTTGGGCGACGGCCGGCGCGCCGCGTCGTGGTTGGCGGTGACACACACCACACCCGTGTGCTGAGGGTAGCCTTACCTAAATCATGTGGATATGGTCCGGGTAATGACCTCCTCCAATCCACCACTGCCCCGCGCCGTCGATGATCGGTTGGTCAGCATCCTTCGCGACGACCTGGACCTCAAGTTCGAATCACTCAGTCCCACAACGCGTCTGATCGACGACCGGGGAATGGACTCGGTCGCGTTCGCCGTCAGCCTGGTCGCCATCGAAGAACGCTTCGGTACGCAGTTGAGCGAGGAAGACCTGCTGTATTGCACAACCGTCGGCGACCTGCAGTCCGCGATCGCCGCCAGGGTCAACGCATGAACGTCCTCGCCGCCGCGATACGCGACGCGATGACCCGATCACCGCACGACCTGGTGGTCCTGGACAAAGACTCCGACACATGGCGGTCCTGCCCTTGGCCCGAGGTGCACGGCATGGCCGAAAGCATCGCCGCGCGTCTGCTTCAGCGGGACCGGCTGGGAGCCGTGGGCCTCGTCGGTGAGCCGACCGTCGAACTGATCGCCGCCATCCAGGGCGCGTGGTTGGCCGGCGTCGCGGTGTCCCTTCTCCCCCGGCCGCGGCGGGGCGCCGACCCGTCGGAATGGGCGCACAGCACCCTGCAGCGCTTCGGCGGGATCGGCGTCGACACGGTGCTGAGTCATGGCGGTGTGCTGCGCACCCTGGCCGCCGCCGACTCCGCCGTTTCCGTTTGCGACCTGGCCCAGGCGGCTCGCACCCCGTCGTCGACCGGCCTTGAGTACCAAGATGATTCGGGCGTTGCGATCCTGCAGGGCACGGCGGGCTCGACGGGGAACCCGCGCACGGCGGTGCTGTCGCCGGCCGCGGTGTTGAGCAATATGCGCGGCCTCATCGAGCCGCTGCGGCTCGACGGTGCTTCGGATCGGGCATGTTCGTGGCTGCCGCTCTACCACGACATGGGGTTGGCGTTCCTGCTCACCTCCGTGCTCAGCGGCATGCCACTGTGGCAGGCGCCGACGGGCGTCTTCTCGGCGGCGCCGCTGCGCTGGGCGGAGTGGCTGTCCGACAGCCAGGCAACGTTCACCGCCGGCCCCAATTTCGGCTACTCGATGATCGGCCGCTACTCGGGGAGGGTGCGCGACGTTGACCTCGGGGCGCTGCGGATTGCGATCAACGGGGGCGAACCGGTGGATTGCGAGGGGTTCCAGCGGTTCGCAACGGCGATGGCGCCGTCCGGCTTTCGGGCAGCGGCCGCCACTCCGGCCTACGGGATGGCCGAGGCGACGTGTGCGGTGACGATGCCCTTCTGCGGAGAGGGATTGCAGATCGACGAGCGAACGGAATCCGGTGTCCGCCAACGGTATGCCCTGCTGGGCGGCGCCATCGCCGGGATGGAGCTACGCATAGCTGCGACCGACGAGCCGTCCGGCGAGGGCGTCGGGGAGGTCGAGATCCGCGGATCGTCGATGATGACCGGCTATTTGGGCGACACGACGGGCCGATCCGACGGTGATTGGTTCCCGACCGGGGACATCGGCTATCTGGTCGACGGCGCGCTGGTCATTTGCGGTAGGTCCAAAGAGGTCATCACTGTTGCCGGCCGCAACATCTTTCCCACCGAGATCGAACAGGTGGCCGCGCAAGTGGACGGCGTGCGGCACGGCGGCGTGGTCGCGGTGGGATCCAAATCCGGTGCGGCGCAATCCCGATTGCTGATCGCGGCCGAGTTCGTCGGAGCGGACCGTGATGTGACGCGCAGCGCCGTCATCAAGCGGGTCATCTCGGTCTGCGGGGTGACACCGGCGGACGTCGTGCTGATGCCGCCGGGGTCGCTGCCGCGCACGTCGTCGGGCAAACTCAGGCGACTCGAGGTGCGCCGCCAACTGCTGGGCTGAGCGGACGGTTTTCGGCCGACCCGGCGGTTGTTCGGCTGTAGTGAATTGACCGGTGCGCCCGCGCCAGTACCCTCATGAGCAGTTCGGGAGGGTTGCAGATGCGCGTCAGCACGCGGCGCCGGTGTGGCGATGAGCGCTCGGCCGCGAAGGTGCCATGGGACTCCCGTACATAGATAAGCAGGCGCTGATCGCCGAAGCCGGCGGTGACCCGTGGGCGATCAATGCGAGCCTGCAGGCGGGCAGCCCGTCACAGATATCCAACCTGGCCGGGGCCTTCCACCGCGCGGGCCGCTGCACGCAGGAAGCCGACAACGCGTTCCAGCAGGCGCGGTCACGATTCGACGCGGCCTGGAATCACCAGGACGGCGATCATCCCATCAACGACTCCGAGGAAGTGCAACGCGTCACGAAAGCCCTTGGGGCCCAGTCCTTGCAGCTGCCCAAGATCGGCGCCGACCTGGAAGGCATTGCCGCCGCGCTGGCCGAGGCGCAGAAAGCGGGTGCGGCGCGGATCGCCACTCTGGATGCCCAGTTGAAGAACATTTCCGACCTGGTGGTCGAGGCGGTCGCCCTATTGAACGACAAGAGCCTCAGTCCGGCTGACCGGGATGCGCTGCATGCCCTCATCAACACATGCGAGGACGACGCCCTGCGCGACACCAAGGCGGCCCTGGCTGATCTGCAAGCGATCCGCAACGGCTACGCCGATGGGCTGCAAAAGTCGTTGAACAGCCTGCACGCCGAAGGGTATGACGGCGCGCCCCTCCATGGTGTCGACGCCGACGGCGTCGCCCCGGCCTCTCCGGCCCAACAGGCCGCCTTGGATGACATTCGCCGGGCCACCAATCAGGCCGTCCTGGACCAGATGGCCAAGGTGCGTGCCGCGCAGCGGGCTCTGGACAAGGCGATAGCCGACGTCTATGCCCACGGGCCCGGCTCGCCGGAAGGCGAGGCCGCCAGCGCCCAGCTACCCAAGCTCAAGGCCGATCTCGCCCATGCGCTCGACGACCTGGGCAAGATTCCCGACTACACCGGCGTCGACCCCGCGTCGGTGAATGTCACGCCCGATGGCCACTTCATGTTCACCTACAACGTCAACGGGCAGCCCGTACAGGTTGTCGGCCAGCTCAAGAACGGGACGGGCGAATTCTTCGACCAGGCCACCGGCACGTACTACATCTTCAACGGCGGCAAGTTGACCGGAATGCGCACGCCCGATCCGGGGAAGGTGGAAGCCACCTCCGAGCCGTTGTGGACCGCCATCACGACCGCGGTAGGCGGATACGGACTCAAGGTGGGCGGTACTGCCGCTTGGCAAGGCCTGAAAACGCTATTCAGCCGGGAGATGTTGGAGGGATTGACGAGCGAGAACGTTATCTCCCGGGCGATGACGGGGGCTGAGGTGCGTGCGGCGCTCGCTGAGGCCGAGTACCCGCGCGGCATCGGCGGCGAGCCCGTTCCCAGTACCCATCCGCTTGAGCCTCCTCCCGTGGAGCACACTCCCCCGGCCGATGCACCCGTCGAACATGCGCCCGGTGGGCCGCACGTCGCCGTGCCCGACAGTCCGCCGCCTTTACCGCCGGAACAGCCGCCGCCACCCCCGCTTGCCTCGGACCATCCGCTCTTCGAGGGATACCATCCGATCGATCCCGGCCCGGAATTCACCAACGCCGACGGCAGCCTGCGATATCCCGACGACACGTTGCCGACCAAGCCGTACGCGGTACCCGGGACGGTCGTCCCGGATGCTCAGTTGTCGGCTGGGACAGTTCTGAGCCGATTCGGGTTTCCCGGTGGCGGATACCTGGCCCCCGAAGGAACACCGTTCGCCGAACTGGCCCTCCCACCAGGAAGCGCCGGCAAGCCGTACTTTCAATATGTGGTCGACGACCCGACCCGCCTTCCGCCCGGGTGGCACATTGAGCAGTCGGAGGTGGCGCCGTGGTTTCATCAGCCCGGCGGCGGTCAGCAGTACCGCATTATTAACGAAGAGGGAGCGACGGGCGATGTCGCGGAATTGGTCAGGTGGGGCTACTTGAGAAGGATTAACTAATGGTCGATTTCTCGCGCTTGTCAGTCAATTGGCATCGTTGGGGGCCCGCAATAGGTGGCGGTAATATCGGCGTCACCACAGACTGCGAAGACTGTGCAATTCGCTTCACAAGTACCGACTATTCTGTCCACGTCCGTGAAGAACAAACTTGGTGGGTAGTCGATACGGTTAATGACCGTGGGCAGCGCCGCAACGCGGCTGCCAAACTGTCGAATTTCGAGTTGGCCGAAAAGTATCTCATTTGGGACTGGGCCACGACGGCGCGTTCGGACCTCGCATCTGGCCGTCTGGGCGCCGACCTTGCCAAGCAAGGATTCGCCCCGAAAATCGAAGTATCCAAAATCGACACGAAATACAAAATCTGCTCAGGTAACGATTGCGCCATCTTGTCTGAGGTGAACGCCACCATCTTCAGCCATCTGATCGATAAATCGGTGGATCAGATCGAGCGGCTGATTACGGGTGAGCCCAGCTGATCGTGTGGTAAACGCCGATTCCGCGGCCCGCCGCGCGAGGGGGCTACCAATGCCACCCACTGCGGGACTTCCGGCGTGACCGGATCTGTGACGTGGTCGAGGTCCGATGCGTCTCGAGCACACGTGGCGTTGCGCCGAGCAGATGGTCAGAGAAGGCATCGCATAATCGGTCGAAACTGGGCAGCCGAACACCCACTCAACTGCAGTGTCGAACCATCCCCGGGGCCGTTGAAACGTCCGCACGGGCCTGGTCGGACCGATGGTCCGCGCGAGAAACAGATCGCGAAACATGTTGTCACACTGAGTAATTGCGCCCCAGGTCAAGTCCAGGGACGTGGTGTACGTCGTCGTCGTGTGATTCTTCGGGGTGATGGTTCAGGCGGTTAGTGCCGCGGGGGTGTCCTCCTGCTCTGTTGATGGGGTGTGGTCGGCGCGGGATTTGCTGAGGACGTCGAGGCCGAGGTAGCGCCGCGATTCGGCCCATTCGTCATGCTGTTCGGCCAGCACGGCGCCGACGAGGCGGATCAGGGCGTCGCGGTCGGGGAAGATCCCGACGACGTCGGTGCGCCGGCGAATCTCCTTGTTGAGCCGCTCCTTTATCCGGCCCTCGGGGGCGGGTCAACCCGTCGGGGTGGGATGTTCATCGATCGAGGCGCTGGAGGTGGTCGGTAAGGGCGTGGGCGACGCGGTCGTGGCGGCGGCTTCGTCGGTCCAGCCGCGGCACTCGCGTCGGTTCTGAGGCCTGGACGTCGGCGAGTTGGTCGGTGAGCGTGTCGCGGAATTCGGGGCGGTGACGTAGTTGTCGCAGGTTTCGCAGATGTTGGCATAAGGGCACGCGCCCGCGGATTCGTGGCGAGCGCAGTATCCGTGTGCAACGCGGGTTTTCAGCATTTCACTGTGCAGCCAGCCGACCTTGTCGGGCAGGATCGGTTTGCCGACCGGGGTGAGGGTGAACTGGCGGCGCATCTTGCCCATCGCTTCGTCGTAGGCCGCGCGCAGGGTGGGCGAGGCCAGGGTGGCGTAGCGGATCGTCATTTGTGGAGTGACGTGCCCGAGTAAGGACATCAAGGCCTGCAGACTCATCCCGGCGTTGGCGAGTTCGGTGGCCCAGGTGTGGCGCAACTGATGTGGAGTGACCATCAGGACGCCGCCGTCGGGACGGTGCAACCCGGCGGATTCAGCGGCGGTGAGCAGCCCGTTGCGCAGCCGGGTGTAGCCCAGGCGGCGTCCGTGCCGGGTGAACAGAAAGTCGGTGAGCACGCCGGTGCGTGGGTGCGGCAGCGGCCGGTGCGTGCCGCGGAGGGCGACCCACTCGTCGAGCGCGGCGAGGGTCGCGGCGGAGAGCGGGACCATGCGTTCGGTGGCGAGCTTGCCCAGTGGCACCTTCAGCCAGGTTCCGGCCGGTCCGTAGTCGATGATGCTGCCCAGTTCGAGGTCGAGCAGTTCCCCCGCCCGCAGGCCGGCACCACGCAGCACGGTCAGGCCGATGCGGGCGAACGGATCCTGCAGGTGGGCAACGGCGTTCATCACTGCCGCGTCCACATCGGGTGCTAGCGCGCGTGGCAACGGCTGGTCGAGTTTGGGGACGTCGGCGGCGAATACCAACCGCCGTGGTGGGGCCTGCGCCCAGCCCCAGGCGGTGATGTCGTCGAGCAGGTTGCGCAGACTGAGCACTGCCGACTGGGCCACCGCGGCCGAGACGGTGCGCCCGGCGCCCGCGGCGGCGCGCTGACCACGCCAGCCCCGGGTGCGATTCCATTTCAGGTAGCCCTCGATGCAGCTCCGGTCGAGTTCACGCAGGCTGATGACGTCGGGATGGTGAGCGGTGAGGTATTCGGCGAAGGGCAGCAGGTCGTTGATCAGCGACTCGACCGATTTGGGCCGCAGCACCGCCGCGCGCACGCCGATGTAGCGCAGCAACGTCTGACGGATCGGGTCGGGCATCTCCACCTCGGTGAAGCGCTGCTCGAGGCTACGGGCCCACCGCCGGCGTTTCGGCGCGGTGTCGATGACCGCGGTCTCGAACAACAGCTGCCGCAGGCTGGCCAGCCGCCCCCTGTATGCCCGCCGCGACGATGGGGCACCACGGTACGTGACAGCGCGGCGTCGAAGTCGTCGAGCGCGTCGCCGGTCAGGTCGGCGACCATTCCGCCGTGGTGTGCCAGCACTACCGCCAGACATTCGCCGAGGACCGTCTCGACCCAGGAACTCCTCCAGCCCAACCGAATTCCCGCATTCCGCAACGCGGCGAATCCGCTCGGATCCCGGTCCTCCACTGCGCGGCCCAGCCCGGTCAACTGTTTGACCGCGGCCAGCTCGACGTCCAGCCGTAACGCCGGTGCCGATCGTGTGACAGGATCAGCGGCCACGCCCGGTTGTCCGACTATCTCGGCGATCCGCTCGGCTGCCGGCAGCGTCATCCAGGCGTGCAGGTCGCGGTGGCGTGCGGTGAAGTCGCGAGCGATCCGAATCCGGTCGCGGTACCGCCCGCCCGCTCAAACCCAGGGTGGCGACGTGGTCGAGATAATCCGCCACCACCCTCGTCGGCGCCTACGGGTTGGCCGACCAACACCGTGGTCACTGCCGGGCTCCGGCCAACGTCGCACGAGCAGCACCGTATTCGGCGGCGAGCTGCTCGATCGACAAATGCACGTAGCGGGCCGTGGTCTTCCGGCGAGACATGCCCCATCAACGCCCGCAACGCCAGCAGATCGATTCCGGCCGCCGACAATTCGGTGCCGTAGGTATGCCGTAAACGGTGCGGGCGGACTTCTTGTGGCGCCAGAGGTCTCCCGGTGCCGACGGGAACAGGCTGCGCAGCCCGGCCTCGCTGACCGGTGCACCGGTCGTCGGGCCGCGCAGCACTACGAAGCACTGCGGCGTCGCCAACCCCGGCGGCCGCTCCCATCGCAGGTAGGCGGCGAGCTCGGTGAAGAACGCCGCATCGACCGGGACATGACGTTCCTTGCCGCCCTTGCCGATCACCCGAAGCCGGCGCCGGCCCATATCGACGTCGGCGAGCAGCAGGCCACGCGCCTCGGCCGAACGCAGCCCTCCGAGTAGCATCACCAGCACCATCGCCCGGTCCCGGTGCGTTGCCAGTGTCGCCAGGAACGCGTCGACATCGTTGGTGGACAACGATTCCGGAAGACGC